>NZ_JBNHFF010000007.1:0-196377 GCF_059089965.1 Arthrobacter sp. SPT-J7
AACGGGACGAGGTGTGTCCATTCGCCGGCTGCCGCAAACACGGCAAGGCCTGCCAGATCGACCACACCCGGGCCTTCCGCGCCGACGGCGCCCAGGGTGAAACCGACGCCGGGAACCTCGGCCCGCCGTGCGAGACCCACCACCGGCTGAAAACCAGCGCGGGCTGGCAGATGACACAGCCCGCACCCGGGGTGTTCGAAGTGACCACCCTGGCCGGCCGGACCTACACCGAACGGCCCGGCGAAGACAACGACCCTCCCGGCCAACCCCACTACCCGCCCGCCCTCGCCGCCGCCCTGCCCGAGGACCAACGCCGGCACATCGAACCGCTAGTCGTCCATTCACCGACGGGACCCGGGGCCGGTGGACACTCCTACGGTGACGATTGGCTGCCGTCCTGGCACCCCGCGCGCAAAAACCGTGCAGCGGACAAACTAAACGAGCCGCCGGCGGTCAACCAGCAGCAGGACCCGCCGCCGTTCTAGAGGGAAAGTGCGCGTATGTGCCCTCTAGGTCTTGGGCTGCGCGGCATTGCCGCGCACACCGAGCGAAGGCCCGCAGGCGGTTTGGAGAGGCGCCAGTTGACCGGCGAAACAACCGTTAGTCGTGCTTAGTGCCGAAAACGATTTCGTCCCAACTGGGGACGCTGGACCGCTTGGGTTTAATGGCCCGCTTAGGCGGTTCCGGTGCAGAGTCCGCTCCGTCGGCGCTATTCTCGTCGGTTGCTGATTCGTCAGCGGCGGTCTTCGCCCCCGCCTGTTCCGGCCGGTTCCTGCCCCAGACAAAACCGTTGTCCTGCGCCACGGTTTTCATCGGTGCGGTGGAAGGGCGCACTTCTTCTGCCGGCTGGCCGACGGGGGAGTGGGCGGTCTGTGCGACGTCGCTCGTTTCGACGTCGTCCTCTTCGGCAACGTGGCCCTGCGGGTCCTGATCGTCGCCGTGAGTCGCATCGCTAGGTTCGTCTCTGAGGAATTCGGGCGCTCCGGAAAGCGTGATTTCGTGCGTGATGGTGCTGACACCGTGCTCCAACTCCAAGGAGGAGACGGAGCCGTCCTCATAAGCGGGGGCCAGCGTCAGCGGGAACCCGGCCCGCTGACGAACGGCGGGGGCATCGTCGTCTTGGCCATCTGCTTCGTCAAACGAGTCATGTTCAAGTGAGTCACGCGGATGAGCGGCGGGCACCGGGCCTTGGGTGAGCATCAGGGCCAGCGCGTCGTCGGCGTCTTCATCGACGCCCAGCCGCTGACCGCGGCGCGCGCGCAGCACTTCCAGCAGCTCTTCCGACTCAGCGGACTGTTCGTCGTCCTGAGCGTCCGCCGAGTCGAGCTCTGCTTCGGCGTCGGCCTCAAAGTCGAATACGTGGTCGGTGACGGCCTTCAAGCGGCGCCCGGGTACAGGACCCTCCACCGTCTCCAGCTCGCTCAACTGCTGTGCCCATCGGTTGGCATTCTGGATGGTGCGGCGGGCAGCGTGGAAAATCCACCTCGCCGGCGGTTCTTCGCCGATCGACTCGGTGGCCGGCGCTGCCGGGACAGTGAACGAGGCCACGATCTCCCATGTGCCGTCGCTGCGGCGCCAGGAATCCCAGTTCATCGAGTCCGGTTCGATGCCGAAGGCATGGATGCGATGGTCCACCATTCCACCCAGGGTGGCCGGCTCATCGCCGAAGGCCGATCGGTAGCCGTCGTGCCCGGGCAGCGGACCCGCGACTTCTACCTTGCGGGCTTGCTCAACAATGTAGTGCCGCTCTGCCAGCACCGGGCTCTCGTAGCGCCGGATGCGTTCGAGGTCGAGGCCGGATTCGGCCGCAACCTCCTCTGCGGTGGCGCCTGCACGAATGCGCGCCTGGATTTCGCGGGGGGACAGGCCAGCTTCCGATGGCTCGCCGGCACCGGGGGCGCGTGTGGTTGTAGGGCGAAAAACCGCTGTTCGCAGGGCCTCGTCTATCGCCAGACGGTAGTCGTCTCCACCTGCGCTCAACAGCAGATGTTCGCCATCCTCATGGACACCCACCAGCCGTAGATCCTGCATGAAAACCCTCCACCAGACGACACGTTCTGCCTGAAACTCTGCCATCGATACAGTGCTTTTCCTATTGTTTTTGCAGGTGTGGCGTGGAGTTTGTGGCCAAGGTCGCCGTCCTGAGCCGCCGGCGTCCGAGCAGGCCACAAGCGCCCGGCAGCGGCGGAGTTTGTCATGCGCACAGTAATCAGGCAAGAATCTTCGCGTCACGGGCACAAAATCGACAACGGATACGTTGACCTGTGAGCGGCTCGTCAGGCACGGGACACCGGTCCCGGAGCGGGGGATCCTGCCTCGATGAACCTGGAACGGAAGGGAGTGAACGGACAACAATGGCCACTGACTACGATGCCCCTCGGAAGCCCGACGAAGAAACCAGCGAGGAATCCATTGAGGAGCTGAAGTCGCATCGGCGGACCGACAAGCAGTCTTCCGTCGTCGACGAGGATGAAGCCGAGGCAGCGGAAGGATTTGAACTGCCCGGGGCCGACTTGTCCGGCGAGGAGTTGCTGGTGCGCGTGCTGCCCGCGCAGCAGGACGAATTCACCTGCGCTTCCTGTTTCCTGGTACGCCACCGGTCACAGGTGGCCAAGGAAAAGGACGGACTGCTCTATTGCACGGACTGTGAGGGGTAGCAACAAGCTGTGCGGGCCATCCGCACAGCGCCCTCGTGCGGCTCGGCCTCAGCTGCGCCGCTGCGGCCGGCGCAACTGAGGTTCCGCCGGGCTAATTTTCGTTCTGCGCGGGGCGATTCAAGGCCGCGGCTAGCTGCTGCGGCCGGCGCGTCGAAGCGATCCAGTACGGTGTCAGGTCTGTTTCGTCGGTGATCTCGATGGTGACCACCGGATCAATCCAGCCGCGCATGCACATATAGGCGGTGCCGTTCAGCTTGCGACCGCGCTGCTCAGTGGCGGCCTCACCGGTGAAGGCCTCCACGTTGCCCACGTATCGACGCTCAATTTGGGCGCGGCCTACCTGAAGCATCGTGTCGGTGACCACGATCCGCGGTGTGGATGCGATCAGCAGCACGGCCAGCAGGATGGCGGCCACGACGGCGCCGATGATGCCGGCGGCCATGCTGATGGGTGCCAGCATCACGACGACGGCGGCGGCGGTGCCGGCGGCAATCAGCCAGACCCAGAAATTGGGCCAAAGCCGTTCCTCGTAGTGGGGCACGGAAGAAGGACCGCCGGCGGGACCGGAGCTGCCTGCAGGGGTCGCTGGTTGTGTCATGAACTCAGCTTTTCACCTTTTGGCGGCCATTTCACCTTGCTGCCGCCGCCGTTGCGGAACCAGCCTCGCACGCGGGCGGGAGGGCTGAAAACGCGCTAGAGTGTTGTGCGGAATATCTCAGCGGGCGAGCCTTGGAACGCCGGAAAACAGCCCGCACCTTCGCCCCTCTCAAGGACAGACGATCACGAGTGCAGCAGACAATTGAAACGCTGACCGTTCAGCTGAAAATGCTCGACGACGGTCTGGAAGCGCCGTCCTATGCCCACCCGGGAGATGCCGGTGCGGACCTGCGGACCCGGATTGATTTCCGGATTGCCCCGGGGGAGCGGATCCTGGTGCCGACGGGCGTGGCGATGGCGCTGCCGCACGGTTATGTCGCCTTGGTGCATCCTCGGTCCGGCCTTGCCACGAAACACGGCCTGACGATCGTGAATGCTCCTGGCACCGTTGATGCCGGGTACCGGGGCGAGATTGCCGTCACCTTGCTCAATACCGACGCCAGCGAGACGCTGACATTCAAGCGGGGCGACAGGATCGCACAGCTGGTCATCCAGAAGGTGGAAACAGCCGCGTTCGAGCTCGTCGCAGAGCTTCCGGACTCCGCCCGGGGCGCCGGCGGATTCGGGTCCACCGGAGGGTTCGGCGCGCAGTAGCGACGCGGGCGCGTCTGGCGGCCAAGCCCGCGAGCACGGGCGGCGGCCCTCCTGCCGCAGGCGGCAATAACGCCACGCAGACAGAGACCAACCCGGTGCAGCACCGGAGGAAGAGGAAACTCAAGCTATGGCATTTGGGCGTTCCAAAAAGAAGAACAAGAACGACGGCGAAGATCGCGCAACCGAGGCAGCCGAACTTGGTGAGCAGGTCACCCAGCAGGCGCCGGAGAGCGGTCCACGCCGCAACGGCCCCTTTGACGACTCCGAGCAGGACGCCGGGGAGGACTATCTGGATCTGGGCGCGCTCAAGATCCGTCCCCGCGAGGGCCTGCAGCTGCGGCTGGAGATCGAGGAAAAGTCTCAGCGGGTCGTCGCCGTGACGCTGGACTTGGCCGGGTCCAATCTGCAGCTGCAAGCGTTCGCCGCGCCGAAGTCCGAGGGGTTGTGGGACGAGATCCGCACCCAGATCGCCAGCTCGGTCGGATCCCAGGGCGGGACCGTGCAGGAGCTGGACGGTCCGATGGGTACCGAAGTCGTCGCCAAGCTGCCGGCGCAGGCTTCCGACGGCCAGAAGGGCTACCGGGTAGCCCGGTTCCTCGGCGTGGATGGGCCACGCTGGTTCTTGCGCGGCGTCATCGGTGGCCCCGCAGCGCTGGATCGTGCCAAAGCCGCGGACCTCGAGGAACTGTTCCGGTCCACCATAGTGGTCCGCGGCACTCAGCCGCTGCCGCCCAGGGACCTGCTGCCACTGAAGATGCCCAAGGGCGCCGCCGAACAGCATGCCGCCGCGCAGCAGGCTGCTGAGCAGCAGGCCGCCGAGCAGCAGGCCGCCGAGCAGCGGCGGCCCGGACTGTCCGCCCCGGAGCGGGGTCCGGAAATCACCGAGATTCGCTGACTTGCCGGAGCTTCCATTCCTGGCCGGGGCCGGCGCCAGTCCCATGGCTTATCTGCCGGAGCGCGGCCATGTTGCCGGCAGCGGTTTGGTGGAGGCTATTACCATCGAGCCGCCCAACCGGCCGCCGCGTTTTGCCGCCGTCGTGACCGACGCAGGCCAGCAGCATCCCGGAAAATCCCGTGACGGCGGGCACCCGCGGGTCAGGCTGGTCTGGCTGGGGCAGCACCGCGTCCCAGGGATCGTCGCGGGTATCCGGCTCTCTTTCGAAGGCATGCTGTTCCGCGTGGACGGGCTGGCCACTATTTATAATCCGCGCTACGAGATCCTCAGTCCGTTGGAGAATTGACCTATGACAGATCAGCACCCGGACAGCGGTCGGCAGCATAGCGGGCGTTCGAACGACGCCCAGCAGCCTGCAGCCAACCCCGACCCCGCCGAAGAACCAGGCAAGGGCAGGCCGGACGCTACCGAAGCGCTCGCGCGCAGCTATGCCGCCCGTGCCGGGGTGCAACGGAGCGCCGATGGACAAATCGACGTTTTGAAGACAGTGGGCGGTGTCCGCGGGCTGGCTGAGAGCATCCTGCCCGGTGTGATCTTCCTGGTGGTCTTCACCATCGGCCAGGAGCTCGGCCCCGCACTGATTGGGGCGCTGGCGGCTGCCGCCATCTTCACCGTGCTGCGCCTGTTGCAGCGGGGCACGGTCACGCAGGCATTCTCCGGCCTCGTGGGGGTTGCCATTTGTGCGTTTGTCGCCAACACTACGGGCCGCGCCGAGGACTTTTACGTCTGGGGCTTTTTCACTAATGCGGCCTACATTCTGGCCATGCTGGTCACCATTGCCGTCAAATGGCCGGCGCTGGGACTCATTTTCGGGCTGATCCGCAACGAGGGGACAGCTTGGCGCAAGCAGCCGCAGCGGCTCAAGGCGTACACCATCGCCACGTGGATCCTCACGGCGGTGCTCTTCCTGCGCCTCGCGGTGCAGGTTCCGCTCTACTTGATGGGTGATGACGGGCTGGTGGCGCTGGGTACCACCCGCTTGCTCATGGGCGTTCCGCTGTATGCGCTGGGACTGTGGTTGGCCTGGCTGGTCTCCCGTCCGGCCGCCGTGGAGGCAAGCCGGGGCGACTGAGTCAGTCTCCGGCGGCAGGCCGCCCCGTCAGGACCGCCCGCAGATCGTCCTCCGCGGCGATGGTGCTGATGAAGAAAAGCTCGTCGCTGGCTTCAATCACGTCGTCCGGGCTTGGCGTGATCGGAACGTCGTCGCGCAGAATAGCGACCACCGTGGCGTCCTGCGGCCAGGCAATGGAGCCAATCCTGCGGCCGATCAACGCCGACTCGGTGGGAACAGTGAACTCGACCATCGAAGCGATGCCGGTCTGAAGTGTCAGCAGTCGGACCAAGTCGCCGATCTCCACCGCTTCTTCCACCAGCGCCGTCATCAGGCGCGGGGTGTTCACGGCAACGTCCACGCCCCAGGAATCGTCGAACATCCAGTCGTTTTTTGGATTGTTCACCCGTCCCACCGTGCGGCCCACGCCGAACTCGCTCTTCGCCAGCAGTGAGACCACCAGGTTCACCTTGTCGTCGCCGGTAGCGGAGACCACCACGTCGGCATCCTCGAGCCGGGCTTCGCGCAGCGTGGTGATCTCACAAGCGTCGCCGATCAGCCAGCGTGCTCCCTTCAGCCCGCTGCGGCCAATCACTTCGGGCTTCGGATCGATCAGCAGGATGTCGTGGTTGTTCGAGAGCAACTCACGCGCGATCGACGAGCCAACGCTGCCTGCACCGGCAATTACGACTCTCATTCGGACTCCTCTACCGGCGGCCTGGACAGAATCCGGTCGATTTCGAATGTTAAATCTACGCTCATCATGGCGTGCACGATGTCGCCCTTCTGGTATCGAGTGCCCGGACCGGGCAGGATTCCTTCACCGAAACGCGTCAGGTAGGCCACCCGGGCGCTGGAGGCGGCTTCGATCTCGGTCAGTTGCCGGCCTACCCAGCCGTCGTCCAGTTGCACTTCGCCCAAGATCAGGCGGCCGGATGCCTCACGGAAGTCTCCCTTGATGCTCTGCTCGGGCAGGATCCGCCGCAGCACCTGATCTGCGCTCCAGCGCACCGCGGCCACTGTGGGGATACCGAGCCGCTGATAAATTTCCGCGCGTCCCGGATCGTAGATCCGCGCCACCACGTGCGGCACGTGGAAGGTCTCGCGGGCCACCCGCGTTGCCAGGATATTGGAGTTGTCGCCGCTGGAGACGGCTGCGAAGGCGTAGGCGTTCTCGATGTCGGCCTGCCGTAGCGTGTCCCGGTCGAAGCCAACACCTGTGACTTTGCGTCCTGTGAACCCCGAACGCAGGCGACGGAAGGCCCGGTCGTCCTGGTCGATAATGGCTACGCTGTGCCCTGAATCAACCAGGGTGTGGGCCAGCGTGACGCCCACGCGTCCGCAGCCCATGATCACAAAATGCGCCATCAACGTCCTTCCGGCACCAACCTGAAACAGCGGGATACAAATCTACTGCAACCATAACGCCGAACAGGCCCTCCCCCCGCCATGGCAAGCGGCCTTGAACCTGTCCGGCAGTGACGAGGTCGAGGACTCGCCGCCTCCCTGGGCCGTGCTCTGAGCCGAAATGGGACGGCTAACGGCAGTCATCAGACGCGGCGAGACGAGACTTCTTTCTGGTCCCGCCAAGGCCATGACCTCTCTCGCTATTCTGTGGGGCGCGAAACACCAGCGTGCTGACCTTCAGCCTGATGAGAGTGCAGTTGTGTGCGCGACAAGTGTCGCTCGCTTTCCTCCTTACCGGGCTGGAACTATTGGCTGAACAAGCCGAATAGTTCAGGATGTGAGCAGCATCGTTAGCAGGTTTCAGTGGCGCTGTGGGCCTCATGCCTAGGAATGGAACATGGGCGGAATCGACGAACTCATGGCGGAGTCCAATGAACGTTGGGCGCACGCAGCCAAGCGAGCTGAGGGGTTGGCAGACAACGGACTGGGCGCCGCCGTGAAGGTTTACTACACGCAATTCTGGCTACCGGGCGTCATCGTCCTAGTCGCGGTTGGTTCAGTAGTGGCTGCTCTAGCATTCGGGGCCTCTTATGGCGACTGGCCATCGAACGTAACGTTCGGCTTCTTGCTCGCGGGGGTAGGCACCATGGTCGGAGGTCTGATCTTTAACTCGAAGAAGGTCGTGCCGGCAGCCGAATATGGAAACGTCGACGTGACTCTTTCGCTCACTGGCGCGGAACAAAAACATGTCCGCCGACAGGTAGCAGGAAAAGCGGCGGTCGTTCCCGAGCATCTCACGGTAACCCGCGGTGCGGCTGTGCAACTGCGAAAGGCTCTCGCAACGCAACTGCTGATAATGCCGTTGTATCCCTTGGTCTTCATTCCTCAAGCAATCAGTGGCGCCGGACGTAGTGATCCATTCGGCTGGCTCTCTGTAGGCTTGGTATTCCTCTTCGTAATCTCGAGCGCTTTTCTCATACGAGATTTCCGCCGCTCGGGTCACTTTCTAACGCGAACGGCTAATCAGCCTGCAGGAGTGCGGTAGCTGATCCTTCGGCGGACATCATCAATCGCTTGGGAAGAGAGCGAATCTAGGACTTCGGTTCGCCTGACCAGGAAATAGGGTTGCAGGCATACTCCAAGCAAAATCCGATTGGATGACACGATGTGGAGCCGGGTCGCATTCAAAGCATTGACACTTCGTGGTGGCTTTATGGTCCTCTACTGCGGTGCGCTTCTCTACCTGGGCTACCTGCTTGAGAGTGTTTGGGCAGCCGTGGGAGCAATAATCGGCAGTGCTATAGGTGGTGCTATACGCATCCGGTGGCGAAACCACCCACGTCAGCGGTATGTGGCGCGGAACCAATATCTGGGATTCTTGCGTTTTCCCGACGGTGCACCGACGTCCGTAACCAGCAAATGGCGGTTCGGCCTCGCCACCCCGTCCGAGGATCATCTTGCGTTTCAACCGCGATGGAAGAACTCGCGGCTGGACTACGGGGATGTCATCCTTTTATCCGTCATCGGTGTCACTGGCTCGATGAGAGAGCCATCTCTGGCAGACGCCATCTTCAGAGTCCGGCCCACCTATTGGATCATGGAACTAGAAACAGACGTAGGGAAAGCAGAAATCGCGGGACCACTGGACCAACTCCACAAGAGCGCGGCAATCGTGTCCCGAGGAAACCGCATGGCTTGAACCCAGATTCTGTGGTGACCGTTTCCCCTGACTTCCTTCGACCCTCACCGGCACAATCTAACGTCGACAAGAGTGGAAGCCCGCTGAACGGTCCAGCGACGGACGGTTTCTCCCGCGGTTCTACGACCTTCCTGTCATCAGTACTGAAACCAAGGTCTGGGATACGCCGTGATTTCCCAGTCCAACAGCCGCCGGAGAGTGCGCGACAGAGGAACTAGGAGGAGGGACCGGCGTCGTGATCCGACGGCCGATTGCCGGCGGCGGCGGCGCGGGCGTCGCCGTCGTCGTGCGCATCCTTCTTCTTGCCGAACGGCAGGACTTTGAGCAGCGGGTGCAAGATGGCCATGACAACGAGGCCCCAGGCGAGTCCGAGGACGGCGGAGCACAGGGTGTTTACGAGCCAGGCCAGGAAGCTGCCGACCACCGCGATCCCGGCGAACGGGGACTCGAGGACGTGGACCAGGTCATAGGGACCGTGCCAGCCGAGGTCGTAGGCACCCTGCAGCATGATGTGACCACCGACCCAGAGCATGGCAATCGTCCCGACGAGGGTGATCGCTGCCAGTACCGCGGGCATCCCCTTCACGAGCAGTTCGCCGAAGCGCTGCGAGCCCGCGGAGTCCTTCGTGGTCAGGTGCAGGCCGATGTCGTCCATCTTGACGATGAGTGCGACGGCGCCGTACACGAGCACCGTTATTGCGATCGCCACGACGACCAGGATGAGCGCCCGGACCCACAGGGACTCGTCGGCTACCTCGTTCATGGAGATGACCATGATCTCGCAGGACAGGATGAAGTCAGTGGTGATGGCACCCTTGGTGACCTTGGCCTCGGCCGCCGGACCGCGTTCAACTGCCGGCGCCTTCTCTGCCTCGTGGTGGCCCCGGAGTTTGTGCCAAACCTTCTCGGCACCCTCGTAGCAAAGGTAGGTGCCGCCCAGCATGAGGATGAACGGGATGACCCAGGGGATGAAGGCGCTGATGAGCAGCAGCGCGGGCAGGATGATCAACAGCTTGTTCCGGAGCGAGCCCCAGAAGATCCGGTTGATCATCGGCAGTTCGCGGGAGGGGTCTGCTCCGGACACGTACTGCGGGGTGACAGCCGCGTCGTCGATCACCACGCCGGCGGCCTTGGTCCCCGCCTTGGCGGCCCCGGCAGCGACGTCGTCGAGCGAGGCTGCCGCTATCCGGGCAAGGGCCGCGACGTCGTCCAGCAGGGCAACGAGACCGCCGCTCACAGGGCGCCCCCGCAGTTCTCGACGGCGGGCTGCTGGACCTCGAGGCCAGGGTTCAGTCGAGCGATAAGCATGCTTCGAGTATACGGGGGCGGATGCCTATGATCCGGTGCGTGGCCTCTCGTCAGGGACTAAACTCACGCTGTTCGCGGCACTCGCAAGTGCCAATTTACGACAATGTTCCAGCAGCTGGTGCATGTGCGGTGAACGAGTGGACTGATGCGGCAACTGCTTTGATCGTCTCCACAGCTTGCCCTTGTTCAAAGCCATGTGTGCAAACAGCCAGGAGGTAGGAACTTGGCCCGTGGGGCCGCCCGACGAAGGCGACGTCGTGATGGATCCCGTCCACCCAGCCTGACTTGCTGCCCCAGTCGGTTGCGGGGGGAAGTTCCGTCCCAATCACCGGATGTTCCTGACGTCGCAGCTGCGCCAGCATGAATTCGGTGGTCTCCGGCTTAGTCAGCGTTCCCGTGACGATCGCTCGCATGATGCGCACCAGATCGCTCGCGGTGGTCTGGTGCGTGAATCCTGCATCCCGTGCTGCGTGGTCGCTGATGAGCCGTTCCAGCCTCGACGACTTCGCCCCGCACAGATCCAGTGCATCAGCTGCTGCCTCCATGCCGGTCAACTCCAAAACCATATTTGTTCCGGAGTTGGAGGAGGCATAAATCATCCGTCCCAACGCTTCGGCCAACGGCACCGTGCTGCCTACCGGGGGCATGCCCCGGTCTATCTCGTCTTCATCAAAGGTGAAGTCGCCGGCGTCGGCGATCCGGCTTGGGAATTGGTCCCTGACGGTCACCGGCTGATCAAGGCTGAGCAGGCCGGTGTCGATCTGGCGCATGGCCGCGACCAGGACGGCGAGCTTGATCGTGCTGGCAGAGTAGACGATGCTGTCCGGCTGGCGGGAGGCCAGCACCTGGCCCTCATAGTCCAAGGCCAGGTAAGAGATCGAGGGAACACCATCGCTGTATGGGGAAAACACGGGCATGCTCGAAATGCTCTCACGGACGGGGAGGTTAGCGGGATAATGGCACTCATGCTCTCATCCGGCCGCCTCCGCGCCCTCCTCGAAGTCTCCAGGACGGGCAGCATCTCGGCTGCGGCCAAAAAGCTGCAACTTACCCCGTCTGCGGTGTCGCACCAGATTTCGACCTTGGAGCGCGAACTGGAGACCAAGCTCATCGAACGCGGCACGCGGGGCGTCTGGCTCACCGCGGCAGGCCGCCGCTTGGCTGAGTACAGCGAGTCAATAGCCGACCTCATGGAACGGGCGGAGCAGGAGACCCGGGAACTGGGCGGCGGGCAACGCGGCACCCTCAGCCTGGGCTTCTTCGCCTCGGCCGGTCTTCACCTGGTGCCCACCGCCTTGTCCTCATTCATGGCAGAGCGGCCGCGCGTGGACCTGAACCTCATCCCCGGACAGCCCCACGAGCTGTTGCCGAGGTTGTTGAGCACTGAGCTCGACGTCGCCGTCGTCTTCGACTATTCGGCGGCTGCGCCTTCGGACATTAGCCATGGCAGGAGCCCAAGCGTTGTCTATCATCCGCTGCTCATCGACCCCCATTTCCTGGCGGTGCCGCACGGGTACCGGCAGCGGCCAGGCGAATCGGTGCGCATCGCAGACCTGGCCGGTGAGCAATGGATTGCCACAGAGGGCATGGACAACGAGGTGGCGCTAGTTGACCGAATCTGTGCGGCGGAGGGCTACGCGCCGAACGTACGCTGTCGGACGGACTACTACGACATCACGCTTGGCATGGTTTCTGCCGGACTGGGTTTTGCGTTGATTCCAGCCCTCAGCCTCGGGCCCGTTGCTGAACGGCGCCGTGCGCCCCTCCGCCGGCTGTCTACGCCGCACCCCTCGGTCAGGCACATCAGGGCGGCGACCCGTGGCGACAACCCCAACCCGCTGGTTCCGGCATTTTTGACGCATCTTCACAGCACGGCACGACGGATCCGCGAAGAGGTCGAACTCCTGACTGCTGCCGTCGAGTCCGCCTCCGGGTAATACCCGGGGGGCCTTCAGCGCGGTCCTGCCCCTGCGTTCCGCCGCACAGTGACACCTGGCCGGACACCCGTCAGCCGCCCGCCGCGCAGGACCTCACTGCCGGAGACAAACACATGTTCGATGCCTGTGGGTGCCAGCAGAGGGTCTGTAAAGGTGGCGTTGTCCGTGACTGTAGCGGGGTCGAACACTACCACGTCTGCCACCGACCCAGGGGCCAGCACGCCTCTGTCTGCCAGACCAAACCGCCGCGCTGGAAGCGCAGTCATTCTATGGATTGCATCCTCCAAGGACAGCAGGCCGAGGTCGCGGACATAGCGGCAAAGGACGCGGGCGAAGGTCCCGGCCCAGCGCGGATGGGGCTTGCCTTCCTTGGGCACACCGTCTGACCCGATCATGGTGCCCGGATGGGCCAGCACTCGTTGCATGTCCTTCTCATCCATGGAATGGGAAATGATGGTGACCGCTCCGGATTCGGCCAGCAGCAGGTCGGCCACATAGTCCAGCGGGTCCTGTCCTGCCTGGGCCGCCAGCCAGGCGATGCTGTGCCCCTCGCTGGCAGGATGCAGGGGTGCGCTGGCGACATCGATCTTGTCCCACCCGCCATTGCCCACGGTGTTTTCCCAGTCGGGTTCACCGTGGGTGATGGAAGCGCGCATACGGTCCCGCAGCGTCGGATCTGTGAGTCGGCCCAGCAAGGCGCCGAAGCCGCCGTCGGCAGCCCACGGGGGGAGCATTGCATGCAGTGAGGTGCTGGCGGCCACGTACGGATAAACATCACAGGTGACATCCAAGCCCAGCGACCGCGCCTCATCCATCATGGCCAACGTGGCGGCGGACCTGCCGATGCCGTGCTTACCTGCCGTCTTATGGTGGGATACGTGCAACGCAGTTCCGGACCGCCTTGCGATCTCCAGCGCCTCCTCGAGAGCCTGCTCCACTTTGCTCATCTCATCGCGCAGATGGGTCACATACGGCACGCGGTGTCGGGCCGACATCTGCCCCAATGCAACGAGTTCGGCCGTATTCGCATAGGTGCCCGGAGGGTAGATCAGCCCGGAGGACCACCCTGTTGCGCCCGCCGCCAAGGCCTGGTCCAACAGCGAACACAGTCTGGCCGTTTCCGACTCCGTCGCCCGACGCTGCGCGAAACCCATGACTGCTGCCCGCAGACTCGAATGTCCCAGCAGCGAGGCGATGTTGTTGATTCGGCCGGCGCCGTCGTGCCGTGCCGCGAAGGCGTCCATCGAGGGCAACGGATCGGCAGCAGGGCCGAGCAGCGCGATGCAGAATTCGCGCAGACCGGCGTCGTGAGCAGGCTCGGTCGCCGCAGGAAACAGCGAGTACCCGCAGTTGCCTGCGATCTCTGTGGTTACCCCTTGCCGCACGGCCGCGGCAGCCAGATCGGCGGACGGCTCTGTTGCGCTGGCGTTCAGGGCAGTGGCATCAGAGTGGGTATGAACGTCAATAAAGCCGGGACTAACCACCATCCCGGTGACATCCAAGACGATGGCTTGCCGTGGATCGACAGCGCGGGCTGCAACAATTCGGCCATGCGAGATGGCGACGTCGGCCCGCACGGGATCCGACCCGCTGCCGTCAGCCACGTGGCCGCCGCGCAGCAGGTATTCTCCGGACACGCTACCCGACCCTGGCGAGGAAATCGGCGGTCCGCCGGTGCTGGGGGTTTCTGAGCACTTGTTCAGCGCTTCCCGCTTCCACGATCGCACCGTCGGCCATGAAGATCACACGGTCCGCCACCTCTCGGGCGAAGGACATTTCGTGGGTCACGACCACCATGGTCATTCCGGATTTGGCCAGATCCTTCATGACGGCCAGCACCTCACCCACGAGCTCCGGGTCAAGGGCGGAGGTGGGCTCATCAAAAAGCATGAGTTGCGGCTCCATGGCCAGCGCTCTCGCAATCGCGACCCTTTGCTGCTGGCCGCCCGAGAGTTGAGCTGGGTAAAAGTTCATCCGGTCCCCGAGACCGACACTGGAGAGAAGATCCTCAGCGCGCGCCAGCGCCGCTGGTCTCGGCTGGCCCTTGATCTTCCACGGCCCTTCGACCACATTTTCCAAGGCGGTCATGTGCGGGAACAGGTTGAACCGCTGGAAAACCATGCCGATGCTTTGGCGCTGGCGCCGCAGGTCCTCATAGCGGCGTTCCATCAGCCGACCGTCGGGCTGCTCCACGTAGCCGAGCAGCTCTTCGTTAATCCAGATCCGGCCCGAGTCAATGGCCTCCAGCCTGTTGAGGCAGCGTAGCAGCGTTGTCTTCCCCGAGCCTGACGGCCCGATGATGCACACGACTTCACCGGCGGAAATGTCCAGATTGATCCCTTTGAGGATTTCATCGTTCCCGAAACTCTTCCGGACGGACCGGGCACGGACTATGAGGTTAAGCATGGGATCCTGGCTTTCGTCGTGAGACAGGGGAGAGGTTGGCCAGCACCTTGCTACGCACTGGCGTCCTGCCGTCGAATCCCTTTGAATACTTCTTCTCGAGGAAGTGTTGTCCGACGGTGGCCACGCTCGTCAGGACCAGGTACCAGATCGAAGCGACGATCAGCATCGAAATGACCTCAAAGTTTCCCAGGTAGATCCGCTGCACCACGGTCATCAGATCGGACCCGGCGATGATGGACACCAAGGAGGACGTCTTGAGCATGGAGATGAACTGGTTGCCCGTCGGAGGCAGGATGATGCGCATGGCTTGGGGCAGGATGATGCGGCGCAAGATGCCCGCGCGCGACATGCCCATGGCCTCGGCCGCTTCCCGCTGGCCGTTGTCAACCGAGAGGATGCCGGCCCGGATGATTTGCGACATGTAGGCACCCTCGTTGATCGCTAGTCCCAAGAGGCCTGCGATGAAAGGGGTGATGATCGATGCTTCGACGCCGAACAACTTGGGGCCGCCGAAGGGGATGCCGAATTCCAGCCGGGGAAAAATCACGCCGAGGTTAAACCAGAACAGCAATTGCACCAGTAGCGGAGTGCCCCTGAAAAACCAGGAGAATCCGCCGGCAACGATGCGCAGCACCGGGTTTCTGGACAACTGCATGACGGCCACTACCAGGCCGATAATCGTGCCGGCGGCCATCGAGATGACGCTGAGCGCGATCGTGACCCACAGGCCTTCGAGGATGGGGGCGGATGCGATGTATGCGGCGACCACATCCCAGTGGATGTTGGGTGTCACCACGAGTATGTAGACCACCCACAGCCCGAAGATTCCAGCAGCGGTACCGCCTATCCAGCGGCTCCAGGCCGGCGGCCGTCTGGCGTTGAGCGGAAGCTCCGGCGCCTGCTGGCCGCCGACTTCGGAGGTGTCGGTGCTACTGGCCGGCATTGATTTCTGCGCTCTCGACGGCGGCGTCTGTTACTCCGTACTTTTCAAGCACGCCCTGGTAATCCCCGTTGTCGATCAATTCCTGCAAGGCAGCCTGTACAGCGGTAGCCAACTCCTGGTTGGATTTGTCCACGGCCATGCCCCAGGGCCCGGCCTCGTACTGCTCTTCCAGGACCTCGTATTTGCCCGCTTTGGCAGCCAGTTCTACTGCCACCGGGTAGTCGACCATGGTGGCGATGGCCCGGCCGGTGTCCAGTTGGAGCAGCCCGGTCGGTGCGTCTTCCGATTCCGAGATTTTCATGGGCGTGCTGCATTCCTGCTCGGAGTAATCCTGCAGGATGGCCAGGTTGGACGAGCCTTTGGCTCCGACCACGTTCTTGCCGCATAGGTCGGCTATAGTGCCGATTCCTTCGGGGTTGCCCTTGTTCACCATGATCGCCCCACCGGCGACGAAGTAGTCGATGAAGGTGACCGCTTGGCGGCGCTCTTCGGTGTCGCTCATGGAGGAGATGGCCAGGTCCCACTGCTTGGACTGGAGGCCCGGAATCAGGCCGGGGAAGGAGGCGTTGGTGATTTGGAATTCGAGGCCGAGTTGACCGGCAATCAGTTCGGCGAGTTCCGGGTCCACGCCGATCAGTTCGGTGGTACCTTCCTTGTACATTTCCATCGGAGGGTATCCCTCGGCGGTCGCGACCTTGAGGACACCTTTCTCCTTCAGGGACGCGGGGACCAAGCTCTCGGCAGTGGCTCCCTCGGCAGCGGATGTTGCCGCATCGGTTTCGCCGCTGGCAGCGGGGGCTGCGGAGCGTCCGCATCCGGCCGCGGTAGCCAATAATGCAATCATTCCGAGGCTAGCCGCCGCGCGGCCCCACCCGTTGAGGCGCTTGTTCATGTCCCCCTGCTTTCTTCGTAGTGAGCCGGCCCAGCTGGATCTGTGCCGCCCGGGATGTTGAGAAGATGCTGCCATTCAGGCTGCGGGGACCACAATATTTTTCAATATTTAGATGCCAGTCATCGATTTCTTTCATGTCGGACTTGGCATCGTTCGGGCTCACCTCGCTAGCCATGGAGAAGCATAGCCCGCGGCCGCGCAGCACCAGTTACCCGAACAGGGCGGAATCGTCTCGCTCCATTGGCGTAGGTTGTTGCAGAAGATTTGCGGGCCGCCGGCTGTTGGGCACACGAATAAGGGGGTAAGCGACGCAGCCACGTTCCCGCCCGTGCAGGCGGAGCCACCGGCCGGAAGGCGGAGGCCCAGGACGCGCGTCAGAGTGGGGTGCCGGTTTCCTCGGCGAGCGCTTCGAGGAGTTGGTCCTGGAAGGCATGATTGTTGACGGCTTTGTGCGGCTGCTGCCGCTGTCGGTGGTACCAGTACCCGCCGCTGGTGAGCGCCTCGGGTTCATCGCTGGTTGCGAGCCATTCCTGGGTCTGGTGACCAAGGTCGAGGTCGTCGGGAGCGCCGTGTCCGCCCATCTTGGTCGGGACCCAGCCGGGGTCCACGGCATTGCTGAGCAGTTCGGGGTGCAGGCGGGCGAGCGCCGTCGCCAGCGTGGTGACGAACAGCTTGCTGTCCGCATAGGAACCCGGTGTCTTGCCCTGCCAGTCAACCTTGGCAAGCGATGGACGCCCCGCGAAGTGCGAACCGCTGCTCACATACACGCATCGCTTTGGTCCTTCGAGGAGCGCCGTGAGGAGGTAGGGGGCAATGATGTTGACCGGCATCACCGCTCGACCGCTCCAGACGCCGGCATTGTGGATCACGACGTCGAGCGGGTCACGGTCGTTGAGTTCCCCGGCAATCCGGCGCACCGCGTCGCGGTCGCTGAAATCGCCCACTACGATGTCTGCGCCGCGGTCGACCAGCGGGTCGAGAACGGCCGCGCGGTCCTGGTTACGGGCATGCACGACGACGTCGTGCCCGGCGGACAGCAGGGCATCCGCTGCAGCCCGGCCGAGGCCGTCTGCTGAACCGGTGACCAGGATTCTCATGCTGTGCCGGTCCCTTACTCCTCCACCGGTTCCTGCAGGGCGGCGAGCATGTGCATGTGCTCACGGTTTGACGGGTACAGGAGCCCGTAGGTGCGGTAGAGCTTTTCGTAGAGCGGTGCGGTCGCCGGATCAGGCTTCACCGTGGCAGCCGTCCGGGCCCAGTCCGTCCCGGCGGGCACGGCCCCGGTCCCGATGGCGGCGAGCAGCGCGTCCCCATAGCTGGCGCCGATGGTCTGTTCCGGGACCAGCTGTTCGCGGCCGGTGATGTTGCTAACGATCTCCGTCCAAAGCCGGGCCTTGGTGCCACCGCCGACGGCTGCGACGCGCCGGATCGGTTCGCCGGAGTTCTCGAGGTATTCGACGATCTGCCGGATGCCGAAGCCGATGCCCTCGTACGCAGCTCGAAACAGGTGGCCGCGTCCGTGGCGCAGCGACAGGCCGGTGATCAGGCCGCGGGCATCGGGATCGAAGACCGGCGTGCGCTCGCCGGCGAAGTAGGGGAGCAGCAGCAGTCCGTCGGAACCCGGCGGCACTGCGGCGGCCTCGGCGATGAGCTGCTCGAAGGAAACGTCGCCGAAGAGTCGCTGCAGCCAAGTGGTCAGGCTTCCGGAGGTGGACATCCCCGCGGCCAGCGTCAGCGACCCGGGGTCCACCCCTGCGGTGGTCCAGAGCTTGGGTTCGGCACGGAACTCCCCGAGGACCTGGACGAAGAACATGGTGGAGCCGTACATCAGCATGAGGTCGCCCGGCTGCCGGACGCCGGCGCTGAACGCCTCGGCCCAGGCGTCCACGGTGCCCGCGCAGACCGGCACACCTTCCGGCAGCCCCGTCGCCTCGGCCGCCTGGCTGTGAACATGACCGCCTACTTCGGCCGGCCACGCCAGCCGGGGTTTCGGCAGGTGGCCGGCGACGGCGTCGTACCGCTCCGGATGCCACCGGTTGCCGCGGAGGTCGTAGAGCGGATCGCATTGGCTGGCGGTGTGGTGGTCCATGACCAGCTCGCCGGTCAGCTTGGCCAGGATGAAGGAGTTCAGGCTGTGCCAGTTCCGGGCGCGGGCGAAAATTTCCGGTTCCCGGTTGCGCAGCCAGCGGAGCTTCGGGCCCACGGCCTGGGAGGAGAGGACTTTCCCCGCATCGCGGAAGATTGCCTCGGCACCGAACTCTTCCGTGAGTTCGCGGATTTCGACGACGGCGCGCGCGTCGATTCCGTACAGGATCGCCGGGCGCAGCGGGGTCAGGTTCTGGTCTGTGACGACCAGGCAGGGACCCATCGCACTGACGCAGACACCAGCGACAGCTCCGGCGTCGTTGCGGGAGAAAAGCTCCCGGCACAGCCGGACCACCTCCGTCCACGCCCCGCCCTCGGCGTCGAACTCCGCCCAGCCCGGCCGCGGGTAAGCGACGTCGTGCATGACGGTCGCACTGTCCAGGACTTCGCCTCGGGCGTCCGCCAGCACCGCTTTGCTGCTGCCGGTGCCGATGTCGATGCCCAGGAACATAGCGCTCAGCCGGCCGGCCACTAGGCGCGGCCGTGCGAGGTGCGGGACTTGCGCGATACGGCGTCGAGGATCACGGCCAGCAGCAGCACCACGCCGGTGATCATGTAGCGGAACGAGGACTCAAGGTTGAGCAGTGTCAGGCCGCTGGAGATGGACTGGATGACCAGGATGCCCAGCAGCGCGGAGAACGCGGAGCCGCGGCCGCCAAACAGGCTGGTGCCGCCGATCACCGCGGCGGCGATGGCGTTCAGGTTCACATCGCCGGTGCCGCTGCTCTGGGCCGAGGCGGCCAGTCGGCCGGCAGCCAGCATGCCGCCAACGGCCGCGAAGGTCGAGCACAGGACGAAGATGGACACGTAGATGCGGTTGACGCTGATTCCGGCCCGCCGGGCAGCTTCCCGGTTGCCGCCCACCGCGTAGACGGAACGACCCCACTGGGTCCGGGTGAAGGCGTAGTGCATGACGAGCACCAGGGCTGCGAAGAAAACAAACATCCAACCAACGCCTCGGGCCTGGTTGAGGTACCACACTGCGAAAAGCAGGATCACGGCCAGCACGACCGTCTGCACCAGAACCAGCCGCATCGGCCGCCCGGACAGCCCGGCGCTGACCCGCTGCCGGGAGAGCGTGAGCTGGCTGAAAAAGAAGCCGAGCACGCCGATGATGGCCAGCACGTAGGACAGCCAGACCGGCACGAACGCGGTCTGGCCGAACCAGACCAGGAAGGAATCGAACGGCAGGTTGATGGTGCCCTCGACCCCGAGCACCCACAGTTGCAGGCCGAGGAAGCCGAGCAGGCCGGCCAGCGTGATCACGAAGGACGGCACCCCGAACCTGGTGTACACCAGCGAATAGACCAGTCCGATCACAGCACCCGTGGCCAGCGCCGTCAAAATCGCCAGCCCGATCGGCCAGTCCAGCTTGACGAAAGTGACGCCGACGATCGCGGCGGAGAGGCCGCTGACGGAGCCGACGGACAGATCGATCTCGCCGACCAGCAGCACGCAGACGATGCCCAGCGCGATGACTCCGACGGCGGCGCTTTCCAACAGCAGGTTGACCAGGTTGGCGCTGGAAAGGAAGAACGGGTTGAGCAGCTGGAAAATGGTCCAAATGACCAGCAGGCCGATGATGATGGGCAGCACGCCCAGGTCGCCGCCGCGCACCCGGTTGATCCCGACCTTGACCGCGCCCTTGAAGCCCTCGGTCCGGATCAGCCGTTCATCCTGCAGGTCGGTGGCCAGCGGGACAACCGGGGCGTCTGGATCCGTTGTTGGGGTGGTTGGATTCGTTGTCATGGTACGGTCCCTTCTTCCGGTGCTGCCCCGGGTCCCCGTTGTCCCGTGTTTCCGGGTTGGCCGGGCGGCAGCGATCCGCCGCCTGGTCCGCCCAGCCCGCCGCCTGGTCCGTCAGTTCCACCTGCCATTCCTTCAGCGCTGGCAGCGGCACCCGTTTGGGCGGCGCGCTGGGTCACCACGTTGTCGGTGGCACCGGTAATGGCGGCGATCAGGTCGTCGGTGGACACGTCCTTCATCCGGAAGGTCCCGTTGTTCTTCCCCAGCCGCAGCACCGCAACCCGGTCGGCGACGGCTTGGACATCCTGCATGTTGTGGCTGATCATGATCACCGCGAGGCCGTTTTCGCGCAGCCGCTCCACCAGATTCAGCACTTCGGCTGTCTGCGCCACGCCGAGGGCGGCCGTGGGCTCGTCGAGGATGATGAGCTTCGGGCTGCCGAGCAAAGAACGGGCGATGGCGACGGTCTGCCGCTGGCCACCCGAGAGGGAGGCGACGGCGATACGCACTGAGGGAATTTTCGCCGACAACTGGCGCAGCAGCTTCCAGGACTGGACCTCCATCTCCACTTCGTTCAGCCGCCACGGCCCCAGCTCCCGGCCGAGGAAGAGGTTGTCGACCACGGTGAGGTTGTCACAGAGGGCGAGGTCCTGGAACACGGTGGCGATGCCCAGCGCAATAGAATCCACCGGCGTGTGGATGGTCACGTCCTTGCCGTCGAAGTTCACGGTGCCGGCGTCCTGCGGATGAACGCCTGCGAGGATCTTGACCAGGGTGGACTTTCCGGCGCCGTTGTCGCCGACCAGGGCAACGACTTCGCCGGCGTGGACGTCCAAGGCGATGTCCGTCAAGGCGGCGACGGCACCGAAGTGCTTGCTCACGCCCCGCATGGACAGCACCGGAGCTGCTGCCTCCGGCCGTTCCGCTGACACAGTGGACACTGCCTTCCCCTTTCCTTAGGGGCGGCGGCACCGCGGGATCGCGGCACCGCCGTCCGCGGCTGCACTACTTGATGTCGAGTTCGTCGCAGCCCTTCTTGTATTCGCCGGTGCAGATTTCCGCAGGCTTGTAGATGCCGCCGTCGAAAATCACTTTCTTGACGTTCTCCTTGGTGACCACCGTCGGCACGAACAGCGCGGCCGGGGTGTTGAAGAGCGTTGCGTCCGGTTTTGGCGTCTGTCCGTTCAAGAGCTGGACAGCCACCTCGGCCGCCTTCTCCGCAACGATCTTGATGGGCTTGGAGATCGTGTTGTACTGGTCGCCGCTAATAATCCGCTGGATCGCAGCGATTTCGGCGTCGTTGCCGGTGACCGGCGGCATGGGGGAGACACCGGCAGCCTTCAGGGCAGCAATGGAGCCGCCTGCCGTGCCGTCGTTGGCGGCGACGATGCCGGTGATCTTCTCACCGAACTGTGTGATCTGGCCGGCGACCCAGTCCTGCGCCTTCGACGGCTGCCACTCGGGCGTGTCATATGAGGCCAGTACCTTGTGGTCGCTGGAATCGACGGCTTCCTTCGCGCCTTCCTTGATCAGCTGCGCGGCCCGGTCGGTGGGGGAGCCGTTGACCATCAGCACACCGCCGGTCTTGTCGCCGTCGGAATCGAGTTTCTTGACCAGGTCTGTGGCTATCAGGTTGCCGATCTTCTTGTTGTCGAAGGAGACATAGAAGTCCGCCGGCGTGTCCGGGACCGGCCGGTCGTAGGTGACGACCTTGATCCCTTGGCCCTTGGCGGTGCTGACCAGCGAGGCAGCGGCGGTGCTGTCCACCGCGTCCAGGACCAGAACCTTGACGCCCTGGGTGATCATGGAGTTGGCCTGCTGCTGCTGCTTGTCCGCGTTGCCGTCGGCGTTCTGGTAGAGCACTTCGCAGCCGCCGCACAGCTCTTGGACCTTGGCCTTGAACAGCGGGCTGTCCTGCTGCTCGTAGCGGGTGGAGGCCCGGTCCGGCATCAGGAACGCGATCTTGCCCGACTCACCGCCGCTCGCACCTCCGCTCGCTCCGCCGCCGCCACCGCCGCCCCCGCCTCCTCCGCCGCCGCCGCAAGCGGTCATGCCGACGGCCAGAAACAGGGCGGTGGTGAAGCCCAGGATTCCCCGCGTGTACTTCTTCATCGGAACTCCTTGTACTGGTGGTGTGCCGCGTTGCCGCTCTTGCGTTTTCGGGCGCCCGCGGTCAGAGCCGCTGGGGGTAGATCATCGCCTTGAGCGATTCGGGTTCGGTGGAGGTGTTTTCCAGTGCGGCCGCGGTCTGCGGCAGTGAAAAGCTGTGCGTCACCAGTCCCTCCAGATTGATCCGGCCAGAGGAGACCAAGGCGATGCCAAGCGGCCAGGTGTCCTTGTACCGGTTCACCATCGAGATGGTGATCTCTTTCCAATTGAGCGTGGACAGAGGCAGCGGCACTTCCTCGGTTTTGGCCAACCCGATGACGGCGGCCCGCCCAGCCTCGTGCAACCGGCCGAGCCCGGCGGCGAGAACGCCGTTGGCGCCCGAACATTCCAGCAGCACGTCAAAGGTCCGCGCGGTCGGCGCATCGCTTTTCTCCACGGCGAATCCGTGGTCGCGGGCGATGCCGAGCCGGTAGTCGGAAATGTCCGTGAGCGTGACGCTTCCCGCGCCGAGGGCCCGCGCCGCTTCGGCCGCCAGCAGGCCAACCGGCCCGGCACCGGTGATCAGAACGTCGTCGCCGGCCTGAAGGTTCGCCCGTTGGCAACCCCACAACCCTACGGACAGAGGCTCGAGCAGCGCGCCGTCCTCGTAGCTCATCGAATCCGGTATCCGGAAAAAGCATCGGGCGTCCATGGCCAGATACTGCAGCAGCGCGCCGTCATAGGGCGGGGTCGCCAGAAACTCCAGGTTCGGGCAGAGATGGTAGCGTCCCGCCCGGCATTCGTCGCAGCTGCGGTCCGGCGTGCCCGGCTCGACGGCCACCCGGTCGCCGACGCGGATATTGTCTACCCCGTCGCCGACGGCGACCACTTCGCCGGAGACCTCGTGGCCCAAAATGAACGGGCCGTCAACCACGAACGGACCGATCTTGCCGTAGCGGAAATAGGCGACGTCGGAACCGCAGACCCCCACGGCTTCCACCCGGATGACGGCTTGGCCCGGGCCCGGCTCGGGCATCGGGCGCTCCTGAATCTCGATGCTGTTCAGGCCGGTCATCACGGCGGCTGCGTTGCCCATCAAGACTCCTTTGCAAGCAGCCCGAGGCCCAACGGCCCCGGGCGCTGGTGTGAGCCAGTGCACATTGACACGCACATGCTAACCCCGGCGGAGGTGCCGTGGCTATCAAATAGCAGGGCGGAGTTTCGCCAGCCTCTGTGAGTCTCCACCCGGCAGGATCAGGCGGTGCCAGGGAATGTCGGCCTTCGGTGCGCAAGCCGGGTGCCGTCTCCGCTTGCGAGGTTTGCATCCCGGGCGTCCGACGCCGCACCAACTCCTCCGTCCTGCCGCGCAGGCCCGTCCGTCCGCTGGCATAGACTCAGAGCCGTGAAGAATTGGCTCATGCTGTTGGCTGTCGCATCGAGCGAAGCGTGTTGACATTTTTCGATGCCCTCAAGCGGGTCTTGGTGGGCAAGCCATTCCGCACCGATCGGCTGAAGCAGGAGGCGCTACCGCGCCGGTTCGCGGTGCCGGTCTTCTCCGCGAACGCGCTCTCCTCGGTGGCCTACGCCCCGGACGAAATCCTGCTCACACTGGCCTTGGCCGGCGTGGCCGCCATACTGCTTGCCCCCTGGGTGGGCCTGGCGGTCATGGTGGTGCTGCTGGTGCTGGTGGCCTCCTACCGCCAAAGCATCCATGCCTATCCGGTCGGCGGCGACTACGAGATCGCCACCAAGAACCTGGGCAGGCCGGCGGGCATCACGGTGGGCTCCGCCCTGATGCTGGATTATGTGCTCACCGTGGCGGTGTCCATGTCTTCCGCCGCACAGTATTTGGTGTCCGCCATCCCGGCACTGAACGGCTGGCAGCCCGGGGCGGCCGTGGCCGGCATTGCGGTGCTGGCCCTGCTGCATCTGCGTGGGCTGGCCCGCGGGAGGCGTATCGTGGCGATTGCCACCTACGTCTTTGTGGGCACCGTGCTGCTGATGTGTCTGGTGGGGTTTGTCCTTGACCTCGCTGGAAGCCTCGGTGAGGCACCCAGCGCCGCGTTCGACGTCGTGCCCGAACCGGGCATGGAGGCCGGCCTGATGGGTTTGGCCGGCGCACTGCTGGTCCTGCGGGCCTTTTCTACCGGCGCCGCGGCGCTGACGGGGGTGGAGACGCCCGCCAGCAACGTGCCCGCCTTCGAGAAACCGCGGGCGAAGAATGCCGGTTTTGCGCTGCTGATGCTCGGCGTTTCCGCCACCGTGATCACCATGGCCGTGATGTACCTGGCCCGCGCCACCCAGGTGCGGGTGGTTCAGGTTCCCGCCGAACAACTGCGGTTGAACGGAGAGCCACTGCCGGCCGGCTATTTCCAGTCCCCGGTGCTGAGCCAGTTGGCGGAAACGGTCTTCGGCAGCGGCGCCCTGCTGTTTTACCTGACGGTCGCGGCCACCGCGGCCATTCTGGTGCTGGCCAGCCACTCGGCGTTCAACGCCTTCCCGCAGCTGGCATCGATCCTCGCCACCGACGGCTTCCTGCCCCGCCAGCTGCGCACCCGCGGGGACCGGCTCAGCTACAGCAACGGCGTGCTGGCGCTGGCGGCCGCGGCCGTGGTGCTGGTGCTGATCTTCAACGCGGACGTCACCCGGCTGATCCCGCTCTACGTCATCGGTGTCATCGTTTCCTTCACCTGCAGCCAGCTCGGCATGATCCGGCACTGGTCGCGCGAAATCCGGGCCACCCCGCACCGGCCGGTGCGCCGCCGGATGGTGCGTTCGCGGCTGATCAACCTGGTGGGCTTCATCCTCACCGTCACGGTGCTGGTGGTGGTGCTGGTCAGCAAGTTCATCTTCGGGGCGTGGCTGGCCGTGCTGGGCATCGTGGTGCTCTGGCTGATCATGCACAGTATTAACCGTCACTATGTCCAGGTGGCTCGGGAACTGGCGCTCGATCCAGACCAGCCGACCACCGCGCTGCCGTCGCGGGTGCACGCCGTGATTCTGGTCTCGAATGTGCGCAAGCCGGTGCTCCGGGCGCTCGCCTTCGCCCGGGCGTCGCGGCCGTCCCGACTGGATGCGGTGGTGGTGGATCTGGACCCCGAACAGACCGAGCGCACCCTGAGAGACTGGGAGAAACTCAACGTCCCGGTTCCGATCACCGTGCTGGCCTCGCCGTACCGCGAAACCACCACGCCGATCCTCGACTACATCAAAAGCATCCGCAGGGATTCCCCGCGCGAACTCGTGGTGGTCTATATCCCGGAGTACGTCGTGGGACGCTGGTGGGAACAGCTTGTGCACAACCAGACCGCGCTGAGGATCAAGACCCGCCTGCACTTTGAGCCGGGGGTCATGGTGGCCAGCGTGCCGTGGCAGCTGTCATCCTCCGCTTCCGCCCGCCGATACCAGGAGCTTCCATGACCAAACCCGCGCCGCAGCTGATCGAACTGACCGTCGGTGCTCCCGCGCACGGAGGCCACTTCGTCGCCCGGCACGAGGGCCGGGTGGTCTTCGTCCGGCACGCGCTTCCGGGCGAACGAGTGCTGGCACGGGTGACCGACGGCGGAGCGGGCGCTGGCTTCTGGCGCGCGGACACGGTGCAGGTACTGGAGGCGTCCGCCGACCGGGTGACGCATCCGTGGGCGCCGGCCGATGCCCTGGCGGCAGCGAAAGCCGGACGACCGCCCGTCGGCGGCGCCGAATTCGGCCACATTGCGCTGGCGGCCCAGCGCCGGCTGAAAGGCCAGATCTTCGCGGAGCAACTGCAACGGCTGGCCAAGCTGGAACGCGAGGTGACCGTGGAAGCTCCGGAGGGGGAGTACGACGACGGACTCGGCTGGCGTACGCGTGCCGCCTTCGGCGTAGGGCCGGATGGGCGCCTGGCCATGCATGCGCACCGCTCTGACGAGCTGATCCCGGTTCAGGAGATGCCGCTGGCCGTGGACGCCGTCAATGACCTGCGGCTGTGGGACCTGGACCTGACCGGGCTGGAGCGGGTGGAAGTCGCGGCACCGGCAGGCGGCGACACCCCGCTGGTGCTGTTGGTGCCCGCCGCCGGGACCACGCCGAGGCGGCTGGCCAAGCTCGCCGAACGGATCGAGCCCGGCGTCTCGGTGGCGGCCTGGGAGCCAGAGCCCGGCCGGCTCACCCGGCTGCGGGGACGCACCTGGGTCGCCGAAACCAGCGGTCCCCACCGGTACCGGGTAACCGGCGACGGCTTCTGGCAGATCCACCGGCTGGCGCCTGCCACCCTGACTTCCGCGGTGATGGACGGCTTGGCGCCGCGGGCGGGGGAGCGTGTCGCCGATCTGTACGCGGGTGCCGGACTGTTCACCGCGCCACTGGCCGACGCCGTAGGCAACACTGGCAACGTGCTCTCCGTGGAGGGATCGCCGGCGGCCAGCAAGGACGCGCGGAAGAACCTGCACGGCTTCGGCCAGATCGAGATCGTCCAAGGCAAGGTAGAGCGTGTGCTGCGCTCGCAGGCCAAGGTGCTGGACGCCGTCGTGCTTGATCCGCCCCGCGCCGGTGCCGGCAAAGCGGTGGTGCAGGCAGTGGCTTCCCGGCGGCCCCGCATGGTCGGCTACGTTGCCTGTGATCCGGCGTCCTTCGCCCGCGACCTCGGCTACTTCCTGCAACTGGGCTGGCAGCTCGATTCGCTGCGGGTTTTCGACCTGTATCCGCACACGCACCACATGGAGTCGTTCGCTGTGCTGACTCCCGGCAACGACTGAACGCCGCCGCCCGATTCCCGACTGTGACGCAGGCCTCAGGCGGCGATCCGGTTCCCGCAAACCTGCTACCGGCTAGGATGGAAGCAGTTGTTCCGGACGGTGCATACTGCCTCTGCCCTATAGATTCTGCGGGCTTCGGCGTGCAAAGCGGACCAGAGGTCGAGCCCGCAGCGGTCCCTTCACACTTAGGGACGCCTAACTAGCGGGTGGTTGCCGCCCGGACAAAGATAAAGTGTGGCGAGAGGAGTCCTGTTATGAGTAATGTGGACAGCTTCGGTTCCAAAGGCGTCTTGAACGTCGCCGGTGCCGAATACGAAATTTTCCGGCTGAGTTCAGTTGAAGGTGCCGAGAGCCTTCCGTTCAGCCTCAAGGTCCTGCTGGAGAACCTGCTCCGCACCGAAGATGGTGCCAACATCACCGCGGACCACGTTCGCGCCCTGGCCGGTTGGGATCCCAACGCGCAGCCGGACACCGAAATCCAGTTCACCCCCGCCCGCGTGATCATGCAGGACTTCACCGGCGTTCCCTGCGTCGTGGACCTGGCGACCATGCGCGAAGCCGTCAAGGACCTCGGCGGCGATCCGAAGCGCGTGAACCCGCTGTCTCCGGCCGAGCTGGTCATTGACCACTCGGTCCAGATCGATGTGTTCGGCAATGCCGGTGCGCTGGAGCGCAACATGGAGATCGAATACCAGCGCAACGGTGAGCGCTACCAGTTCCTGCGCTGGGGCCAGACCGCGTTTGAGGACTTCAAGGTTGTCCCGCCGGGAACCGGTATCGTGCACCAGGTCAACATCGAGTACCTGGCCCGCACCGTGATGACCCGCGAGGTCGACGGCAAGGTCCGCGCCTACCCGGACACCCTGGTCGGCACCGACTCGCACACCACCATGGTCAACGGCCTGGGCGTGCTCGGCTGGGGCGTCGGCGGCATCGAGGCCGAAGCAGCCATGCTGGGCCAGCCGGTCTCCATGCTGATCCCGCGCGTCGTCGGCTTCAAGCTCACCGGCGAGATCCCGGCCGGCGCCACCGCCACGGACGTGGTGCTGACCATTACCGAGATGCTGCGCAAGCACGGCGTGGTAGGCAAGTTCGTCGAGTTCTACGGCGAAGGCGTGGCGGCTGTGCCGCTGGCCAACCGCGCCACCATCGGCAACATGAGCCCGGAATTCGGCTCCACCGCCGCGATGTTCCCGATCGACGACGTGACCCTCGATTACCTGCGCCTGACCGGCCGTCCCGAGGAGAACATCGCCCTGGTCGAGGCCTACACCAAGGAACAGGGCCTCTGGCACGACCCGTCCCGCGAACTGAAGTTCTCCGAATACCTTGAGCTGGACCTGTCCACAGTGGTGCCGTCCATCGCCGGACCGAAGCGCCCGCAGGACCGGATTGAACTGACCACGGCCAAGCACCAGTTCCGCAAGGACCTGCAGAACTACGTGGCGTCGGACAACGAAGACGCTCTGGACGAGGCCATCGAAGAGTCCTTCCCGGCCTCCGACGCGCCGGCAGCGACCTCCCGTTTCCGCCACTCCTCGGCGGCGCAGGACGACCGCCCCACTGGCGGTTCGGCTGCCCAGGGACGCCACGTCGCGCTGCCCAGCGACGGCCGCCCCTCCAAGCGCGTGCACGTCACCATGGAAGACGGACGCGAGTTCGAACTGGACCACGGTGCGGTCTCGATCGCCTCGATCACCTCCTGCACGAACACGTCCAACCCCTCGGTGATGCTGGCTGCGGCCGTGCTGGCCCGCAACGCGGTGGAAAAGGGCCTGTCCTCCAAGCCCTGGGTCAAGACCTCCATCGCCCCGGGTTCCAAGGTCGTCACCGACTACTACGAAGAGTCCGGCCTGATCCCGTACCTGGAGAAGCTCGGCTTCTTCGTGGTTGGCTACGGCTGCGCCACCTGCATCGGAAACTCCGGCCCGCTGGAGCCCGAAATCTCGCAGGCCGTTCAGGACAACGACCTCTCCATCACCTCGGTCCTGTCCGGCAACCGGAACTTCGAGGGCCGGATTAACCCGGACGTCAAGATGAACTACCTGGCGTCCCCGCCGCTGGTTGTCGCTTACGCCCTGGCCGGCACCATGGACTTCGACTTCGAGAAGCAGCCGCTGGGCCAGGACCCGGAGGGCAACGATGTGTTCTTGAAGGACATCTGGCCGAACCCGGTTGAGGTGCAGGAAGTCATCGACGCCTCGATCAACAAGGAGATGTTCGCCAAGGGTTACGAAGGCGTGTTCGAGGGCGACGAGCGTTGGAAGGCGCTGGAAACCCCCGAAGGCGACACCTTTGCTTGGGACCCGAACTCCACTTACGTGCGGAAGCCACCGTACTTCGAGGGCATGACGGCGCAGCCGGAGCCCGTCCAGGACATCAGCGGCGCCCGCGTGCTGGCCAAGCTGGGCGACTCGGTCACCACCGACCACATCTCCCCGGCCGGTTCCTTCAAGTCGGACAGCCCGGCAGGCCGCTACCTGCTGGAAAACGGTGTGGAGCGCAAGGACTTCAACTCCTACGGTTCCCGCCGCGGCAACCACGAAGTGATGATCCGCGGTACCTTCGCGAACATCCGTCTGCGCAACCAGCTGCTGGACAACGTTGAGGGTGGCTTCACCCGCGACTTCACCCAGACCGGTGGTCCGCAGGCCTACATCTACGACGCGGCGATGAACTACCAGGCCGCCGGCACTCCGCTGGTGGTGCTGGCAGGTAAGGAATACGGCTCTGGCTCGTCCCGCGACTGGGCTGCCAAGGGCACCGCGCTGCTGGGTGTCAAGGCGGTCATTGCCGAAAGCTTCGAGCGCATCCACCGCTCGAACCTGATCGGCATGGGCGTCCTGCCGCTGCAGTTCCCGGCCGGCGAGTCCGCTGCCTCGCTGGGCCTGACCGGCACCGAGACCTTCTCCATCTCGGGTGTGACCGCGCTGAACGAGGGCACCACGCCCAAGACGCTGAAGGTCACTGCCACCGGCGAGGACGGCTCCACCAAGAGCTTCGACGCCGTGGTGCGCATCGACACCCCGGGCGAAGCCGACTACTACCGCAACGGCGGCATCCTGCAGTACGTGCTGCGCCAGATCTCGGCCAGCTAACCACTGCCGAGCGCGCCAGCGCAGGGGCGGGTGTCCGGACAACCGGACGCCCGCCCCTGCTGCATCCGGGCACGTTTCCCGGGCAGATGTCCAGCCGGCAGCGGTGTGTGCACCCTCGCATCAGCGGAACGCGAGGTGGAGGATGGATGGCGGTAGGATTAACCGACGCTTTGTGAAGGAAAGGACCTGCTCTGTGGGATTGCTTGAGACCATTCGCGAGCCGCGCGACCTGCGCCGGATCGACATGGTCCAGATGCAGGACCTGGCCCAGGAGATCCGCCAGTTCCTGATCACCAACGTCGCACAGACCGGCGGCCATCTGGGTCCGAACCTCGGCGTTGTCGAGCTGACCCTGGGCATCCACCGCGTGTTTGACTCCCCGCACGACAGCATCGTTTTTGACACCGGCCACCAGTCCTACGTGCACAAGTTGGTCACCGGACGGCAGGACTTCGGGACACTGCGGCAGCAGGGCGGCCTGGCAGGCTATCCGGACCGGGCCGAATCGGCTCACGACATCGTGGAAAGCTCTCACGCGTCGTCGTCGTTATCCTGGGCAGACGGCATTTCCCGTGCCCGCCAGCTGACCGGCGAAGGCGACCGCTACGTGGTCGCAGTGGTGGGCGACGGCGCCCTCACCGGAGGCATGGCCTGGGAAGCGGTCAACAATATCGCCGCGGACCGGGACCGGCGCGTGGTGATCGTGGTCAATGACAACGGACGCTCCTACGCCCCGACCATCGGCGGACTGGCCGACCAGCTGGCCGCGCTGCGCCGGACCACCATCGACAAGGTCCGCACCCACCGCGCCTACGAGGGCACGCTCAACTGGTGGAAAGACAAGCTGCAGTCCGGCGGCCCGCTGGGCCAGTTTGCGTACAAGAGCCTGCACGCCACCAAGAAGGGCATCAAGGACTGGTGGGCGCCGCAGGGCCTGTTCGAAGACCTCGGCATGAAGTACATCGGCCCGATCGACGGGCATGACCTGGAAGCCGTCGAGGCGGCCCTGTCCCAGGCCAAAAAGTACAGCGGACCCGTGATTGTCCACGCCATGACGGAGAAGGGCCGAGGCTACGCGCCGGCCCGCGCCCATGAGGCGGACCAGTTCCACGCCGTGGGCGTGATCGACCCGGAGACCGGCGAGCCGGTTGAATCCGGCGGCCGGAAGTCGTGGACCTCCGTCTTCGCGGACGAGATCGCGGACCTCGCCGACGAACGCCGCGACATCGTCGGCATCACCGGAGCCATGCTGATTCCGGTGGGCCTGCAGAAGTTCGCGTCCAAGCATCCGGAGCGGGTCTTCGACGTCGGCATAGCGGAGCAGCACGCGCTGACCAGCGCGGCCGGAATGGCCTACGGCGGGCTGCATCCGGTGGTGGCCCTCTACGCCACCTTCCTGAACCGCGCCTTCGACCAGCTGCTGATGGACGTTGCGCTGCACAAGGCCGGCGTCACCGTGGTGCTGGACCGCGCCGGGGTCACCGGGCCGGACGGCCCCAGCCACCACGGCATGTGGGACATGGCACTGCTGCAGGTTGTGCCGGGCCTGCACCTGGCCGCGCCGCGGGACGCCGCGCGGCTGAAAGAGGAACTGCGCGAAGCGGTAGCCGTCAACGACGCGCCGACCGTGGTCCGGTTCTCCAAAGGATCCGTGGGGCCGGACGTCGAGGCCATCGAGCGGCTCAAGGACGGCGTGGACGTCCTCGCACGGCGGCCCTCCGGCTCCACCGAAAACGACGTGCTGATCGTCAGCGTGGGTGCTATGAGTGAGCTGGCGCTGGATGTCTCCGGCCGTTTGGGCGCGCAGGGCATCAGCTCCACCGTGGTGGACCCCCGGTGGGTGCTGCCGGTGGCGCCGTCGCTGATCGGCCTGGCGGCCCGGCACCGGATCGTCGTCGTGATTGAAGACGGTGTGCGCGCCGGCGGGGTAGGCTCCCGCATCCGGCAGGAAATGCGGGCGGCCGGCGTGGACACGGCGCTGAACGAAGTGGGCCTGCCGGTGGAGTTCCTGGCCCACGGCACGCGCGCCGAAGTGCTGGAACGCGTTGGCCTGACCGCGCAGCAGGTGGCCCACGACACCGTGGCGCAGGTGCTGGGCACCAAGGTGCCGTTCGCCCGCCCGCTGCCCGGCCAGGAACTGCCGACCGGCCAGATTCCCAAGATCCAGTGACCGGGCGCATCCCTGCCCAGGCACAGCCTGGCGACATGGTGGTGTTCCGCAACTGGAAGTACGACGGCGGTGCGCACTGGCTGGTGCCCGGCACTTACCTAGGTACGGACTCGTTCGGCGACTGGATCTTCCAGCCCGGGGGATCTCTGGTGGCCCGGCCCGGAGTTGCCTTCTTCGCTGGCTCCGACGCGGTGCAGTTCCTGCCCCGCGAGGGCGACTTTGTGGCGACGTTCTATGACGAGACCTATCCCGGCGACTTCCGCATCTACGTTGACCTGGCCACCGGCATCCGGGTGGATCCGCTGCTTCCGGCCGGCTGGGAAGTCCAGGTCACGGACATGGACCTGGACGTGATCCGCACCGCCAGCGGCCGGGTATACATCGACGACGAGGACGAGTTCGCCGAACACCGCGTGACGATGGACTACCCGGAAGCGCTGGCTTCCCAGATGCAGGACAGCTGCCGCGCGCTCTACGAGCAAGTAGTGGCACAAACCCCGCCGTTCGATGGAACGGCCCTGACGTGGTTGAACAAAGGACGGACATGAGCTTTCTTCGGGTCTACAAGAAGAACGACGACGGCGCGCTGGTCTTCCGCGAGGCGTGGTTCGACGAAGACTACGGCCAGTTCGTGGTGAACCACGGAACGGTCGGACACCAGAGCACCACACAAGACAGCAAGAATGTCACGGCTGAGGCCGCCGAGTCGCTGATGGACGCTTTTGCCGCCCAATGCGCCGAGGACGGCTACGCGGAACTGGCGCCGGGGGAGCAGTCCTGGGTGGTGGCCCAGTATGCGTTGAAGACGGCGGCCGGGAGCGACCGCGATCGCTACCTGGAAGACAAGGCCAAACGCACCATCACCGAGTACTTCGCTTGGCGCGGGCTCGGCACCGTGGAGAAGACCGAGTTCGTCCCGCACAAGCTCAACATCTACGTGATGGCACCGGACGCCGCCAAGGCCGTGGCGGGCCTGAAAGTGTGCCTGCGCGAAGCCAAGCTGGATTACACCAAGCTCAGCATCGGCGTCGCGCCGTACGACAACCTGGCCGCCGTGAAGCAGAAGCATCCCGTGCCGGCTAAGGCGGCCTTCAGCCTGGACTGACAGGGGCGCCGGCGGCTTGGTCGGCAAGGGGCGCTGCTCGCGCGCTGCCGCCCGGCGTTGACCTTCCCGGCGCGGCGCTACTTCGGCACTGCCGGAATGATGCCTGCAGCCAGGGCCGCCTCACGGTAAACCGCGGCCAGGCTGGCCACGTTGTGGTGGGCATTGAGTCCGCTCGGATTCGGTACAGCCCAGAGCTCGGCCCCGGCGATCCGCTCCGGCTGGCGGCCCAGCTGCGCCTTCGGCCGTTGAAAGCCCACCCGGTAGGCCGTTACTCCAGCCACCGCCACCACCCGCGGACCGAGCGCGTCGATCATCGCTTCCAGCCGCCGCGCGCCGGCCCGCAGCTCGTCGGATCCCAACTCGTCCGCTCTGGCCGTGGCCCGCGGGACAATATTGGTGATGCCCACGCCCCGGGCGATCAGATGGTTGCGGTCTTCCTCCGTCATCCCGTCGCCGGCGCGGATCAGATATTCCGTGATGCCGGCAGCGGCCAAAGCCGGATAGAACCGGTTGCCGGGCCGGGCGAAATGCGAACCGGTGGCAGCCGACCACAGGCCGGGATTAATGCCGACGAACAGCAGTCGCAGGCCCGGGCCAACAAGGTCAGGGACGATAGAGTCCTGGAAGCTGAGCAGTTCAGTCCGGGTAAAAGCCACCCAACCACTCTTTCACACGGTCGCCACCAGGCGCCCAGCGCTGCCGGCCTGCCTGGAAGCCAGCAGACATCCGCGGCGGATCAGGTGTAAAGGTGCATGGCGTCTGCAGCGGCGCCGAGGTCGGTGAAGCCCCGTGATTCATAGAGCCTGCGCCCGGGTGGGTCCGCTGTGAGGCTGACGTACGCGCCGCGCGGCGCACGTGCGCGGATGTCGTCGAGCAGGCTATCGAGTACGGCAGCGCCAACGCCGCGCCGTTGATGTTCCGGCAGGGTGGCCATGTCGGCGATGAGGAAGTACCAACCGCCGTCGCCGATGATGCGGCCCATCCCGACGGGCTCGCCCGTTGGACCAACCACATGCCTAAACGACCACGACCCCGCGATCGCGGCGACTCCCTGCTCCCGCGTCCTTGACGAGAGTCCGCTGCCTGTCCTGAGCCTCAAGTAGTCATCGATGGTGGGAGCGGAAGCAACGAGTTGATAGAGAGAGCGAAGCGGCACCATCTCAGTCTATTGGCTCGAGGCAGCCGAGAGGCCCGGCGCCCCTGGAAGCAGGGCACCGGGCCTCTGCTGCGGCCCCTACGGTCGGGACCGTGTGGATCAGTCGGTACCGGCGTCGAACGCGGCGCGGTCCAGCGCCTCGTCGGCTGCGCGGTCGGCAGCGTCCAGGCCGGCCGTTTCTGCGATCTCGGTGGCGCCGCCGGCTTCCAGCGCGCCGACCAGTTCGGCTGTCGGGCCGCCCACCAGTCCCAGCGCGGCGTACTGCTCCAGCCGGGAGCGGGAGTCGGCGATGTCCAGGTTGCGCATGGTCAGCTGGCCGATGCGGTCCAGCGGGCCGAAGGCGGCGTCGCCTACGCGCTCCATGGACAGCTTGTCCGGGTGGTAGCTCAGCGACGGCCCGGTGGTGTCCAGGATGGTGTAGTCCTCGCCGCGGCGCAAGCGCAGGGTGACCTCGCCGGTAACAGCGGAGCCTACCCACTTCTGCAGCGATTCGCGCAGCATCAGCGACTGCGGGTCCAGCCAGCGGCCCTCGTACATCAGGCGGCCCAGGCGGCGCCCTTCCGCGTGGTAGCTGGCAACGGTGTCTTCGTTGTGGATGGCATTGAGCAACCGCTCGTAGGCGATGTGCAGCAGCGCCATGCCCGGAGCCTCGTAAATGCCGCGCGACTTGGCCTCGATGATCCGGTTCTCGATCTGGTCGGACATGCCCAGCCCGTGCCGGCCGCCGATGGCGTTGGCCTCGTTCACCAGGGCGACGGCGTCGGCGAACTCGGTGCCGTTGATGGCCACCGGGCGGCCGGCCTCGAAGCGAATGGAAACGTCTTCAGTGGCGATCTCGACGTCCTCGCGCCAGAAGGCCACGCCCATGATCGGCTCGACCGCTTCCAGGCTGGTGCCCAGGTGCTCCAGGGTCTTGGCCTCGTGCGTGGCACCCCAGATGTTGGCGTCGGTGCTGTACGCCTTTTCGGCTGAGTCGCGGTACGGGAAGTTGTGCGCGGTCAGCCACTCGGACATCTCCTGGCGCCCACCCAGTTCGGAGACGAAGTGCGGGTCCAGCCACGGCTTGTAGATGCGCAGCCGCGGGTGGGCCAGCAGCCCGTAGCGGTAGAAGCGCTCGATGTCGTTGCCCTTGTAGGTGGAGCCGTCGCCCCAGATGTCCACGCCGTCTTCGCGCATCGCGCGCACCAGCAAGGTGCCGGTCACGGCACGGCCCAGCGGGGTGGTGTTGAAGTAGGAGCGGCCGCCGCTGCGGATGTGGAAGGCGCCGCAGGCCAGCGCGGCCAGGCCTTCCTCCACCAGGGCCGGCTTGCAGTCCACCAGGCGGGAGATATCGGCGCCGTATTCGGCGGCGCGGCCGGGCACCGCGTCAATGTCCGGTTCGTCGTACTGGCCGAGGTCGGCCGTGTAGGTGCAGGGCACGGCTCCGCCGTCGCGCATCCACGCAACTGCAACGGACGTATCGAGTCCTCCGGAGAAGGCGATGCCGACGCGTTCGCCGACGGGAAGGGAAGTCAGAACTTTGGCCATGGTTTCGATCATATGTGCAGCGGCACCTAAAGGCAGAAGCGGCAACGCCGACGGCCCCCGCGTGACGTGCCGTAGATCACCGGCGAGGTCTCCGCGGGTAGGATTTGAGGCGGGCCACCAACCTCAAGCGAGAAGGATGTATCGATGGAATACCGCCGTCTTGGCAAGTCCGGATTGACCGTCTCCGCCGTCGGGCTCGGATGCAACAACCTGGGCCGCTCGAACACTCCCACCGAGACCCAAGAGGGGACGAACGCCGTCGTCACGGCCGCGCTCGACGCCGGTGTAACCCTTTTCGATGTGGCCGACACTTATGGGAAGACTCCCGGACTGAGCGAGGAGTTCTTGGGCAAGGCACTCGGCGCCCGCCGTGACGACGTCGTGGTGGCCACCAAGTTCGGCATGGACATGCGCGGTGCCAACGGCGAGGACTTCGGTGCCCGCGGCTCGCGGCGCTACATCGTCAAGGCCGCCGAAGCGTCGCTGCGCCGGCTGGGCACGGACTGGATCGACCTCTACCAGTTCCACACGCCTGACCCGCTGACCCCGATCGAGGAGACCTTGTCCGCCTTGGACGACTTGGTCCGCGCCGGCAAGGTGCGCTACATCGGCCACTCCAACCTGGCCGGCTGGCAGATCGCCGAGGCTGAATTTACGGCCCGGATGGGCGGCTACACGCCGTTCATCTCCAGCCAGAACCACTACAACCTGATGGACCGCCGCGCGGAACTCGAAGTCACGCCCGCTGCCGAAGCCTATGGGCTGGGCGTGCTGCCGTACTTCCCGCTGGCCAACGGCCTGCTGACGGGCAAATACAAGGACGGCAAGGCGCCGGAGGGCAGCCGCCTGACACACTCGCGCAGCAACCTGCTCAAGGACGCCGACTGGGAGCAGCTGGGTGCGTTCTCCCGCTTCGCCGCCGACCGCGGGCTGCAGGAGATCGAGGTGGCGTTCTCCTGGCTGGCCTCCCGCCCCTCCGTAGCGTCGGTGATCGCCGGTGCCACCAAGCCTGAGCAGATCCGGCAGAACGCCGAAGCGGCAGGCTGGCGGCCCACCGGTGACGACCTCGCCGAGCTCGACTCGATCTTCCCGGTCGAGCCGAAGGTCGCGCTGTTCTAGAAACGTGACGGGGGCTGACACTTTGAAGTTCCTGATCACTGGCCACATTGCAGGACTTCATGCGCAGTTTGCTGGACACTGGCACTCGCATCAGATTCGGAAGCGGCGGACGAACTGAAGTTGGCGGGGGTGGTGTGGCGCCACAATGCAGCGCAGACCTGGAAAGATCGCTTTGAGTATATTTCTACGATTGACCCACCGGCTCGGCGACCGCGTTTATCTCCAGCCCCAGTCGCGCATCAGCCACCAGCCATCAAAGCGACCATAGGTCCTTGAGGATGGCTAGCTGGGTGCTCTGCCGCTGTTTAAGCACGGGAGCCGTCCACTCCGGTGTATTGGTCACTTTGATCGTCAAAGTAAAGGGTGCTGTTCCGTGCTTCCCACTGAAGTACTGAGTTTTCTTCCGCTCAAAATCTGAGTTCGAGGCCTGCGCGTTTTTCGAGCGGTTGAGCAGGACAAGGTTGGCCAAACGATGTGTCCAATAGTGTCGTTCGTCTTCGTCGAACTCGGACATCCATCGCGAATCACGGTGCGGTGTCTGCGGCAGCACATGTTCGACCGTGATGATTGGGTGGTGGTAAGTCACTCCGCTATTTCCTGCCAGCGTTTCATCTAGACGGAGCAGGACATATTTGACGACGCGTTTGGATTCGTAAATTGGCCCGTCTAATAGCTGTAAAGTGTCGGACTGTTCGACTTCCGTAAGTTCAAAGCTGGGCGCGTCTAGGCCTAGACCGTTGTCCAGTTCCTTCAATAGGTCTGCGTAGCGCTGTGCACGAGGTGTTGCATAGACCCGCCGGATGAGCATGCTGGCCGCCAGCCTTTCCAGCCTCCGCAGGAATTCCTCCAACCAGTCGATGTCGTGGTGGTGGTGCTTCAGCGCCCAGAGAGCCGGCGGCTTCCAATCATTGTTGTCCAGTTGCGCCAAACGGGTGAACCACCGATTGATGGAGTCCGCACCGGACGAAGAGCTGAAATCCGCATCCCGCAGCTGCTTGTAGGCGCGCGTGTAAGGCACAAGCACGTCATCGACAAAGGCCGCTGCATTGTTCTCCTCAAAGAAACCGGCAAGCACTTGCTCTCGGAACTCTTTGAGCAGCTCACGTTGCCCGCGACTCTTCGCAAAAATCACTCGGATATGAAGGAACAGGTCCGCGAAATCGTCGCGGCCGAGCTCCACTTCGGCGTCTTCCCACTTCTCGGCGTAGTCTGCTCGGACACCCTCGGCAATTTTCCCGATTACCTCAGCCTTGAAAATGTCCGAGGGGGAGAGATCGAGGCCACGGGCGTTCATCACACTGAAGATACGGTGGGCGCTGTTTAGGTCTTCCGTTGCCACGGTCACGAGGAACGTTCTGAGTATGAGCATCGTGATCAGGTCCAGCCGCTCTTGGCCCGTTTGTTTCGACAACCTGTTGTAAAGTGCCTTGGCATTCGTCATAATAGCCAGCTGCGCATCGGTGACGAACATGTCCGTAGGGATGTCGAAAAGCTCCTGCAGCTTCCCGCGCGTCTGAATGTAGGTTTCGAAGAACTCCCGGTCACGTTCTCTCAGATGCAGACGTGGGTGGGACGGAATGCCCTCAATACGGCGCCCCTTTTCCATGACCATACTGTAGAGCTCCGAAGCAACGTCGGCTTCCTCAGCCAATTCACGTAGGACTGACAGCAGAATGGTCAAGGTCGTAAGACGCTGTTGTCCGTCAATGACATCTGCCTTAGGATGCCGCACGTCCTTCACCAGTACCAGCGAACCCAAGAAATAGGGCTCATCCGGGTTGCGCTTCAAGGCGTCTAGCAAGTCCTCCAACAGTTGGAGAGCTTGCTCTTCGCCCCAGGAGTAGGGGCGCTGGTAGTCCGGTATGGAGAACTCATAGTCGCTGCAGAAAATCTTTGCCAAGTTCTTCTGGGCGGCATGGATGTTGCTGGCCTCGGTTGGCTGGGTCATGATGTAGTTGCTTTCCGGTTATTCGACAACGTTGAGTTGCGGCGCGCCGATCCAATGTGGTTGGTTCCGGCGAGCCCGTGATGGTCCGCTTGCGCAGGTCACCGACTTCGCGGCGCGCTCACTCGTAGTTCTTCACCGTCCGGCGAAGGGTGTCTGCATAGTTATAGATCTCATCAAGCGACTCGATCGAGTGACGGGTCTCCTGCTTTTCTTCGTCGAAAACACCCAGATACTTTTGGCTTCTGTTGAAGTGGAGCCTGGCGATCGGCTTCCTGTTGTTATCGTCGAGCAGGACAGCAAAGTACGACTTTGCATCTCGGTGCGTGACTCGCTGGGGTTTGACATCGCTGCAGACGATCGCCCGAACGATCTGGAACCCCTCTATTTCCTCAAGGGTTGTTTCAATGCCGTCATCCTGGTTCAAATCTTCCTCGACGATCGCTTCGCTGGTGACGGAATCAGCCAGTGAAGCTTGGGCAGCCTGAATGACCGGTGACTCTCCCAAAGCTGCTTTCAACCGGTCGTTGACCTGATCGTTGAGGTATTGCCGAGTTGCTTTGGTGACCAAGCCCGTAAACTGCTCGCGGACTTTCTGCGTGAATGCGCCTTCGTAGACCTTCGCCGTTAGGAACTTCACCCAGTCGTCCTCAGGGGACTGGAAAAGGCCTGCAATAGTGCGCTTCAGCTGTCCGATGTACTTCAGTTCTTCAGCGGCGCTGATGATCGACTCAAGGTCGAAAACATCTTTAGACAGTTTGACCAGTTCCGGGATGAGCGTTTCGTCGATGTCGTTCATGTCCAGAATCAGGAACGGCTTGGCATCCATGCGATTAGGGGCATCAAGGTCCGTGTAGAAATGGTAGACCTCGCCGTTAGTAAGGATCGCAATACGGGCGTTGGTGACCGCAAAGTAGCGGTACAGCTGCGATGCATGTTCCACACGAAGGTCGCCGAGCGATTTCTTACACTCAATCAGCATCTGGACTTCGCCATCGCGCACGATGGCGTAGTCGATTTTCTCGCCCTTCTTGATGCCGACGTCCGCAGTAAACTCGGGGACCACTTCCAGAGGGTTGAACACGTCGTATCCGAGAATCGTCGAAATGAAAGGCATAACGAAAGCGTTCTTCGTCGCCTCTTCCGTCTCGATGATGTCTCGCTGTTGCTGGATCTTTGCGGCCAATGCGGCCAGTCGTTCTGTGAACTGCAATGCTTCCCCCTGCTCGATGCGGACCGTTCGTTCAAAGGTAGAGGACGGTACTGACACTTAGGACTATCGACCGTTGCGCGACTTTCGTGAGGGAGAAAGCGTGTCAGGACGGGAAAATGTTTTCTCGCACCGGGAGGCAGTACGTCCGTCCTGAATTAGTCCGCGCCATTGGACCTATTGATACCGGACTGCGGTGGAGCTTTTGCAGCACCGATTCGACCTCCAGCACCTTCAGCGCCGGGGCATCGGTCTCTGAGCGGAACGCAGGGTGCGCGAGCGCGTAGGTATGCAGGTACTTCTGCATGGCCGGAAGTTCATGGGCGTCGACGCAGAGCAGCATCATGGTCAGCTCGCTGCCGCCACTTGCCCGATCCGCTGGTCCAACGTCAGTCTGGCCAGTTGCTGCGCGCGAGTGCGGACAGCGGCTGCGGCTTGAAGGGCAACGGACGACGTCGGTATGAAGCTCGAAGCCGCCACTGCCAAACCTTCTGCCCAGCTGTGTCAACCGCCGTCAGGCTCAGCAGCAATACGGCCGCGAAAGCCGCCGGCACGAGGCGGGAGGATGCGGGCGTGTAAGCCGGTAAGAACATGCCCTGCTTCCTCGAATGCGGGCCGATCGCGTGATGCAGGCACTTTTTACGCCGCGATCTTGCTGCCGAAGCTGGAAGAAAGAGGGTAGGCGGAGACTTGGGTCAGAGCGTGACGGTGATCCACTCGCCGTCGATGGCAGCGGCATAACGGGGGAGCGGCGCCGGTGCCGGACCACCCGTCACCGTGCCGTCGTCGAGCGCGAAGGTCGAGTTGTGGCACGGGCAGGCGAATTCGCTGTCCGTGGCGTGCACGGCGCAGCCTTGGTGGGTGCACACCGCACTGTAGGCAAGCACCGTCGTCTCATCGGGACGATAGACAAGTACCTTCTGCCCTTCGGCTTCACCGCTGGCGCTCCCGCCGACCGGCACGTCGCTCAGCTTACCCACGCGGACCGGCGTCCCGTCGGTCGCGATAGGCGACGCGGAAGCGCCTTGCGCGCCGGTGAAGTCCTGAAAGGGAGAGCAGGCTGTTAGCGCGCCCACGGAACCAGCGGCGGTAGTGGCGGTCAGTATGGCTCGGCGTGAAGGCAGGGAGGAAGTCATGTCCGTTATTGTTCCGGACGTTCCTTGGATCTTTCTAACCGAACCGCAGGAATTGATGGAACGACGCACACTTCACACGGTGACGGTGATCCAGTCGCCCTCGATGGCCGCGGCAAAGCGCGGTAGCGGTTTCGGCGCTGGTCCATCCAGCACGGAGCCATCCTGGGCACTGTAAACAGAGCCATGACAGGGGCAGTGGAATTCGGCGCCCGCCGGCGCCACCGTACAGCCCTGGTGCGTGCATATGGCGCTGTAGGCCTCCACGGTTTTCTCATCCGGGCGGTAAACCAGAACTTTTTGACCGCTGACCTCGCCGCTCGCGCTGTCCCCGACGGCAACATCGGCGAGCTTCAGGACCTGCACCGGTGTGCCGCCTGAAGCCGCAGACGAGGGAGAGCCTCCGCCTGGGCCGTTTGCGCCTGTCGCGGTTTGGCCGCTGCCGCTTCCCGATGGTGCGCAGGCTGCTAGGACACAGGCAGAACAGGCCGCCGCGGACACACCCAGCAGTGTGCGCCTGCTGGGACTCGCATCAAGACTCAAGGGCTGACCTTCCCATTCGAAGCTTGCCGGATCCTGACGTATGTGACGGCGGGATGTTCCGAGGAGTGCGGGCTGTGCCCCTGTACAGGGCAGTGTGTGGAGGCGCCTCGGCCCCGGCGTACCCCGCCGTCAATCTTAAAGACGCCTTCGTGGGCTGGGGGGTTCACTGCGGACATTGGGGAGTACGGGAGCGGCCATGTACGAGCGGGGCAGTGGGACGCCCGTACGCGAGGCCACCCGCACCGGTTACTTAGCTTGGTCCCCATCCCGGGCGTCCCTCTGGCGCTCCTCGTATGCCTTGAGCCCGACCCCTGCAGCGAAGTAGGTCACGATCAGCGTAGGCAGTCCGATAACGAGTAGTGTCCTCACGTTGTCAGTCAGGATGGCAATAATCGTGGCCACCGCGTACAGAACAGCCAAGACTATCCGGATCTGGATCTGCTTCATCGGCGGTTTCCCCGTTCATCTCCCCGTTTGAACTGCTCTTTGAAACATTACGGCTGCAGCACTGCCTTACATACCGTCAACTGCCAAGCGGGCACGGCAGTGGATGCCTGAGGCTGTTCCGGCGCCCTTGGCGTGTAGCTATGGTTAGGCCATGACAGGCAGCGGACAGCGCAACGCTTGGTTGCGGATGACAGACCGGATGGGTCTGACCGAACCTGGGGTAAAGCCGGCGAGGCCAAGCCCCCGCGCCCTGCTGTTCTTGATCGTCCTATGGTTTGTGTCGGCTCTGGTCTGGTTCGCGATGGTCATGCATACGCAGGGTGAAATCCAAGTTTTGTACGTAGTCCTGGCTCTGACTTCACTCACAGTGAGCGTGGCCAACTTCGTGATGCTGCACCAGTCCAAAAAGAACGGGGACGGCTCAAGGGTGGACAGGACGGGCCAATAGGCTCAGATGAGGCAGCCAGCCATTTCGTGACGGGCCCTCGTTGAGTGGAGGCAACTTCCGCGCAAACTTACGGGACGCCCGTGATACAAGCCGAGGGCGCAGATCTACTGACTTTGCCGGCTCATCCGGGTCGGTGTAAACCTGTCAATACAGGTGGACCCGGACCCTGGGAAAATCGCAAGGAGATCATCGTGACTGACCTCACCCCGCTCTGGTCACCCCTGCAGATCGGTTCCACGCAGCTGCCCAACCGTGTGGCTCTGGCCCCCATGACCCGCATCAGCGCCACCGAAGAGGGAATGGTGACGGAGAAGATGGTCTCCTACTATGAGGCCTTCGCGCGCGGCGGATTCGGGCTGCTGATTACCGAGGGCATCTACCCAGACACCGCTTACAGCCAGGGCTATCTGTATCAGCCCGGACTGGCGACCGATGAGCAGGCGCGGTCGTGGGCGACGGTCGTCGACGCTGTTCATGCGGCCGGATCCACGATCTTCGCCCAGCTCATGCACGCTGGGTCCCAGGCCCAGGGCAGCCGCTTCACGGACTCCACGATCGGCCCCTCGGCGGTCGCCCCCAAGGGGGAGCAGCTGGGCTTCTACCGCGGCGAGGGCCCGTACCGGGTGCCCTCGGAAGTCACGCGGGAGCAGATGGAGGAGGTCCGTCAGGGCTTCGTGGCCGCCGCGCTGCGCGCAGAGGAGGCCGGGTTCGACGGCGTTGAAATCCACGGTGCCAACGGCTACCTGCTAGACCAGTTCCTTACCGACTATCTCAATCTGCGCACCGACGAGTACGGCGGCTCGCCGCAGAACCGGGTGCGTTTCGCCGCGGAGATAGCCCGCGCCGTGCGCGAGGCCGTGGGTCCGGAGACGACCTTGGGCATCCGCATCTCCCAGTCAAAAGTCAGCGACCACGACCACCGGTGGGCCGGCGGCGCCGAGGAAGCAGCCGTCATCTTCTCCACCCTGGCCGCCACGGGCATCGACTTCATCCATACCACCGAGTACAAGGCCTACGCCCCGGCCTTCGGCGACGAGGGCCCCTCGCTTGCAGCCCTGGCCAAGCAGCACTCCGGGCTACCGGTGATCACTAACGGACACCTGGACGACCCGGAGACGGCCGTGTCCATGCTGGCCGACGGCGCGGCCGACGTCGTCGCCTTGGGGAAGGCGGCTCTGGGCAACAGGGACTGGCCCAACCGCGTTCGCAACGGCCTGCCCCTCGACGAGATCGACGCGCGCCTGTTCGCGCCGGTGGCCGACCTTAAGGACTGGGAGCTCGAGCTGCTTTCCTAAGCGCAAGGCTTTCCAGACCTTCGCGGACGGCCGCGTGCGCCCGACGGCGCGCGCCGTCGTCGTCCTCTATTGGATAAGGACGACGGCGGCGCGTCGCGGCGGTCCTACCGGTCGGGGTGGAACTTCCGGCCGTTGATTCGTTCGGAGGCGCCGACGCGGTCGAGGTAGGGGGTGATGCCGCCCAGATGCAGCGGCCAGCCGGCGCCCATGATCATGCACAGATCGATGTCCTCGGGCGCGGCGACCACGCCTTCGTCGAGCATGAGCCCGATTTCCTCGGCCAGGGCGTCCTGGGTGCGGCGGAGCAGTTGCTCGGAGGTGCTGGGGGAGTCACCAAATTCCAGCAGCGCCAGGGTGGTCTCGGGGATGACCTGCCGGCCGGCGTCATCAATCACCCACAGGGACTTGATGCCGTTGTCGATGAGCCGCTGCTGGTTGGCGGAGACGCGGAACCGGTCGCCGAACGCGGCGTGCAGCGATTCGGTGACGTGCTGGGCCACCGGGATGCCGACCATGGCCAGCAGGGTGAACGGGGTCATCGGCAGGCCCATGGGCTTCAGCGCGTTGTCGGCCACGTCTGCGGGGGTGCCTTCGTCGAACGCCGTCGCCACTTCGCCCATCAGCCGCAGCAGGACGCGGTTCACCACAAAGGCTGCGGCGTCCTGGACCAGCACGGTGGTCTTCTTGAGCGCCTTGCCCAGCACGAAGGCGGTGGAGAGGACTTCGTCGCTGGTCTTCGGCGCGCGCACGATTTCCAGCAGCGGCATCACGGCGACGGGGTTGAAGAAGTGGAAGCCGATTACCCGTTCGGGGTGCAGCAGGTCCGCTGCCATCTCGGTGACGGAGAGCGAGGACGTGTTGGTGGCCAGGATGCAGTCCGCGGAGACCACTGCTTCGACTTCGGCGAAGACCTGTTTCTTGACGGACAGTTCCTCGAACACCGCCTCGATCACGAAATCGGCGTCTGCGAAGGCTTGCTTGGAGACCGAACCGGTGACCAGAGCCTTGGTGCGGTTGGCCGCATCGGGGGAGATGCGCTTTCTAGCCAGCAGCTTGTCCACTTCGGCATGGACGTAGCCCACGCCCTTGTCCACCCGGGCCTGGTCGATGTCCGTCATGACCACCGGCACCTTCAGTTGCCTGGCGAACAGCAGGGCCAGTTGGCTGGCCATCAGGCCGGCGCCGACCACGCCCACCTTGGTGACCGGCCGGGCCAGCTGCGGGTCAGGTGCACCGGCGGGACGCTTGGACCGCTTTTGCACCAGCTCCAGGAAGGCGTACACGGTGTCGCGGAAGTGCGGGGTCTTCATCAGCTCGGCCAGCGCTTCGACTTCCAGGTCGGCGGATTCCTGCTGGCTCTTGCCGCGGCCGGCTTCCATCACGTCCAGCACCTTGGCCGGCGCGGGCGCGGCGTTGGAGGTCTTGGCTTCAATGAACGCACGCCCGGCGGCGATAGCCTGGTCCCAGTCAGCCTCGGTGGCGGCGGAGGTCTCGGCGCGGCGCCCGGCGACCTGCCGGCGGGCGCCGTCGTCGGTCAGGATCCGTGCGGCCCAGGCCAGCGACTGCTCCAGGAAATCCGCCGGCTCGAACAGTGCATCGGCGATGCCCAGCCGGTAGGCAGCCGGGCCGTTGAGCATCTTGTTGTTGCTCAGCGGGTTCTCAATCATGACCTTGACCGCGTTGGCCGGGCCGATCAGCCGCGGCAGCCGGAAGACGCCGCCCCAGCCGGGGATCAGGCCCAGGAAGGCTTCCGGCAGCGAAATGCCGTTGGCACCAGCGGAGACCGTGCGGTAGTCGGCGGCCAGCGCGATCTCCAGCCCGCCGCCCATCGCCGCACCGTTGATGAAGGCGAAGGTCGGCACGCCCATGGTCGCCAACGTGGCGTAGACGTCATGGCCCAGCCGGGCCATGGCTCGCCCGTCCTCGGGCTCGGTGAGCTTTCCGACGGAGCCCAAATCTGCGCCGGCCACTAAGTAGTAGGGTTTGCCGGTGACGGCGACGGCGGAGATTGTGCCGGCCGCGGCCCGGGCCTTGAGCCCTTCGAGCGCCGTGCCCAGCTCCATCAGGGTGTTCGGCCCGAGGGTAGTGGGCTTGCGGTGGTCCAGGTCGTTGTCCAGGGTCAGCAGGGCAAGGGTCCCGGCCCCGGGCAGCTCCACGTCCCGGACGTAGGAGTGGGTGACAATCTCGTCCGGGAACTTGGCGGCCAGGGCGGTGAAATCTGCGGCGGTCATGCGTGGTCCTCTCCTGCGGATGCTGCGGCGGCGGGAATTGCCTGGCGGCCCGAGTACTCTGCGTGGTGCGGGTTTTCCCAGATCACGGTTCCGCCCATGCCCAGCCCGATGCACATGGTGGTCAGCCCGTACCGGACCGACGGGTCGTCTTCGAACTGCCGGGCCAACTGGGTCATCAGCCGCACCCCGGAGGCGGCCAGCGGATGCCCGACGGCGATGGCCCCGCCATAGCGGTTGACGCGCGGATCGTCGTCGGCAATGCCGTAGTGGTCCAAAAAGGCGAGGACCTGCACGGCGAAGGCTTCATTGATCTCGAACAGTCCGATGTCTGCGATGTCCAGGCCGGCCATCTTCAGCGCCTTCTCGGTGGCAGGGACCGGGCCGATGCCCATCACCTCGGGCTCCACCCCGGCGAAGGCGTAGGAGACCAGCCGCATCTTCACGGGCAGGTTCAGCTCCTCGGCGGCTTCCGCCGATGCCAGCAGCGAAGCGGTGGCTCCGTCGTTCAGGCCGGCCGCATTGCCAGCGGTGACACGGCCGTGCGGGCGGAACGGGGTGCGCAGCCCGGCCAGGTCCTGCAGGGTGGTGTCCGGACGCGGCGGCTCGTCGGTGCTGTGCAGCGACCACCCTTCGCCCGGCTTCCTGCCGGTCACCGGCACCAGGTCAGGCTGGATCTTGCCGTCCTGGTACGCCGCTGCGAGCTTGGCCTGGCTGGCCGCGGCGTAGGCATCGGCGCGTTCCTTGGTGATGGCGGGAAAGCGGTCGTGCAGGTTCTCCGCAGTGTTGCCCATGTTCAGTGCGGCAGGGTCCACCAAGCGCTCGCTGGCAAACCGTGGGTTCGGGTCCACGCCTTGGCCCATCGGGTGGTTTCCCATATGTTCGACGCCGCCGGCCACCACCACGTCGTACGCACCGAAGGCGATGCCGCCGGCCGTCGTCGTCACCGCGGTCATGGCACCGGCGCACATCCGGTCGATGGCGAAGCCGGGCACCGAGCGGGGCAGTCCGGCAAGCAACGCCGCGGTACGCCCAATGGTCAGCCCCTGGTCGCCGGTCTGCGTGGTGGCGGCAATGGCCACGTCGTCGATGCGCTCCGGCGGCAGCGACGGATTGCGGCGCAGCAGTTCACGGACGCATTTGACCACCAGATCGTCGGCGCGAGTGCCGGCGTGAATGCCCTTCTCACCCGCTTTACCGAACGGAGTGCGCACGCCGTCCACGAAGACGACATCACGCAGGGCGCGGGGCACGGACGTAGGGCTCACTGGAACCTCCATGAGATGCGGGACACAGTACCAGCCACATGTTACCCGCGGGTAATATGCCCAGCAAGCGGCGGCCGTCGGCGCCGGTCAGAAGTGCCGCGTATAGGCTGGCCCTGTTGGCAACCCGGTGAGGAGCTATGGACCTACAACAGCCGCCCCGGCAGGCCCCGGCGCATCCCGGTGCGGTCTCCGGCGCGCTGCTGGTGCTGGCCGCTTCCGTGCTGTGGGGAACCACCGGAACGGCTGCCACGTTTGCGCCCGACGTCGGCCCGCTCGCCATCGGCGCCGTAGCCATGGGAGTGGGCGGACTGCTCCAGGCGCTGACCGCGCTGCGGCCGATGGGACGCGCCCGTCTGCAACTGCACGGTCAGTGGAAACTGGTGCTGCTGGGTGCCCTGGCCGTGGCGGTGTATCCGTTGGCCTTTTACAGCTCGATGCACCTGGCCGGGGTTGCGGTGGGCACGGTGGTGAGCATCGGCTCGGCACCGCTGGCTTCTGCCCTGATCGAGCGGGCCTTCGACCGGCATAGCTTGAGTGTGCGCTGGGGCGGTGCCGCCCTGCTGGGACTCTCCGGGACAGCACTGCTCTGCTTCGCTGCCGCGCGAGGCGGCGGTCATTCCGCCGGCGGTACCGGGGATGCGGCAGGCGGTACGTTGGCCGGGATCGGCTTGGGCCTGCTGGCCGGACTGACGTATGCCCTCTATTCCTGGGCGGCCCACCGGATCATCGACGGCGGCGTGCCGGCCCGTGCCGCCATGGGAGCGATGTTCGGCGCCGGCGGACTGCTGCTGATGCCGGTGCTGCTGGCCACGGGGGCGCCGCTGCTGGCGTCCTGGAGCAACGCTGCCGTCGGTGCGTACATGGCTTTGGTGCCGATGTTCGCCGGCTACGCGTTGTTTGGCCTCGGGCTGGCGCGGGTGCGCGCAAGCACGGCCACCACGCTGTCGCTGGCGGAGCCGGTGGTGGCTGCGGTGCTGGCGGTGTTGGTGGTGGGCGAACGCTTGCCGCTGCAGGGCTGGAACGGGATCGTCCTGGTCATCGCCAGTCTGGCCGTCCTGACCGTGCCCGGACGGCGGCCGCACATGGAAGCGACCGGTGGGAGGCCGGTTGCCGAGTCGAAGCGTGGGAACGCCGCAGAGCGCAGCTAAGCGAGGGCGTCGGCATGCTGGTGACCTGGTCGAGTGGATCCACCGGCCGTTGGACCGGCCGCCTGCTCCTGCCCGCCGGGCGCAGCCCGATTGGACAGGCTGCGCGCCGGATCTGACACCATCGGAAATATGGATGATTTTCTTGACCTGATCCAACCGGCGACAGTAGTGCTGATCGCCGTCGCCGCAGCACTGGTGATCACGTCGCTGCTGCGGCTGGCAGTGAACCAGCTGTTCCGGCGCGTGCCGAACATCCGGAACGTCTCGGCCCGCGGGCGCAACCCCTTCCGGGTGGCACTGGCCGCCATCGGAATCCGGGCGGGCCTGCGTATCACCTCCGCCAATGAGCCGTGGTTCAACGCCGTGGAATTCGTCCTGATCGTGGTGCTCATAGCTGCGCTGGCCTGGTTCGCCGTCGTCGTACTCCTGGTCATTGAGGCGGCCATCCTGGCCAAGTACCGCACGGACACCAAGGACAACCGCCGGCTGCGCCGGCTCAAGACGCAAGTGATCCTAGGGCGCCGTGTGGCAGTGGCGCTGATCGTCACGATCGCGGTTGCCTGCGTGCTCCTGACCATTCCCCAGGTCCGGGCACTCGGCGCCGGCATCCTGGCCTCCGCCGGCGTCCTGTCCGTGGTCGCCGGCCTCGCCGCGCAGAGCTCCCTGACCAACGTCTTCGCCGGCATGCAGCTGGCGTTCACGGATGCCATCCGGGTAGATGACGTCGTGGTGGTCGAGAATCAATGGGGCACGGTGGAGGAGATCACCATGACCTACGTGGTGGTCCACATCTGGGATGACCGGCGGCTGATCCTGCCCTCCACCTACTTCACCAGCACGCCCTTCGAGAACTGGACCCGCCGGACCTCCGCCCTGCTGGGAACGGTGGAGCTGGACGTGGACTGGCGGGTGCCCCTGGACGCGCTGCGCGAGCACCTCAAGACCGTGGTGGAGGCGGCCGAGATCTGGGACGGACGGACCGCCATCCTGCAGGTCACCGACGCCGTCAACTCGCTGGTCCGGGTGCGCATCCTGGTCAGTGCCGGGGACAGCGGCACCTTGTTCGACCTTCGCTGCCTTGTGCGGGAATCCATGGTTACCTTCCTGCAGCGCGAATACCCGCAGGCGCTGCCCCGGCAGCGGTGGGAAGCAGTCAGTCCGGTGAACACCGGGGAGACCCCCGCCCGCCGTCGCCCGGCGGCCGCGGCGAAGACCGACGCGGTCGACTCTCAGCTGTTCACCGGCTCGATCGAAGCCGTCGAGCGCAACCAGGCGTTCACCGGTCCCGGCGACGAGGCCTACGAGGAGCGTGGGCGCAAGGCGAACCAAGGTGGGTAGACGCGCGCACGGATGCGGCGTGGATGCCGCTCAATCACTGCAGACCCGCCGCCTGCCGATGGTGGGCCAGGGCGAAAGGTCAGGCGGGGGAGCGCCGTTCACGCCGGCGTCGTCGGATGGAGCCGACAGCGGCACCGGCAGAGGCTGAAGCCCCGGCGGCACCGGCGGACGTGGAAGCCGATGCGGCACCGGCAGACGTTGGGGCCCCGGCGGCACCGGCTGTGCTGCCGGTGGAAGCCCGCCTCCGCACGGCGCTGCGGGCAACGCCGTCGCCAGCGTCTTGGGGTTTCTCCTCGCGTTCCTTCAATGCCAGCGGCTCCGGGTTGGCGTAGGCATCCGCCAGCAGGCCGGCGGTGAGTTTGCGCTGCCAGGCCCGGGCGCCGAGCTCTTCCAGGGCGGCGTCCACGGTCTGTTCCGTGATCGGCTCCGGCGGACGCCAGGCGGTGCGGCGCAGGTAGTCGGGGGTGAGCAGGTTCTCCACCGGCATGTCCAGCTGCTCGGCCAGGGTTGCCAACCGGGGCCGGACGGTTTGCAACCGGGCCGCGGCAGCCGGGTCCTTGTCCGCCCAGGAGCGCGGCGGCGGGGGAGCGTTGGTGGGCAGGTGCAGTGGAGGCAGGTCGGTCTGGTTCCGCGCGGCGGCAATGCACCGCAGCCAGCGCGGGGCTTCGCGCTGGGCAGCCCGCCCGTGGAAGCCGTGGGTTTCCAGCAGCTGGGGAACGGTGGCGGGCATGGCTTTGGCGGCGGCGACCACGGCGGAGTCCGGAATCAGCCTGCCCGGTGCGACGTCGCGCTTGGCGGCCAAAGCCTCGCGTTCGTTCCAGAGTTCGCGCACGGCGGCCAGCTGCCGGCGGTCGCGGATCTGGTGCAGGCCGGAAGTGCGCCGCCACGGGTCTACGCGCGGGGACGACGGCGGGGCGGTGCGGACGGCCTCGAACTCTTCCAGCGCGTACTCGAGTTTGCCGGCGTCCTTCAGCTTGGCGATCAAGGCCTCGCGGAGTTCGATGAGCACCTCGACGTCGAGGGCTGCATACCGAAGCCAGGGCTCGGGCAGGGGGCGCGTGGACCAGTCCGCGGCGGAATGCTCCTTGGCCAGGGTGAAGCCGAGCAGGGATTCGATCACCGCGGCCAGGCCCACGCGGGGCATCCCGGCGAGCCGGGCGGCAAGTTCGGTGTCGAAAAGTTTGTCCGGCCACATGCCGAGTTCGGACAGGCACGGCAGGTCCTGGGTTGCGGCGTGCAGGATCCATTCGACGCCGCGCAGCGAGTCGTTGAGCAGCCTCAGGTCGTCGAACGGCTCGGGGTCGATCAGCCAGGTGCCGGCGCCTTCGCGCCGCAGCTGGACCAGGAACGCGCGCTGACCGTAGCGGAAGCCGGAGGCCCGCTCGGCATCGATGGCGACCGGCCCGGTGCCCGCTGCCAGGGCGTCGGCGGCCCGCTGCAGTCCGGATTCGGTGGCGATGACCAAGGGAACGCCCTCGCGCGGAGCATCGAGGTGGATCAGCTGGGAAGCCTGCTCCTGGGGTTCTGCGGCGTCGTTGGAAGTGCTCAGGTCTGGGCTGTCGGGCCCGGACGCGTCCGAAGTCAAGGAGCTCATGATCCGTTCAGTTTAGGCCAGCAGTATGCGGAGGGCCGAATATATGATGCCGGCAACATTCGTGTTGCCTACCGGCCCGCGTTTTTTGGACCGGCTCAGCGGTTGCTCACGCGCTTCGCTAGTTCCGGCGGCGGTTCGGCAGCGCCGTCACACCGTCCGGCAGCGGCGGCAGCCCGGCGTAGGTGCAGACCATGTCGCTCCAAGCCTCCAAATGCGAGCGGATGTCGGCGGAGGCAGGCGTCCAGGAGGCGCGCAGCTCGATGTCGATCGAGTCCTGCCGCCCGCTGAGCGTGCCGTAGCTCTCGGACAGGATGCGGGTGGCGGTTCCCCCGGCATTGCGATACGGGGCGCCGTGGTTTTCCAAGGCTTCCACCAGCCAGTCCCAGGCGACCGAGCCGAGCATGGTGTCGTTCCCCATCTCCGCGTCCAGTTCGGCCCGGATATAGGTGACAATCCGGAAGGTTCCGTCCCAGACCGGCGAGCCTTCCGGGTCATACAGCAGGATGAACCGCCCGGTGGCCAGTTCCTGCCCGTCGGCGGTCTGCAGTGGGGTAACCGCGGGTTCGTGCAGCGGCCGGGGGCCAGGCTGGGCGATCACCTCGGCGCCGAGGGCGACGGCGAACGGGGCCAACCGCGAGGGAGCCGGGATTTCCTCCAGCTTCAGTTCGTTCCGGCACTGCGCTTGGCGCAAAGCCGACAGTGCCTGCATGAACTCAGGCGGCACTGCTGAGAGATCAATCGCACTCACAATGCCAGATTAGGCCTGCCGCCGCGCGACGTCAGGCAGGCGCGCCGAAAAAGTCGGGCTAACCGGGAACCAACCGGAACCTGGCTAGGAAAGCTCGCTCCGGATGGCCGCCGCGAACGCATCGATGTCCTCTTCGGTGGTGTCGAAAGAGCACATCCAGCGGACCTCGCCGCGCGATTCATCCCAGTCGTAGAAGCGGAACTTCTGCCGCAACCGGTCCGCCACGCCCGGCGGCAGCGCGGCAAACACTGCGTTGGACTGGGTGGGCTGGGTCAGCGACAGCCCGGTGGTGCCCTCCACGGCGGCGCGCAGCCGGGCAGCCATGGCGTTGGCGTGGGAGGCTGAACGCAGCCACAGGTCGCCGTCGAACAGGGCGATGAACTGGGCCGAGATGAACCGCATCTTTGAGGCCAACTGCATGTTCATCTTGCGCAGGTAGGGCAGGCCGTGGGCCGCATCGGGATTCAGCACCACCACGCATTCGCCGTAGAGCAGGCCGTTCTTGGTGCCGCCGAGCGAGAGGATGTCCACGCCGGCGTCGGTGGTAAAGCTGCGCAGGTCCGTGCCCAGCGCGGCGGCCGCATTGGAGAGCCGTGCCCCGTCCATGTGCAGTTTCATGCCGCGCTCGTGCACATGGTCGGCAATCGCGCGGATTTCCTCGATGCTGTACAGCGTGCCCAGTTCCGTGCTTTGCGTGATGGACACGGCCAGCGGCTGGGCGCGGTGTTCGTCGCCCCAGCCCCAGGCCTCCCGGTCGATCAGCTCGGTGGTGAGCTTGCCGTCCTCGGTCGGCACGGACAAGAGTTTGATTCCGCCCACGCGTTCGGGCGCGCCGTTCTCGTCCACGTTGATATGGGCGGTGGAAGCACAAATGACGGCGCCCCAGCGCGGCAGCAGCGACTGCAGGGACAGGACGTTCGCGCCGGTGCCGTTGAACACCGGGAACGCCTGGGCGGACTCGCCGAAGTGCCCGGCGATGACCTGCTGCAGCCGGGCGGTGTACGCATCCTCGCCGTAGGCAACCTGGTGCCCGCTGTTGGCATGCGCCAACGCCGTCAGGATCTCCGGGTGGACGCCGGAGTAGTTATCGGAGGCAAAGCCGCGCAGGTCGGTGTCGTGCAGGGAACCGGAGAGCAGGGGGGAATCAGTCACGTGTTTCAGTATTCCTTAATCAGTGGGTGCCGTCACAGCGGGTGAACATCAGGCCAGCCGGATATGTGCTCCGTTGAGCAGGGCGGCGTCCAAGACGAACAAACCGGCTGCGGCACGGCCCAGGTCCGCCACGTCGGTGAAGCCCGGGAACGACTTCGCCGGATCGGCCCGGCGCATGGAGTCATCCACCAGCGCTTTGACCGCCAGGACGACGGCGGCGGAGCGCTGGGGGACGGGCCCCTCCTTGCGCCCGGACTGGGCTCGGCGGAAGCCGTCGGCGACCGAGAGCATCCAGCTCTCCGCGGCTGCCTTGGCCGCGGCGTAGTTGGCGCCGGAGGCGGTAGGGGATTCGGTTGCGGTGGCCGAGACGATGGCCACCCGGCCGGATCGGGACGCCTCGAGCTGGGGGTAAAAGGCGCGCGTGGTGTTGCGCAGCGTGGTGATCAGCTGCGTCTGCAGGAAGTCCCAGTCTTCGTCCGACTGGCCGGTCAGCCCTTTGCCGCCGCGCCAGCCGCCGACCAGATGGATCAGGCCGTCGGTGCCGCCGTGCTGCGCGGCGATCGATTCGGCCAGCCCTTCGACCGCCGCGCGGTCGGCGAGGTTGCACTCGAAGGAGGCAACGGCGTCGTTCTTCCCGTAGGCGGCGGTGAGCCGGTCCCTGTTGCTGCCCACCGCCAGCACCGTGGCGCCGGCCCCGGTCAGGGCGGCGGTGACCGCCTGGCCAGAGGCGCCGGAGGCTCCCGCCACCACGACCTTAAGGCCGGCCAGCGCGTCGGGACCCGGCGCGGCGCCCAGCAGCTGGTCGGAGCCGACGGGCGCCGCGCCGGTGTTCGACTGTGCTCCGGCGGCCATCTCAGGCCGCCTCTCCGGTGATGCCGGAAGTGGACTCGATCACCGGCTTCATCTTCCGGGACAACGCCTCGTAGAACATGGACAGCGGGAACTCGTCGTCCAGAACCTGGTCGGTCAGCTCGCGCGGCAGGCCGGTCAGCGGGAGGGCGTCGGGGCCCTTGGCCCAGACCGAGGCCGGATGCGGGGTGAGCGTCTTGGTCAGCATCTCGTACGCGGCCAGCCAGTGCGCCACCTTGGGCCGGTCGATGGAGCGCCAGTAAAGCTCCTCGATCTCCTGGCCCAGGGCCACCACGGCGTCCGCCACGGTGTCCCAGTCGATGGAGAGCTCGCCGTCGGTCCAGTGCAGCACCCGGTGCTGATGGAGCCAGGCGAAGAGCAGCTGGCCGCCCAGGCCGTCGTAGTTGCGCACCCGGTTGCCGGTGATGGCGAAGCGGAAGATCCGGTCGAAGATCACCGCGTACTGCACCAGCTGGGCGTGCTTGCGGACCTCGTCGGAGGCCTTGCTGTCGTGGGACAGGCGCACCGATTCCCGGAAGGCCGTCAGGTCGCAGCGCAGTTCCTCGAGCGAGTAGAGGAAGTACGGCATCCGCTGCTTGATCATGAACGGATCGAACGGCAGGTCGCCGCGCATGTGCGTGCGGTCGTGGATCAGGTCCCACATCACAAAGGTTTCCTGTGTCAGCTGCTGGTCATCCAGCAGCGCGGCGGCTTCCTCCGGCAGCTGGAGCGAGGTGATTTCGGCGGCGGCGCGGACCACGGTGCGGAAGCGGGCTGCCTCGCGGTCGGCGAAGATGGCGCCCCAGGTGAAAGCGGGGGTTTCGCGCACGGCCACGGTTTCCGGGAAGAGCACGGCGGAGTTGGTGTCATAGCCGGCGGTGAAGTCGAGGAAGCGGATGGGTACGAACAGTTTGTTGGAGTAGGCGCCGGCCTCCAGTTCGCCGATGAAGTCCGGCCAGATGACTTCGATCAGCACGGCTTCGACCAGCCGGTCGCTGCTGCCGTTCTGCGTGTACATCGGAAAAACCACCAGGTGCTGCAGCCCGTTGATCCGGTGCTGCTGCGGCTGGAACGCCAGCAACGAGTCGAGGAAGTCCGGAACGCCGAAGCCGCCGTCGCGCCAGCGGCGGAAGTCCGCGGCCAGCTTGTCCAAATACTCGGCGTCGTGTTCGAACAGCGGCGCCAGCTGCTCGATGGCTTCGATGATGGCGTTCGTGTGCCGGACGGCCGCCGCCTTGTTGCCGTCTTCCGGCACCGAGCCGTCCTGGACCTGCAGCCCGCGCAGTTCGGTGGCCGCCGCTTTCAGGCGCAGCCAGGCGGGGTGCCGGGCCGGGTTGTCCTGCAGCGGGCCGGGGGAAGTGGAGCGCGTGGTGGTGATGGTCATCGTTGCCTCGCCTTTCCGTCGGCCGGGAAGGTCCCGGCAATGTCCGAAGTATGCAGCGAGCGTAGCAACGCAACAGCCGCACTTATTTCAAAACAGGCAACAGGTAAGCAACTGTAATGCTCGGCTCGCCGGAGGGGCGGACATGACAAAGCCCGGCTCGCGCTGGCCGGGCTTGATCACGGCCGGGAACGACGAAGCGTTACCGGCGCAGCGGGAGGAGAAGGAACTAGGTGGGCTGTTCTGCGCCCTTCAAGGTCAGGGACACCGAGTTGATGCAGTAGCGCTGGTCCGTGGGGGTCTCGTAGCCTTCGCCCTCGAACACGTGGCCCAGATGCGAATTGCAGTTGGCGCAGCGCACCTCAATCCGCACCATGCCCATGCTCGAGTCCCGCAGGTAGCGCACCGTTCCCTCGGCCAGCGGCGCCCAGAAGGACGGCCAGCCGCAATGCGAGTCGAACTTCTCCTTGCTGGTGAACAGCTCGGCGCCGCAGGCGCGGCAGCTGTAGACACCTTCGGCATGGCTGTCCCAGTACTTACCGGTGTACGGACGCTCGGTGCCGGCCTCGCGGAGCACATGGTATTCCTCCGGGCTCAGCTCGCGCCGCCATTCGTCGTCGCTCTTGGTCACCGGGAATTGTCCGGTTTCTGTGTTGCTCATATTCTCTCCAACGCTCACGAGTCGCCAATGTATCCCGAGCCCGAGTACAGGTGCAGCACGGGGATGCCCAGCTTTTCCTGCGCCCGGTTGGCCCAGTCCGTGTGGAAGGTATCCGAAATGGCATGCGGCCGGGTGATGACCACCGCCCGGTCCGCCGCATGGGCGCCGACGTACGCCACCAAGGCGGACACGCCGTCGTCCTCCACGATGTCCACCGTGGCCTTGAAGCCGCCTTCTTCCAGCAGTTTCACCGACAGCCGCTTGGCCTCGGCGGCCTCCAGCCGCGCCTCGTCCGGATCCGGCTGGCCCTGGGCCAGTTCGCGGAATGCTGTGCCGACCTCCAGCATGCTCAGCCGTTCAAGGAAATCCAGCAGCAGATTCCGCTTGGTGTCCTCCGGAATCAGCACCCGGAAGATGGTCTGTTCGGCGACGGTCTGGTCACCGGCCAGCCAACCCAGGTTCTGCAGGTCGGATTCGTTCAGCGGTTCCTCGGTCAGCACCACGATGGTTTCCGTCATGGGGCCAGCCTAATCAGCGGCCCAACCGCTCACAACAAGGCGGCACGCCGACGGCCTGCCGGTTAGCGGTCCGCGGCGGCACCGGCGAGAATGGAGCCATGGCAGTGTTCGAACGTCCTTCCCGGTCCGGGAACTTTTCCGCCGGCAACGGCAGCGCCAACGGCACCGGCACCCTGCCCAGGGCGCGCTGGCTGTTGCTGGGGGCAGTGGCGGGAGCCACGGCGGGATCCGTCCTGGCCGGCGCGACGTCCGGCCTGGCCTCCTACTTTGCCCGCCAGGTGCTGACCCCGGTCCGCGAGCATGTCCAGGATTTGGAGATCCTGGCCGTCGTCGGGACCGGGCCGGAGCAGGAAATCATCCTGCCGGCCACCTTGGACACCACCGCGCCGGGCGTCTACAGCGTCTATTTCGACGGCGGACGCGGCGTGGCGCGGGTGGGGGAAGTGACGTCGTACTCGCCGCGGGAAGGCACCGTCCAGCGCACGGTCGAGCAGGTGTACTCCGGCGACCTCGCCGCCGCCACGCGCGGTTGGTGGGGCGGTGCAGCCTACCCCGACCCGGCCGCCGTCGGGCTGGCCAATGAGGAAGTGCAGATCGAGGTGGACGGCGGCACTGCTCCCGCCTGGCTGGTCCGCGCCGAGTCGGAGGCCGCCACCTGGGCCATCATGGTGCATGGCCGCGGAGCATCACGGGCGGAGGGCGTGCGCGCCGTGCGGGCTATCCGTGAACTGGGGCTGACGTCGCTGCTGATTTCCTACCGGAACGACGGCGAAGCCCCCTCCGCGCCGGACCGCCGCTATGGGCTGGGCATGACGGAATGGCGCGACGTCGAGGCGGCGATCCGGTTTGCACTGGCCAACGGCGCGCAGGATGTTGTCCTGGTGGGCTGGTCAATGGGCGGGGCGATCAGCCTGCAGGCCGCCGACCAGTCGCTTTACCGGAATCGGATCCGGGCGCTGGTGCTGGATGCTCCGGTGATTGACTGGACCGATGTGCTGGCGCACCAGGCCAGGCTGAACCGGATTCCGGATGCGGTGGGGCAGTTCTCGCAGTGGCTGATCTCGAACAAGGCAGGGCGGCTGCTGACCGGCCTGGCCGCTCCGCTGGATTTGAAGATGATGAACTGGGTGGCCCGGGCCGACGAACTGCGGGTGCCGACGCTGATTGTGCACAGCGAGAACGACGACTTCGTGCCTTACGGGCCGTCCGCCGCACTGGCGGAGAAGAATCCGCTGGTCACCTTTGAGCGCTTCAGCGGGGCCGGGCATACCCGGGAATGGAACGTAGACCCGGAACGCTGGGAGCGTGTGGTCACGTCCTTCCTGCGCCGCGTGCTGAGTCCGGCGGGCCAACGCCAGCGGATGTGACTAGCCGGATTTGATCGGCGCGACGGCGGCCTGCGTCAGCGCGACCAGGTCGCCCGGCGCGATTTCGATGTCCAAGCCGCGGCGTCCGCCGGAGACCAATATGGTGGCGAAGTCCGGCGCGGTGGAATCCAACACCGTGGGGCTGGCCTGCTTCTGCCCGAGCGGCGAGATGCCGCCCAGCACGTACCCGGTGCGCCGCTGCGCCACCTGCGGATCGGCCATGGCAGCCCGCTTGCCGCCCAAGGCGGCAGCGAATCTCTTCAAGTCCAGGCTGGAACTGACCGGCACAATGGCGACCGCCAGCGAGCCGTCCAGCGTGGCCATCAGTGTCTTAAACACCCGGGCCGGATCCATGCCCAGCGCCTCGGCAGCTTCCAAACCGAAACTGGACGCCGACGGGTCGTGGGCATAACTATGCAGCAGATGCGGAACCCCCGCCCGCTGCAGCAGCGTGGTGGCGGGGGTTCCGGCGGACGGCTTGTGCTTGGCCATGCTTTAGGCCGAGGCGGCGCGCAGCTGCCGGGCCTCGGAGATCAGGCGCTTGATCCGGAACAGCATGGCGGACATGCCGCGGATCCGCAGCGGCGTGATCGCGCGGGTCAGGCCAAGGTGCTCGGCGATGTCGTCCGGTACAGCCAGGATCTGCTGCGCCGGAAGCCCATTTAGCCCCTCGTGCAGCACGGAGGCGAAGCCGCGGGTGGTCGGAGCTTCCGGCGGGGCAGAGAAATAGATCTGCACGTCCTGGTCCGGGTCGTCGCCCAGTTCCAGCGTGAGGAAGAGCGGCGACTGGCACTCCACCACCTGCTCCAGCAGCTCCGGATGCCCGGCGAAGCGTTCCGGCAGTTCCGGCAGTTCGCGGGAGAATTCCAGCAGCAGCTGCAGCCGTTCGGCCTCGGTGACCGCCTGGAAATCGTCAATAATCTCGGCCAGCGGTGCGGGGATGGTCTGGGGCGACACGGTCATACTTTGCGCTCTCTAGGGGGAGGATCAGGTCTGTCAGCGTTAACGTTCAGCGCCGGACGGCTATTCCTTAGCGGACGGCGGCAGGAAGCTGGCCGGGCTGGTCACCCTTGGCGATCGGCACACGCACCGCGTTGCCCCATTCGGTCCAGGAGCCGTCGTAGTTCCGGACCGTGTCGAAGCCGAGCAGGTGCTTGAGCACGAACCAGGTGTGGCTGGAGCGTTCGCCGATGCGGCAGTAAGCCACCACATCGTCGCCCGGCTTCAGGCCGGCCTCGCCCAGGTAGATGGCTTCAAGCTCGTCGCGCGAACGGAAGGTGCCGTCCTCGGCCGCGGCGCGCCCCCACGGGACGGACGCCGCCGTCGGGATATGGCCGCCGCGCAGCGCGCCCTCCTCCGGGTAGGCCGGCATGGTGGTGCGCAGGCCGGAGTATTCCTCGGGGGAGCGGACGTCCACCAGCGGCTTGCCGAAGTGGTCCAGCACATCGTTCAAAAAGGCCCGAATCGGTGCGTCGTTACGTTCGACGACGGGGTATTCCACCGGTGCGGGCTGCGGCACCTCGGTGGTGAGTTCGCGGCCTTCCGCTATCCACTTGTCGCGGCCGCCATCCAGCAGGCGCACGTCCTCGTGGCCGAACAGGGTAAAGACCCAAAGGGCATAGGCTGCCCACCAGTTGCTCTTGTCTCCGTACAACACCACGGTGGTATCGCGGCTGATGCCCTTGGAGCCGAGGAGCGCGGCGAAGCCTTCCCCGTCAACATAGTCGCGGGTGTCCGGGTCATTCAGGTCGGTGTGCCAGTCGATCTTGACCGCTGACGGAATGTGCCCGGTTTCATACAGCAGGATGTCTTCGTCGGACTCCACGACCACCAGCCCGTCGGTGCCCAAGTGGTCCGCCAACCACTGCGTGGAGACCAAACGGTCGGGGTTGGCGTAGGCGGCGAACTTCTCGTTCTGCTCAGCGGCAATGGGCATGGCAGGACCTTTCCGTAGCGTGCAGGGGCCGTGCAAAACGGCGCGGGACTTCTGTTTAGCCTAACCACCACAGCGCGCAAAAGCTTCCGGGCGGTCACTCCGCGCCACATTGGCCGGCCGCCCAACGCAGAATCCGTCGCCGCGGTGGCCGGCCCGACGTCGACTGCCGCCGATAGGCGCAGGTAGCGTATCGTTTTGCTGGCGGCATTCCGTCCGCCATGTCTCCATACCCATGTCAGGAAAGCAGCGGTAAGCGTCACGTGCCCAAGATTGAACAGCTTTCACGCCGGACACCGAAAGTGTCCGTGGACGAACTGCTGGCGGGCCTGCACCCGTCGCCTCGCTTCGGCGAAGTGTCCTTTACCAGCTATCGTCCGGACCCGGCGCAGCCGTCCCAAGCCGCGGCGGTCAAGGCGCTGCAGCACTTTGCCGCAGTTGTCGACCGGCCCAAGCCGAAGGGCTTGAAGAAGCTGTTTGGCGGGGCCAAACCAGAAGCTCGCTCCGGCATCTATCTGGACGGCGGCTTCGGCGTCGGCAAGACGCACCTGCTCGCCTCGCTCTGGCACGCGGTGGATGGCCCGAAGGCCTTCGGCACCTTCGTGGAGTACACCAACCTGGTGGGCGCTTTGTCCTTCCGCAAGACCGTGGAAGCGCTCAGCAGCTACCGATTGGTCTGCATCGACGAATTCGAACTGGACGATCCTGGCGACACAGTGCTGATGTCGCGGCTGATGCGCGAGCTGGCCGACGCCGGGGTCAAGCTGGCCGCCACGTCCAATACCTTGCCCGGCTCGCTGGGGGAGGGGCGCTTTGCCGCCGTCGATTTCCAACGCGAGATCCAGGTGTTGTCCGACCAGTTCGACGTCATCCGCGTGGACGGCGAAGACTACCGGCACCGCGGGCTGCCGGCCGCACCGGAACCGCTCAGCGACCACGAGCTCAAGCGCCGGTTGCGTGAATTCGACGGCAAGGTGGTGGCCGCCGACGAATTCTCCGACCTCATCAACCATTTGGAGGGGGTGCATCCCAGCCGCTACCGCCAGTTCCTCGACGGCGTGGATGCGGTTGCCTGGCACAACGTGCGCACGATCTCCGAACAGGCCCTGGCCTTGCGCTTCGTGGTGCTGGCCGACCGCCTGTACGACAAGGACGTGCCGATCATCGCCAGCGGCGTGCCGTTCGATCAGCTGTTCACACCGGAAATGATGTCCGGCGGCTACATGAAGAAGTACTTCCGGGCAGTGTCCCGCCTGACCGCGCTGGCCCGGGAAGGCCAGGCCGGCGAAGCCGCCGCGTAGCCTCTCCCTCGGCTCAGGCGCAGCTTCGCGGTGCGCCGCAACGAGGACTCCATAACGAGGACTCCATAACGAAGGCTCCACAACGTAGAAGGGTGCCGGTGCCGCCTCCCGGCGGTCCGGCACCCTCCATGGCGTGCTAAGGACTAGTTGGACGGAGCGTTCCCGTCGGACGGCGCCTGGCCACCCGTGCCGCCGAACGAGTCGACGAAATCGGAGGCCTTGGCCTGCAGGCCGTCTACCTGCTTGGAATACTTACCGCCGGTCTTGGTGTCGATGTAACCACCGACGTTGCCGACGGCACCCTTGATCGTGTCAGAGTTTTCTCCCACGAGACCGGCTGCCTTGTCCTTGAGCGCTCCTGCCCTGCCCTTGAGCTCGTCAAATAAAGTCACCAGCACCTCCTTCCTGACGGGGGGCCCTTCGCCCCTGCTATTTCCATCGTAGGCACTTCGCAGCGGGTGCTCAATAGTTTAAACAACTGAGGCTCCCACGAGGGGGAGCCGTTTATATGGTGGGCGATACTGGGATCGAACCAGTGACCTCTTCCGTGTCAGGGAAGCGCGCTACCGCTGCGCCAATCGCCCCGGTGTGCCCGAGGCGGGCGCTGGAGGAAATGAAGAAAAACTGGAGCGGACGACGGGATTCGAACCCGCGACATCCACCTTGGCAAGGTGGTGCTCTAGCCAGCTGAGCTACGTCCGCGCGAAACTGTTCCGGATCACTCCGGCCTGTTTCAGTGGGCGATACTGGGATCGAACCAGTGACCTCTTCCGTGTCAGGGAAGCGCGCTACCGCTGCGCCAATCGCCCGTGATCTCTCACGAGATGTTGCCTGCTTGCCATGCCACCGAACGAGGTGGGGACGGGATTCGAACCCGCGTATACGGCTTTGCAGGCCGCTGCCTCGCCTCTCGGCCACCCCACCGCGCCTATGAGCTAACGCTCTAGGACCGGCCAGCGAAGCTGGCGCTAAACAGTGACTTGCGAGCGGACGACGGGATTCGAACCCGCGACATCCACCTTGGCAAGGTGGTGCTCTAGCCAGCTGAGCTACGTCCGCAGAAGTTATCCATCACTTTGGCCGCGAACCGTTGGTTGCTCTGCTCGCGGTGTCGTTGTGATTTCCAACGAGTAAAAACTCTATAGGACGTTTCCCGCTTCGTCCAATCGGCGTGAGCGGCGAACGAATTGCCCGTGAATCCAAGGGGTCCCATCCCCGACGGCGGTGCCCGCGGAGGGTGCCAGCGCGCCTCGGTTGTGACCTCGATGCCGGCTGGCTCAACCGGAATGCAGGCGGCAGCTCCGGGCGATTTTTGATTCTCCGGACCTGTGGGCTAGCATTTCTACACGTTGCAGGAAGCGTTCGGCGCATCCGCAGCACGTTAGGGGCGATTGGCGCAGTGGTAGCGCGCTTCGTTCACACCGAAGAGGTCACTGGTTCGAACCCAGTATCGCCCACCACTTCATTTCATCCCGGCCAGGCAGCAGCCCGGCCGGGATGTTTGTTTAGGGTAACGGGACACTGCAGGCTGCCCTTGGCCGCAGGTGCCGCAAACGCGGACTGCGGACCGGAACCGTCAGTGGAACCTGAGAAGATCTCTATATGACTGCACCACTCCTTGCGCATGCCACCGCCAACGGCCGGATGTACGCGCGCTCCACCTCCGAGCCGCCTTCGGTCCCTTCCATCACCACCGTGATCGCCCAGGAACCGACCACGCTGGACGGCTGGTTCGCACACATGGCGGCCACCTCCTTGGCGTCGGATGCCCGGTTGGCCGAGGCCGCCGGTAATCCGGGCCGGCTGCGGACGCTGGCTAAAGAAGCCACGCTGGCGGCGGACCGCTATCGGGACGCTGCTGCGTTGCGCGGCGACCGGGTCCACGGGTACTGCGAACAGGTGGCACTGCGGGCACTGGACAAAGACCATGACGTCGCGGGGGCGCGGGAGGCGCTGAAGGCACACGGTGAAGAAGCTTTCGCCGACAGGTTCGACGAATGGTGGCAGCTTTACGCGGTGGAGCCGATAGCTCCGGAGATCACCGTCTGGAACCAGGAAGTGGGGTACGCCGGAACCCTGGATTTGGTGGCCCGGATCGGCGGTCGAACCTGCCTGATCGACTTCAAGACCAAGGGGACCGACCGCAACGGCCAAGTCAAAGCGCTCAATGACAAGGTGGTCATGCAGTTGGTTGCGGGCATGAAGGCGCAGGAGTCTTTGGTGGACGGCGTGGCGGGAAGCTGGGAGCCGTGGGCATACGGTGAGGACCCGTTGTTGTTGGGTGTGGCCATCGGCGAGACGGAAGTCCGCCCCATGCGGGCCAACCCCGAGGTTCTCCGCTGGCACTGGTACCGGTTCTGCTCGCTGCGGCGTGCCTGGGAGACGCACCTGCAGGTGTCCGAAGCCGGCCGCGCGCTGCTGCCGATAGCGCCTCCGTCCCCGGCCCTGCAGGCGGCCCAGCAGGCCCACTAAACTGGACCGGAACCCAACAGCTTTCAGCGCCGCCAACGCGGCAGCAGTGAGGACAAGAACTACATGGCGATCCTGAGCATCCGGATTATCGGCGACCCCGTCCTGCGGACCAAGGCGGAACCGGTGACCGAGTTCGGGCCGGAACTGGCCAAACTGGTAGCGGACATGGACGAGACCATGGAGGACGTCGACGGAGCGGGTCTGGCCGCCCCGCAGATTGGCGTCAGCCTGCGCGTCTTTACGTTCCGGGTGGCCGGCCAGCGGGGCCACGTGGTCAACCCGGTGCTTGAGCTCAGCGAGGACTTTCAACAAGACGTGGCCGAAGGCTGCCTGTCCATTCCCGGACTGGGCTATCCGGTGCGCCGGCGCCGCTGGACACGGGTGACGGGCCAGGATCTGCACGGCAACCCGGTGGAATACGAAGGCGAAGGCATGCTGGCCCGCTGCTTCCAGCATGAGACCGACCACCTGGACGGCGTCCTCTACATCGACCACCTCACCGGCGAGGACCGCAAGAACGCGCTGCGGTCCATCCGCAACGCGGGCTATAACGAAGTGGCCGGTGAAACCCAGGCCCAGCGGGCCGCGCACGTCGGTTCCGGCTTCCTCCGCGGAGCGGCACGTACCGGTTCCTTCGGGCAGCCGCTGGCATGACGGAAAGCGGCAACGGCTTGCGCGTTCTTTTCGCCGGCACGCCAGGCGTGGCGGTACCGTCCCTCGACCGCCTCGTCCAGGACGGCTTCGAGATCGTGGCTGTGCTCACCCGGGAGGATGCGCCGGTGGGCCGAAAACGCGTCCTGACTCCCTCGCCCGTGGCGGCCCGCGCCGTCGAGCTGGGCGTGCCGGTTATCCGGGCCAACCGGATTGACCAGGGCGTCATGGATGCCATACGTTCAGCAGCCCCGGATGTGGCGGCCATCGTGGCCTATGGCGGTCTCGTCCCGGAACCAGCCCTTGGCATTCCGGAACATGGCTGGATCAACCTGCACTTCTCCCTGTTGCCTGCGTGGCGCGGTGCCGCGCCGGTGCAGCACGCCGTCATCCACGGCGACGATGTCACCGGTGCCTCCACCTTCCTGCTGGAAAAGGGACTGGATACCGGCCCGGTCTACGGCACCTTGACGGAGACGCTGCGCCCGGAGGACACCAGCGGCGACGTGCTGGAGAGACTGTCCCGCAGCGGCGCCGTGCTGCTATCCCAAACACTCGCGGCCGTCGGCGCCGGCAAAGCCGCGGCGGTGGCGCAGACCGGTCAGGTCAGCCTGGCGCCCAAGCTGTCGCTGGAGGACGGACACATTGATTGGCGGCAGCCGGCGCTGGCCATCCGCCGCCGCATCAACGGCGTGACCCCGGAGCCCGGCGCCTGGACCATGCTTGATGGGCAGCGGTTCAAGCTGGGGCCGGTACGACCGCGCCCGGAGACTCGGGACTTGCCGCCCGGGGTGGTCAGGCTGTCCGGCGGCTCGTCGGCGTCGGCCTTGGTGGGCACCGGCTCCCACGCGGTTGAGCTGGACAAGGTTCAGCCGGCAGGCAAAAAGATGATGGATGCTGCGGACTGGGCCCGCGGGCTTGGGCAGCGTGAGGATGTGCACTTCGAATGAACGGCCGGAACGAAGGCAGCCGGAACAACGGCCGCGGCAGCAACGAAGGACGCGGGCGCGATAACGCCCGCGGGAACAACGAAGGACTCGGCCGCGATAACGCCCGCGGGAACAACCGCGGCAGCGGTCCAAGCGGCGGACGACGTGATGCTGCCGGGCGGGAGCGAAACCGCGGCGGCACCCGGCACTACTCGCAGGCGGCCCCGTCGCAGCGGTCCAGGACGGCAGATCCGGCGCGGCTGGCCGCATTCGAGGTGCTGCGCGCGGTGGAACGGGACGACGCGTATGCCAACCTGGTGCTCCCGGCGAGCATCCGCAAGCACCGGCTGGACAAACGTGATGCCGGTTTCGCCACGGAACTGGCGTACGGCGCCTTGCGCGGCCTGGGCACCTACGATGCCATTCTCGCCCGCTGCGTCGACCGGCCACTGGACCAGCTGGACCCGGCGATCCTTGACGCGCTGCGGCTGGGCGCCCACCAACTGCTGGCCATGCGGGTGCCGGCGCATGCCGCCTTGGACCAGACCGTTAGCCTGGCCCGCGCGGTAATCGGTGCCGGGCCAGGCTCGCTGATCAACGCCGTGCTGCGCAAGGTGACCGCGCACGACCTCAGCGGCTGGACCGCCGAGCTGACGGCGGGGGAGAGCGATCCGGTCAAGGCCGCCGCCCTGGAACACAGCCACCCGGAGTGGATCGTGCGGGCCCTGCGCCAGTCGCTGGCTGGCCATGGCCGCAGCGTGGAGGAACTGGAAGACTTGCTGGTTGCCGACAACGCCGCACCGGTGGTGAACTTGGTGGCGCTGCCCGGCCTGGGCACGTTGGACGAGGCGGTCGAGGCAGGCGCCGAGCCCGGCGACCTTGTCGAAGGCTCCGCCCTCTACGCCGGCGGCGACGTGGGCCGGCTGGCCAGCGTCCGATCCGGCACCACCCGCGTCCAGGACGCCGGGTCCCAGCTGGTAGCCCGTGCCCTGGCCGCAGCGGCTCCGGCAGCGCCGGACGAGCGCTGGCTGGACCTCTGCGCCGGCCCGGGCGGTAAGGCGGCGCTGCTGGCTGCCTTGGCCGCCGAACAGGGTGCCACGTTGTTGGCAAACGAGGTGGCCGTGCACCGTGCCGAGTTGGTCCGCAAGGCGCTGGCTCCGGTTCCGTCTGACGTCTGGGAGGTCCGTACCGGAGACGGCCGCGAAGTCGGTGACCTGTACGCCGGCCAGTTCGACCGGATCATGGTGGACGCGCCCTGCACCGGGTTGGGAGCCCTTCGGCGCCGCCCGGAATCCCGCTGGCGCCGGAAACCCTCCGACGTTGCCCAACTGGGTCCCCTGCAGCGCGACCTGCTCGAAGCAGCCGTCGCGGCCGCCAAGCCGGGCGGCCTGATCGCCTACGTGACCTGCTCCCCACACCCGGCGGAGACGACGGCGGTGGTCGCCGACCTGCTGCGCCGGCACCCCGGGCTGGAACTGCTGGACACATCCGCCGTCCTCGACGGTGTCAGCCTCCCGGGCCACCTGGACGCAGGACAACCTGGCGGGGACACGGTCGGCCGGGCCGGAGGGACAACCACGCAGCTCTGGCCGCACCGCCACGGCACCGATGCCATGTTCATGGCCCTGCTGCGCCGCAGCAACTGACCCCACCTGCGCAACCCGCGCAGGGACCCCCACTCCGACAACACCTAGACAGGCAGGCAAGCAACCGATGACCCACTGCTGCATCAACCCCAGCATCCTCTCGGCTGATTTCGTCAACCTCGAAGCCGAACTGCAGCGGATCAGCACCGCCGACGCCGTGCATGTGGATGTGATGGACAACCACTTTGTGCCGAACCTGACCATCGGGCTGCCGGTGGTGCAGCGGATCCAGGAGGTCAGCAGCCTGCCACTGGACGCGCACCTGATGATTGCCGATCCGGACCGGTGGGCGCCGGCCTACGCCGAGGCCGGCATCGAATCGGTGACCTTCCATGTGGAAGCGGCGAAGGCGCCGGTGCGGCTGGCCAGGGAACTGAGGCTCCACGGAGCCAAGGCGGGCATGGCGCTCAAGCCGGCCACCGCCGTCGAACCGTATCTCGATCTGCTCCCCGAGATGGACCTGCTGCTGATCATGACCGTTGAACCGGGGTTCGGCGGCCAGGCGTTTCTGGAGGTGACGCTGCCCAAGATCCGCAAGGCGGCAGACGCGGTGGCCGGCTCCGGACTGCCGGTGGCCATCCAAGTGGACGGCGGCGTCACAGAGGAGACAATTGTGCGGGCCGCGGAGGCCGGTGCCACGGTTTTCGTCGCCGGCTCCGCCGTCTACGGGCAGCCGGACCCTGAGCAAGCCATCGCCTCGCTGCGGGCCGCGGCCAAGGTTCTGTGACGGCTGTTACAGGATGTGACGGGAATGCCGGACCCCCTGCAGCAGTTGTGAGAGCATAGTTACGCAAACACAACGTGCTCCGGGGTCGGTGTAAGTCCGAACCGGCGGTTATAGTCCGCGACCCGTTGCCCAAGGTTCCACCCGGAACCCGAGGCCACGGTTGAACCGGTGGAATTCCGGTACCGACAGTTAAAGTCTGGATGGGAGAAGCACGTACAGGTGGCAGCAATGGGCCACCGGGTACGGCCACTGGCCGTCATCCCGGATGCCCGGACCTACCGCACTGTCGTTCCCCCGGAGCCGCCGCGGCTCGAAAGGAACGGCATGGATTTTCTGCGGTGGCTCTTTGAAGCCCAGATTCCCGTTGCCGGCAGCTCACTGCTGCTGCGCGAAGTTCTGGGAAATGTTTTTGGACTCCTCAGCGCCCTCGGCGGCATGCGCCGAAAAGTGTGGGCCTGGCCGGTGGGCATCATCGGCAACCTCCTGCTGCTGACGGTCTTCCTTGGCTCGCTGTTCGGCTCGGCCAACACCGCCAACCTGCTGGGACAGGCCGGCCGGCAGATCATGTTCATTGCAGTGGCCGTCTACGGCTGGAACCGCTGGCGCTCCGCACGCAACGGCACCGGCCGCGCCATCACCCCGCAGTGGGCCGGCGGCAGGGCGCGGGTGGGCCTGGTGGCTGCCCTGCTCTTGGGCACCGTCGCGCTCACCCCGGTCTTCGCCGCCCTGGGCTCCTACGAACCGGTGTGGGCCGACGCCTGGACCTTCGTCGGGTCGCTGCTGGCCACCTACGGCATGGCCCGCGGCTGGGTTGAATTCTGGCTGATCTGGGTCGCGGTGGACATTGTGGGCGTGCCGCTGCTGTTCAGTGCCGGTTACTACGCCAGCGCCTTCATGTATCTCTTCTACGGCGGCTTCACGCTGGTCGGGTTCTTCGTCTGGTGGCGGGCCAACGCCCAGGCCAAGCCCGAGGTCGAGACGCTGCACCCGGATCCGCGGATCGGGCAGCCGGCAGGTGCCGGCGGCTACGACAAGCCGGTGCATGCCCGATGAGCCAACCAGCCCTTGGCACCGGCCAGGAATTTTCGACGGCGGAGCAGCGCGGCATGGAGCTGGCGCTGCAGGCCGCCGGACTGGGTGTGCGCGGAGCGAATCCCCTGGTGGGAGCGGCGATCATCGATCCGCGCGGCGACGTGGTCAGCACCGGCTACCACCGGGGAGCCGGCACGCCGCACGCTGAAGTGGATGCGCTGGCCAACGTGCCACCGGGACGTGAAGCGGAGCTGGCCGACTGCACCATGCTGGTGACCCTGGAGCCGTGCAATCACCGCGGCCGGACCGGCCCCTGCTCCGGCGCCATTATGGACGCGGGCATCGGTTCGCTCATCTACGCCGCGGCCGACCCCACCCATGAGGCGGCCGGCGGAGCCCAGCGGCTGGCGGCCGCCGGCGTCGAAGTGCGCACCGGATTGATGCCGCAGCAGGCCCAGGAGCTGAACCACCGCTGGTTCCAGGCCCGGCGGGAAAACCGGCCCTTTACTACGCTGCACATCGCCCAGACGGTGGACGGACTGATCGCTGCAGCGGACGGCACCAGCCAATGGATCACCGGGGAGGAAGCCCGGGCCGACAGCCACGGCATCCGCTCCCGTGCGGAGGCGATCATCGCCGGCACCGGAACCATCGCCGCCGACAACCCCCGGCTGACTGCTCGGGACCGGGCCGGAGCTGAGACGCCCGGCCAGCCGCTGCGAGTGGTGATGGGGCGCCGAAAAGTGCCCGCAGACGCTGCCGTCCGCGGCACCGATGGACGTTTCCTGCAACTGGCCACCCATGATCCGGCTGACGTATTGGCCGAACTGGCCGGGCGTGGCGTCGGCCACGCCATGATCGAAGGCGGAGCCACCATCGCCTCGGCCTTCTTGCGCGCTGACCTGGTCGATGAGCTGGTCCTCTACCTGGCGCCGCTGATGCTCGGGGCCGGCACGCGCGCGGTGGCCGACCTTGGCATCGGCACCCTGGCCGAGGCAGGCCGGTGGCGCTGGGACAGCGCCGGCGGCAGTGCCCGTACCCTGGGCGCGGACCTGCGCCTGCACCTTGAACCTCTGCCGTTCCACGGCACCCAGAAAGGCAAGTGAATGTTTACCGGAATCATCGCCGAACAAGGGCGGGTTGAATCACTGGACCTGAGTCCATCCACCGACAGCGCCGTGCTGACCTTCACCGCGCCCCGGACGGCCTCCGGCCTCGGGCTCGGCGGCTCGATCGCCGTCAACGGTGTGTGCCTCACCGCCGTTGCGCTGGACGGCAGCCGGGTCAGCGTTGACGTGATGGGCGAGACGCTGACCCGCACCACCACCGGGTCGCTCCAGCCGGGGCAGGCCGTCAACCTGGAACGCTGCGTGCCGGCCGGCGGGCGGCTGGACGGCCACGTGGTCCAAGGGCACGTGGACGGCGTCGGCACGCTGGCTGAACGCGAGGACCTGGGCGACTGGGAACGCCTGCGGTTCACCGTTCCGCTGGAGCTGGCCCGCTACATAGCGGAAAAGGGATCCATCGCCGTCGACGGCGTCTCGCTGACGGTCACGGCGGTCAGCGATGCATCAGCGGCGACCCAGTTCTTCGAGGTCGGCCTGATCCCCACCACACTGGCCGAGACCGGACTGGGAGCGAAACAGCCCGGAGACATGGTGAACCTGGAAGTGGACGTCCTGGCCAAGTACGCCGAGCGGCTGCTGGCCTTCACCTCCGGAGCCCGGTCATGAGCGCCGCCGTGGAGCCGCGGATCGCGCTCGACACCATCGAAGCCGCCGTCGCGGCGATCGCCGCCGGCCGCCCCGTCGTCGTCGTCGATGACGAGGACCGGGAAAACGAAGGCGACATCATCTTCGCCGCCGACGCCGCCACCCCTGAGCTGATGGGCTGGACCATCCGCTATACCTCGGGCGTCATTTGCATGCCGCTCGCGGCGGCCCGTGCCGACGAACTGGGGCTGCCGCCGATGGTTGAAGTCAACCAAGATGCTAAGGGCACGGCCTATACGGTGTCCTGCGACGCCGCGGTCGGCGTGACCACCGGGATTAGTTCCGCGGACCGTGCACGCACCGCACAGGTACTCGCCGCCGCGGACAGTACCGCCGCAGATTTGACCAGGCCCGGCCATGTCTTTCCCTTGCGCGCGGTCGACGGCGGCGTGCTGGCGCGCCGCGGACATACCGAGGCGGCCGTGGACCTGTGCCGGCTGGGCGGGCGTGCGCCGGTCGGCGTCATCGCCGAACTGGTGCATGACGAGGGGGACATGATGCGGCTGCCGGCCCTGCGGGCTTTCGCCGACGAGCACAACTGCCCGCTGGTCTCGATCGAGGACCTGGCGAATCACCTGTCCGGGGGAGCGGTCCCCGCAGCCCTTCCGAAGGCGGTTGGCAGTGGCCACTGACGACATCCGCGAAAAGCCGCCGGCTGCAACGGTTGAGGCCGGGCCGTCGGTTCAGCTGCCCACTGCCTTCGGCAACTTCATGGCACAAGCCTGGACGGATGCCGCCACCGGCGTGGAGCACTTGAGCATTACCTCCCCGGTCCGGCCGGCGGCCGAGCCGTTGGTCCGGCTGCACTCCGAATGCCTGACCGGGGACGTGTTCGCGTCCTACCGCTGCGACTGTGGCGAGCAATTGGAACAGGCGCTGGGACTGATCGGCGAGCAGGGCGGAACCGTCCTTTACCTGCGCGGGCAGGAGGGGCGCGGCATCGGCCTGGCCAACAAAATGCGGGCTTACGCACTGCAGGAAGCCGGCGCCGACACGGTGGAAGCCAACGAGCAGTTGGGGCTCCCCGTGGATGCGCGCGACTATTCGGCTGCGGCTGCCATCCTGCGCGCCATGGGCATCGGCTCCATCCGGCTGCTGAGCAACAACCCGGCCAAGAGCGTGATGTTGGCAGCGCTCGGCATCGAGGTGGCGGAGATGGTGACCGCGGAAGTTCCCTTCCGTGAGCAGAACCGCCGCTACCTGGAGACGAAGCGGGACCGGATGGACCACCGGCTGGCCGTCCTGCAGACCACGCCCGTACAGCAGAGCTGACGTCCTGCGCCCCGGCCACACCATCCACTGCTAATCACTACCCATCAAGACATTCACGAAGGAAGAACATGAGCGGACACGGAGCCCCAGTTATCGACATCACCGGCCTGCAGGAGGCGACCGGCGGGCTGAAGCTCGCCATTGTCGCTGCCAGTTGGCACACCCAGATCATGGACGGTCTGGTCAACGGCGCGCTGCGCGCGGCCTCCGAGGCGGGTATCGACGACCCTGCCTTGGTCCGCGTGCCCGGCGCCTTCGAACTGCCCGTGGCAGCCGCCCGCCTGGCCCCGCACTATGACGCAGTGGTGGCGCTCGGCGTGGTAATCCGCGGGGGCACGCCGCACTTTGAGTACGTGTGCCAGGCCGCCACCGAGGGCCTGACCAGTGTCAGCGTCCGTTCCGGCAAACCGGTGGGCTTCGGCGTGCTTACCTGCGACACGGAGCAGCAAGGACTGGATCGTGCAGGGCTGGAGGACTCCAACGAGGACAAAGGGCACGAGGCGGTTACCGCAGCGCTGGCAACCGCGGCTACGCTCCGGGGCCTCGGGGTGTGAGCGGGCAGCCCGGCTGCCGCCGGAGGGGTTCGTCACAATGCGTACGGCCGTTTGTGGCGGCCCTGCGCTCCTGACGTAGGCTAAAGGGCGTGAAATCCTTCGAATCCCTGTTTGCGGAACTGAGCGACAAGGCGCAGCAGCGCCCGGAGGGCTCCCGTACGGTAGCCGAGCTGGATTCCGGAATCCACGGGATCGGGAAGAAGGTCGTCGAAGAGGCCGCCGAAGTCTGGATGGCAGCCGAGTACGAATCCGACGAGGCCGCCGCTGAGGAGATCTCCCAGCTGTTGTACCACCTGCAGGTCCTGATGATCGCCAAGGGATTGCAGCTGGAGGACGTCTACAAGCATCTCTAGCGGGACGCCGCCATCGTCGGCGCCCCGCCCGGACCCAGGCCGAATCCATCCTTGCAGGCCGCACTGCGGCCGAGCCGATTCCAGAAAGACTTCCAGATGCTCCGTGTAGCTGTTCCCAACAAGGGATCCCTGTCCGAGGCCGCCTCCGCCATGCTGGGGGAAGCCGGTTACCGCCAGCGCCGCGACAGCCGCGAACTGGTCATGACCGACCCGGACAACGATATTGAGTTCTTCTTCCTGCGCCCCCGCGACATTGCCGTCTATGTAGGCTCCGGCACCCTGGACGTCGGCATCACCGGCCGCGACCTGTTCCTGGATGCGCAGGTGGAGGCGGTGGAGCTGATGAACCTCGGGTTCGGCGCATCCACGTTCCGGTTCGCCGGCCCGGTGGGGGAGTTTTCCCGCGCCGAGCAATTGCACGGCAAGCGCCTGGCCACCAGCTACGACGGGCTGCTGCGCAGCTACCTGTCCGAGCGCGGCATCGAGGCCTCCGTGGTCCGGTTGGACGGCGCGGTTGAGTCCTCCGTTCGTTTGGGTGTGGCCGATGCCATCGCCGATGTGGTGGAAACCGGCAACACCCTGCGCGCCGCCGGCATGGAGATTTTCGGCGACCCCATCCTGAAATCCGAGGCCGTGCTGATCGGCCGCGCCGGCGAGACCCCTCCGCCAGGACTGGCTGTGCTGATGCGCCGGCTCCGCGGCGTGATTGTGGCCCGCGAATACGTGATGATGGACTACGACATCCGCAAGGATCTGGTGGACGCCGCCGCGACGTTGACCCCCGGCCTGGAATCACCGACGGTCTCTCCGCTCCGCGACACCGACTGGGTGGCGGTGCGTTCAATGGTCCGGCGGACCCAGACCAACCGGATCATGGACGAGCTCTACGATCTCGGTGCCCGGGCCATTCTGGTCAGCACCATCCACGCCTGCCGCATCTGATTGCTCCGGAGTAAGCCATGACTGTTGCCATCCGCGTCATCCCCTGCCTCGACGTCGACGCCGGACGTGTGGTCAAAGGGGTCAATTTCGAAGGCCTGCGCGACGCCGGTGATCCGGTGGAACTGGCACACCGGTACGACCGTGCCGGCGCCGACGAGCTGACGTTCCTGGACGTCACCGCTTCGTCCGGCAACCGCGAAACGACCTTCGACGTCGTGGCCCGCACCGCCGAGGAAGTCTTCATCCCGCTGACCGTTGGCGGCGGCGTGCGGGAAGTGGCCGACGTCGATAAGCTGCTGCGGTTCGGAGCCGACAAGGCCGCGATCAATACCGCTGCGGTGGCCCGGCCCGACGTGATCGACGAAATCACCCGCCATTTTGGTTCCCAGGTACTGGTGCTCTCGCTGGATGCCCGCCGGACTGAGAACCCCTCGGTGGCCTCCGGATTCGAAGTCACCACGCACGGCGGCCGCAAAGGCACCGGCATCGACGCGGTGCAATGGGCGACGGAGGCGGCGGACCGCGGCGTAGGGGAGCTGCTGCTCAACTCGATCGACGCGGACGGCACCAAGGACGGTTTCGATCTGGAAATGATCCGCGCCGTCCGGGCCGCCGTGAAAGTTCCGCTGATCGCCTCGGGCGGCGCCGGGAAGCCGGAACACTTCCCGCCGGCCGTCGCCGCCGGAGCCGACGCCGTGCTGGCCGCTTCGGTGTTCCATTTTGGTCCCGACGACGCGATTGCGCAGGTCAAGCAGGCTATCCGGGAAGCGGGCTATCCGGTCCGTTGATCCGCTCCGGTGCCCGGCTGGGCCAGGGCAGGTGGGCGTACGGTGTCAGAGGCCGATTTCGGCGCTCTCCAGCAGGGCAAGTGCATCGGGCTGGCCCTCAAAGGTAACCAGAGCGTGCTTGGTGCGGCCGTGGGCATGCATCAGCAGTTCGCTGGGTTCCCCAACGATGGCCACCGAAACCGGCGCGCGCTTGGCCACGTGCCGCGGGCCGTCCGGACGCACCAGCACGATGCCCAGGTCCACGCCCCGGTACAACAGCGCGGCGCGCTTGACCAGGTCCTCCCACAGGGCGGTTGAATAGTCCTCGTCGAGCGCGCGCGGCGCCCAACGGTCGGTGGCGCGGCGCACGTCTTCGGTATGGACGAAGAATTCCACCAGGTTGGCCACGTTGTCCACGGCCGGGACCTTGAGCGGCGATATGGCCGGCGGCCCGGCGCGGAAGGCTTCCACCAGTTTGGCGTAGCTGGACGTCGCCCGGGCCTTGTCAGCCGTCTTCCGCGTGGCATGGTCGGAAACTTTGGCGAGCGGTTTAAAGGCCAGCCCGAGTGCGGCACCCACGCGGTGTTCACGGATATACAGGTGCGCGGCGAGCTCCGCGGTCTTCCATCCCTCGCACAGGGTGGGCGAATCCGGCCCGGCAGCCAGCAAGGTCTCGGCCAGGACTTCACGGGACGGATTAACGTAATGCATCACTTCTGAACCTAGCACGAAGCCGCTGCTTTCGGGCCGCGAATCATGTCCCTTCCAGCAGCCCTGGCGCGGGCAGGGGGCCACCGGGACTTGGCACTAGACTTGTAGGGATGTCCTCCCAGCCTGATTCCCCGAAAACTCTGCCTCCCGCCGCCGGCCCGGCCGCCCTTGATCCTGCCGTCGCCCAGCGGCTCAAGCGCGACTCCGCCGGCCTGGTGGCCGCCGTGGTCCAACAGTTCGATTCCGGCGAGGTGCTGATGCTCGGCTGGATGGACGATGAGGCGCTGCACCGCACGTTGACCAGCGGCCGGGTGACCTTCTATTCACGCTCACGGCAGGAATACTGGCGCAAGGGCGACACGTCCGGGCACGTGCAGTTCGTCAAGTCAGTGGCCCTGGACTGCGACGGCGATGCCCTGTTGGTCCAGGTGGACCAGGTGGGGGCAGCCTGCCACACGGGCACCCGGACCTGCTTTGACGGCCGGGACCTCGGCGCTGTTGCCGGCCGCCGTCCGGCGTCGGACGACGCACCAGTGCTGGACAGCTGAAGAAGCTGCCGGCCCCTTCCCATAATCCCAGCTTGATAGCGACTGAAGCGAAAGACGGATAACGCATGCAGGACCTCGGAGTCATCAGCCCCAGCCTGGAAGAATTCCGCACCTTGGCGAAGGACCGACGGGTGATCCCGGTGTCCATCAAGGTGCTCGCCGATGACCAGACCCCGATCTCGATCTACCGCAAACTCGCTGACGCGAGGCCGGGCACCTTCCTGCTGGAGTCCGCTGCCGTGGGAGGCGTCTGGTCGCGCTATTCCTTTATCGGCGCCCATTCGCGGGCGACGCTGACCACCAAGGACGGGCAGGCGCACTGGCTGGGCGAGCCGCCGGTGGGCGTCCCGCGCGATGGCAACCCGGTGGAGGCGCTGCGCGCGACCGTGGAGGCGCTGCGGACCGAGCGCTTTGAATCGCTGCCGCCGCTGACCTCCGGGCTGGTCGGTTTTGTCGGCTGGGAAGCCGTGCGGCACTGGGAGAAGCTCACCTCCCCGCCGGAGGACGATCTGAACCTGCCCGAACTGGCCATGAACCTGGTCACCGACCTGGCGGTGCACGACAACGCCGAGGGCACGGTCACGCTGATTGCCAACGCGATCAACTTCGACAACCGCGACGAGCGCGTCGACGAGGCCTGGCTGGATGCGGTGAAGCGGGCCAAACACATGCTGGCCCAACTGGCCGAACCGCTGGCGCAGCAGGTGTCCGTGCTGGAGAACGCAGCGCTGGCGACCGATGACCTGATGAACAGCGTGACCCACCGCTGGGCCCGCGACAAGTACCTGGCAGCCGTGGACCGCGGCAAGGAGGCCATCGTCGACGGCGAGGTGTTCCAGGTGGTGATCTCGCGCCGGTTCGAGGCCGAATGCTCGGCGCCGGCGCTGGATGTTTACCGGGTGCTGCGGAACCTGAATCCCAGCCCCTACATGTACCTGTTCAGCCTGGAAGACGCCGACGGCGTGGGCTACTCGATCGTGGGATCCTCCCCGGAAGCGCTGGTTACCGTGACCGGCGATGAAGTCATCACGCATCCGATTGCCGGATCACGGCCGCGCGGGCACAGCGTGGAGCATGACAAGGAACTGGCAGAGGAGCTTCTGGCGGACCAGAAGGAACGTGCCGAGCACCTGATGCTGGTGGACCTGGCCCGCAACGATATCTCCAAGGTGTGCAAACCCGGCAGCGTCGACGTCACGCAGTTCATGGAGGTGGAAAAGTTCAGCCACATCATGCACCTGGTCTCCACCGTGGTGGGCCGGCTGTCCCCGGACAAGACCGCCTATGACGTGCTGGCCGCGACCTTCCCGGCCGGGACGCTCTCCGGCGCCCCCAAACCGCGGGCACTGCGGCTGTTGGACGAACTGGAACCGCACCGCCGCGGCATCTACGGCGGCGTAGTGGGCTACCTGGACTTTGCCGGGGACATGGACATGGCCATCGCCATCCGGTCCGCGCTGCTGCGCGGCGGGACCGCCTACGTGCAGTCCGGCGGCGGGATCGTGGCCGACTCCCAGCCGGAGGCCGAGGCGCTCGAGACGGTGAACAAAGCTGCCGCTCCGCTGCGGGCGGTGACGTTGGCCGCGCGGCTGCACCCCGCCAACCCGGCACACGTGCCGGTGAAGGGGCAGCAATGACGGAGGACAAGGCAACACCGGCCAAGGGCCAGCAGCCGGAACAAAGGACGGGTGTGGCGCGGTGGCAGCGCAAGGGCATCGTGGTGCTCGCCGCGGCGGCGGTCGCCCTGGCCGCCTTCGGGACGACCACCCAGACCTGGCTCACCGCCCACCTCCCGGGAACCCAGGTCCAGACACCGGACGTCAGCGTGGCCGGCAGCGATGCCGCCACTGCAGTAACGGCGCTGGCCCTGGTGGCGCTGGCCGCGGCCCTGGCGGCATCCATCGCCGGCCGGATTGCGCGCATCGTGATCGCCGTGCTGCTGGCAGCGGCCGGGATCGGCATTGCCGCAGCAAGTTTGGCCGTGATCGCCAATCCCGCAGCCGCTGCCTCGGCCGCCATCGGCGAGGCGACCGGCCAGATCGGGGGAGAGGCCGCCGTCGTCGTCACTGCCTTTCCTTACCTGGCGGCCGCGGCCGGGATCCTGCTGGTGGCGACGGCCATCTGGCTGGTACTGGCCGGCCGATCCTGGGCGGCGTCGAAGAAGTACGTGCCGGCCGCCGAGCGACAGGCCGACGGCATGCCCTCCGACCGGGCCGGCAGCGTCGACGAGATCGACTCCTGGGACCAGCTCAGCCGCGGCGAGGATCCGACCGACTGAACCCCGGCACCGGATCCGGACGGGAGTCCGGGCCGCCCGCCAGCGTGTCATACTGGCCCGCCACGCCGCTAAACAATGGCAGAATGAAGTAGCAGAACCGTTTAGAGGGAGAAACATCATGGCCAACCACGCCACCGCCACCGAAACCGCAATGAAGACGGATCCGGCAGGCAGCATCCACGACGAAGTCATCGGCCACGGCAACAGCCCCGCTGCCTGGACCTGCGTGTTCATCATGATCGCGGGCTCCATCGTGTCCGGCATCGGTTTCGCCATGGCATCGAACCTGATTTTCTGGGCCGGCGTGGTCGTGATCTTTATTGGCCTGATCGTTGGCTGGATCATGAAGAAGGCCGGCTACGGCGTGGACGGCAGCAAGATCCAAGGGAGCGGACACTAAGCGTGACCGTTCTCGACGACATCATCGTTGGGGTCCGCGAAGACCTCGAATCCCGACGGGCCCAGGTACCGCTCGCGGAGATCAAGCGGCTGGCCGCGGAAGCGCCCGCACCGCGTGACGCCTACGCTGCCTTGGGCGGCAACGATTCCCCGCGTGCGGCGCTGAAGGTGATCGCCGAGATCAAGCGCAAGAGCCCGTCCAAGGGCGAGCTCGCCTCGATCGCCGATCCCGCCGAACTCGGCGTTGCCTACGAACGCGGCGGCGCCGCCGTGATCAGCGTCTTGACCGAGGAACGCAGGTTCAACGGTTCGCTGGCCGACTTCGACGCCGTGCGCGCCGCGGTGGACCTGCCGCTGCTGCGCAAGGACTTCACCGTTGACGAATACCAGGTCTTCGAGGCCCGCGCCCACGGTGCGGACCTGGTGCTGCTGATCGTCGCTGCCCTGGACGACGCCGAGCTGAAGGCCTTGCTGGACCTCGCGCACGAACTGGGCATGAACGCCTTGGTAGAGACGCACACCGCCGAGGAAATCGACCGGGCCGTGGCCGTCGGTGCACGCATCATCGGAGTGAACGTCCGCAACCTCAAGACCCTGGACGTGGACCGTTCGGTGTTCTCGGAGCTCGCGGGCAGGATTCCGGCCGGTGCCGTGGTCGTGGCGGAATCGGGCGTCCGCTCCGTCGCCGACGTTCGCGATTACGCAGGCCAGGGCGCCAACGCCGTCCTGGTGGGCGAAGCACTGGTCACGATGGGTGATCCGGAAGCGGCCGTTGCCGAATTCGGCGCGGCCGGCTCCGAAGCCGTTGCCACCCGCCGCTGAGGCAACGGCCCGTACGACGTAAGAATCCTTCAGGGGCAGGCAGCGGGCCTCCGTGGCTCCGCGGCCTGCCCCCAGCACTAGACAGGACCGCCATGACGCAGAGCCCCGACACCCCGGCCGAGTCCGGAACCCCGCAGGAAGCAGCCGACGCTTTCCTGGCCGGAAGCAGCCTTCGCCATGCCCCCGGTCCCTACTTCGGTGCCTTCGGCGGGCGATGGATGCCCGAATCCCTGATCGCGGCGCTGGACGAGCTGGAAGACACGTTCGAAAAGGCCAAAGCGGACCCCGAGTTCATCGCCCAGGTCGCCGAGCTGAACAAGAACTACTCCGGGCGGCCTTCGCTGCTGACCGAAGCCAAGCGCTTCTCGCAGCATGCCGGCGGTGCCCGGATCTTCCTCAAGCGCGAGGACCTGAACCACACCGGCTCGCACAAGATCAACAACGTGCTGGGCCAGGCCCTGCTGGCCCAGCGCATGGGCAAGACCCGTATCATCGCGGAGACCGGTGCCGGCCAGCACGGCGTGGCCAGTGCCACCGCGGCCGCCCTGCTCGGCATGGAATGCGTGGTCTACATGGGAGCCGAGGACACCCGCCGGCAGGCCCTGAACGTCGCCCGGATGGAACTGCTCGGAGCTACTGTCGTGCCTGTCACCGCCGGCTCGCAGACCCTCAAGGACGCGATCAACGAAGCCCTGCGCGACTGGGTCGCCAACGTGCAGAACACCCACTACCTGCTGGGCACCGCGGCCGGGGCGCACCCGTTCCCGGCGCTGGTGCGCTACTTCCACGAGGTCATCGGCGAAGAAGCCCGCGCCCAGATACTGGACCAGACCGGACGCCTGCCGGACGCCGTCTGTGCCTGCGTCGGCGGCGGATCCAACGCCATCGGCATCTTCCATGGCTTCCTGGACGACCGCAAGGTGGCGCTGTACGGATTCGAAGCCGGCGGCGAGGGCGTGGACACAGGCCGCCATGCCGCAACCATCACGCTGGGCCGCCCCGGTGTGCTGCACGGCGCACGCTCCTACCTGATGCAGGACGAGGACGGCCAGACCATCGAGTCGCATTCGATCTCCGCCGGTCTCGACTACCCCGGGGTCGGACCCGAGCACTCCTATCTGGCCGACATCGGCAGGGCCAGCTACGAACCGGTCACCGACAGCGAAGCCATGGATGCCTTCCGGCTGCTCTGCCGGACCGAAGGGATCATCCCCGCCATCGAATCGTCACACGCCCTGGCCGGTGCCTTGCGGGTGGGCAAGCGCCTGACCGAGGGCAAAGACAATGCGCAGGACGTCATCATCGTGGTGAACCTGTCGGGCCGTGGCGACAAGGACGTTGCCACCGCCGCCGAGTGGTTCGGCCTGCTCCCGGAGGAATCACCAGAGGCAGGAATCGGCTCCGAAGGAGAGCAGCTGTGAACAATACCGCTACCGCCAGCAAGTCGGCGGCCGCCATCGACCGCGCCCTGGCTGCGGGCCGGACCGCACTGGTCGGCTACCTGCCCGCCGGGTACCCGGACGTCCAGACCACCATTGATGCCGCCGTCGCGCTGGCGGAGAACGGGACCGACGTCATTGAGATCGGCATCCCCTACTCCGACCCGGTGATGGACGGTTCGGTGATCCAAGCCGCCACGGTCCAGGCGCTGAAGGACGGATTCCGGGTCAGCCAGGTCTTCGATATCGTCGCCGGCATCACCGCCCGCTGCGACGCCGCGGTGCTGGTCATGACCTACTGGAACCCGGTGATGCGGATGGGCGTTGACGAATTCTCCCGCCGGCTGGCTGAGGCCGGCGGCGCCGGGCTCATCACGCCGGACCTGATTCCGGACGAGGCCGCTGAATGGTTCGAGGCCTCGGACAAGTACGGACTGGACCGGGTGTTCCTGGTCGCTCCTTCGTCCTCGCCGGAACGGATGGCCATGACGGTCAAGGCCAGCCGTGGCTTTGTCTATGCGGTATCCATCATGGGCGTCACCGGCGCCAGGGAGAACGTGTCGGACGCCGCCGAGCGAGTGGTCCAGGCAGCCCACGAGGCCGGCGCTGAACGGGTCTGCGTGGGCCTGGGCGTCTCCCACGCGGAGCATGTGCGGGAGATCGGCACCTATGCCGAAGGCGCCATCGTGGGCACTGCACTGGTCGCCGAACTCGGCCACTCCGGTGTGGAAGCACTGGGCGCACTGGCGGCGCGGCTGAGCGAAGGCACAGCCCGGGCCTGACAGAATGACCGGTGGGTCAGCGGTTCGCTTGCGGCCGCGCCCCGACCTGCAAACTTCGGCCTAGAGGACGAATCTGGTGTACAGCACGACTATGGCAACGGCCGTTCCGGCTTCCATCCCCAGCCCGGGCTGGTCCGGCTTCAGCATCGGCCCGCTCACGATCCACGCGTACGCGCTGTGCATCCTGCTGGGCATTGTCGCCGCGCTCTGGCTCACCAGCCGCCGCTGGAAGGCCCGCGGCGGACCCGACGAATTCATCTGGGACGCGGCCATCTGGGCCATTCCGTTCGGCATTATCGGCGGCCGCATCTACCACGTCGTCTCCTCGCCCGATGCCTACTTTGGGCCGAACGGGGACTTGTCCCTCATCCCGCAGATCTGGCGCGGCGGTCTAGGCATTTGGGGTGCGGTGGCCTTCGGCCTGCTGGGCGCCTGGATCGCCTGCCGCAGGGCCGGCATCAAGCTGCCCGCCTTCATGGATGCGGCCGCTCCCGGAGTGTTGCTGGCCCAGGCCATCGGGCGTTGGGGCAACTGGTTCAACCAGGAACTGTTCGGCGCGCCCACCACGCTGCCCTGGGGCCTGCAGATCGACGCGGACAGCCCCAACTTCCCCGCCGATGCGGCCCCGGGGACGTTGTTCCACCCCACCTTCCTCTACGAGTCGCTGTGGAACCTGGCCGGCGTGGCACTGCTACTGCTGCTGGACCGGCGCTTCAAGTTCCGCCGCGGCATGCTGTTCTGGTTGTACGTCGCGTTCTACACACTCGGCCGGGTCTGGATCGAGATGCTGCGCATCGACGACGCCGAGATGATCACCATCCTCGGCCTGACCCAGCGCCTGAATGTATGGACATCGCTGCTGCTGCTGGTCGTTGCCGTGGTGATCTTCATTGTGCTCGCGCGGCAACCGCGCACCGCGGAGACGGATTCGCTGTACCTGCCGGGCCGGGCACCGACCGCCGGCCTGGACAGCGCGGAAACGGCCGCGGAAACCGACGTGGTGCGCCAGCAGGCTACGGCGGACGACGGCCTTGCCGCCGCCTCCCGCAGCAAGCCCGGATCTTCCCCGGTGGCAGTTGAGACGTCCCCGGCAACCGCAGAGCCTTCCGCGAAGGCCGCCGAGGTTTCCCCGGCAACCGCAGAGCCTTCCGCGAAGGCCGCCGAGGTTTCCCCGGCAACCGCAGAGCCTTCCGCGAAGGCCGCCGAGGTTTCCCCGGCAACAGCAGAGCCTTCCGCGAAGGCTGCTGAGCCTTCTCCGGCAACGGGGGAGACGAGCGCGAAAGCGCCGGTGGCAAAGATTGAGCCGGACGCCGACGCCAAGGGCAGCGAGACTGGCGATCCGCTGGCGGCCGACGGCGCCGAGAGCAAACGGACCAAGGACTAATAACCCGCGAAGCCGCCGGGATGAACGCACGCGTTTGTCCCGGCGGCTTCGTGCTGTCCCCGCGGCCCAGAGGCCGCTGTTAACAATCTGGAAAACGCTCGTTAAATATCCAGAAAAATCTGGTCGCCGGGTGCCTGCCGTGCTATCGTCGCTCTACTGCAGAACCGACAGGTTCTGTGGATCGGGCAGCCCTCAGCGGCAGACCGAAACCAACAGGTACGCACCATCCCGGACTACCGACTGGGGCAGAAATGCAGCGTGCCGACCACACTGACGTGGATGATCCGCCGGCTCAGGCGCACCACTAGTGCGGTTCCCGGCGGTCGTGGCTGATCGACCGCACCGTCTACCCTTGCGGCCCTATCCGAACCCTGAACATCGAATGCGCTGTCCAGGGTGAGCATGCCACTTCCATTCCCAGTGCATCACGGGCGGGCTTGTCCTCAAGCCGGACCGGGCGGGGCCAGTGCCGTCCCCTTCTCACGAACATCTAGGAGAAGGAAGTTCAGATGACTCCTCCATTCAAGGGGTCGAGTACCCCGCGCAGCCTCGGCGGCGGACACGGGCACCAGCACACCACAGTGCAGTCGCCGTTCAGTCGTTTCGCCGCCTACCCGGAGCAGACCGGGCTGTACGATCCCGCTAACGAAAAAGATGCCTGCGGCCTCGCCGTGATCGCCACCCTCAGGGGCGAACCCGGGCACGACATAGTCGACGCGGCGCTGACGGCGCTGCGCAATCTGGAACACCGCGGCGCGGTCGGCGCCGACGAAGGAACCGGTGACGGCGCCGGGCTGCTCACCCAAATCCCCGATGAATTCTTCCGGGCAGTGGTGGGCTTCGAACTGCCCGCCCCGGGCCACTACGCGGCCGGAACCGCCTTCCTGCCCAGCGACGGAGCCGAAGCCGCGGTAGCACGGGACGGCGTGGAATCCCTGGCCGCCTCCGAAGGCCTCACCGTACTCGGCTGGCGCGAAGTGCCGGTAGCCGCCGAGCTGGTCGGTGCCATGGCCAGGTCCTGCATGCCCCACTTTGTCCAGGTGTTCCTGGCCCTCGAGGCCGGCAAGGCAAGCGAAAACGATCTGGACGCCCGCGTTTTCCGCGTCCGCAAGCGCGCCCAGAACAAGTACGGCGTGTACTTCCCGTCGCTGTCCTCGAAGACCATCGTCTACAAGGGCATGCTGACCACCGCGCAGCTGGAGCCCTTCTACCCGGACCTCTCCGACCCCCGGTTCAAGACCAAGCTCGGCATTGTCCACTCACGCTTCTCCACCAACACCTTCCCCTCCTGGCCGCTGGCCCAGCCGTTCCGCACCATCGCGCACAACGGCGAAATCAACACGGTCAAGGGCAACCGCAACTGGATGCGTGCCCGCCAGTCGCAGCTCAAGAGCCCGCTGCTCGGCGACACGCCCGAAGAACTCTTCCCGATCTGCACCCCCGGCGCCTCCGACTCCGCCTCATTCGATGAAGTCGCTGAACTGCTGATGCTCTCCGGCCGGCCCATCACGCACGCCATCATGATGATGATCCCCGAGGCATGGGAAAACCACGCCACGATGGATCCCGAACGCCGCGCTTTCTACCAGTACCACTCCATGCTGATGGAGCCATGGGACGGCCCCGCCGCCGTGTCCTTCACGGACGGCAAGCTCGTCGGAGCGGTGCTGGACCGCAACGGCCTGCGCCCGGCCCGCTACTGGGTTACCGACGACGGGCTGGTCGTACTGGCCTCCGAGGTCGGCGTGGTCAACATCGATCCGGCCACGGTGGTCCAGAAGGGCCGGGTCTCGCCGGGCAAGATGTTCCTGGTGGATACCGAGGCACGACGGCTGGTCGAAGACCAGGAAGTCAAGGCCGAGGTCGCCCGGGCCAACCCGTGGGGTGAATGGCTCAAGGAGAACATGATCCAGCTGGAGGACCTGCCGGAGCGCGAGCACGTGGTGCACACCACCGCGTCGGTCAACCGACGCCAGCAGACGTTCGGCTACACGCACGAAGAGCTACGCATCCTGCTGGGACCGATGGCCCGCACCGGCGCCGAACCGCTCGGCGCGATGGGCACCGACACGCCTATCGCGGTGCTGTCCAAACGGCCCCGGCTGCTGTTCGACTACTTCGTGCAGTCTTTCGCCCAGGTGACCAACCCTCCGCTGGATTCAATCCGTGAGGAACTGGTGACGTCGCTGCGTTCGTCGATCGGCCCGGACGGCAACCTGCTGGCGACCGGGCAGGTGCGCACCAGCCAGGTGGCCTTGAAGTTCCCGGTGGTCAATAACGATGAACTGGCCAAGATCGCGGCGATGGAAGACGACGAGGGCAACCGCGTCACGCTGAAGGTGCGCGGCCTCTACCGGCCCGACGGCGGCGCTTCCGAGCTGGCGGCGAGGCTGCAGGAAATCTGCGAAAAGGTTTCCGGTGCCGTCAACCGGGGCGTGAAATTCATTGTGCTCTCGGACCGGGACTCGAACGCGCAGTGGGCGCCGATCCCGACGTTGCTGCTGACCAGCGCGGTGCACCACCACCTGCTCAAGAGCGCCAACCGGACCAAGATCTCGTTGCTGGTGGAGGCCGGCGACGTCCGCGAAGTCCACCATGTTGCCGTGCTCATCGGCTTCGGCGCCTCGGCGGTGAACCCGTATCTGGCGATGGAAAGCTGCGAGGAACTGGTGCGCAACGGCCACCTGCAGGGCGTGACCGAAGCCCAGGCGGTGCAGAACCTGATCAAGGGCCTGGGCAAGGGCGTGCTGAAGATCATGTCCAAGATGGGCATCTCGACCGTCTCGTCCTACTGCGGCGCCCAGACGTTCGAAGCGATCGGGCTGTCCCAGTCGCTGGTGGACCAGTACTTCGCCGGAACGCAGTCCCTGCTGGGCGGCGTCGGGCTGGACGTCATCGCCGCCGAAGCCGCGGCGCGCCATGCCCAGGCATACCCGTCCGACGGGATCGAGGACCCGCACCGGACCTTGGAGACCGGCGGCGAGTACCAGTGGCGCCGGGAAGGCCCGCCGCACCTGTTCAACCCGGAGACTGTGTTCCGGCTCCAGCATTCCACCCGGGAACGCCGCTATGACGTCTTCAAGGCCTACACCCGCGGCGTGGACGATCAGTCCAAGGAACTGATGACGCTGCGCGGCCTGCTGAAGTTCAAGTCCGGCGACCGGCCGGCGGTTCCGCTGGAGGAGGTCGAGCCGGTTTCCAGCATCGTCAAACGCTTCTCCACCGGGGCGATGAGCTACGGCTCCATCTCCCAAGAGGCGCACGAGACGCTGGCCATCGCCATGAACCGGCTCGGCGCAAAGTCGAACACCGGTGAAGGCGGCGAAGATGTGGATCGGCTGCTCGACCCGGAGCGCCGGTCCGCGATCAAGCAGGTGGCCTCTGGCCGGTTCGGCGTTACCAGCCTGTATCTGACGAACGCCACGGACCTCCAGATCAAGATGGCCCAGGGCGCCAAGCCCGGCGAGGGCGGCCAGCTGATGAGCCAGAAGGTCTACCCGTGGGTGGCCCGGACCCGGCACTCGACGCCCGGTGTGGGCCTCATCTCCCCGCCGCCGCACCATGATATCTATTCGATTGAGGACCTGGCGCAGCTGATTTACGACCTGAAGCGCTCGAACCCTTCGGCACGCGTGCACGTAAAGCTGGTGTCGGAAGTCGGGATCGGCACCGTGGCTGCCGGCGTGACCAAGGCGAAGGCCGACGTCGTCCTTGTATCAGGGCACGACGGCGGAACAGGCGCCAGCCCGCTGAACTCGCTCAAGCATGCCGGCGCCCCATGGGAAGTGGGTCTGGCCGAGACGCAGCAGACACTGATGCTCAACGGGCTCCGGGACCGCGTGGTGGTGCAGGTGGACGGCCAGCTAAAGACCGGCCGGGACGTGGTGATCGCAGCCCTGCTCGGCGGCGAGGAGTTTGGCTTCGCCACCGCACCGCTGGTGGTTTCCGGCTGCATCATGATGCGCGTTTGCCATTTGGATACCTGCCCCGTGGGCGTTGCCACGCAGAACCCCGAACTGCGCCGGCGATTCACCGGCAAGCCCGAATTTGTGGTGAACTTCTTCGAGTTCATCGCGGAGGAAGTGCGCGAACTCTTGGCGGAACTGGGCTTCCGGAGCCTGGAAGAAGCCATCGGCCACGCCGAGCTGCTGGATACCCGCGAAGCGGTGGACCACTGGAAGGCTGACGGCCTGGACCTGGCGCCGATCCTTCGCGGCTACGGGGCCGACGCCGATGTGCCGCTGCGCAACCTGACGACGCAGAACCATGAGCTGGACAAGCACTTCGACAACCAGCTGATCGCGATGAGCGCCGACGCGCTGGCCCGGCGCGAGCCGGTCCGGATCAGCCTGGAAGTCATCAACACCGACCGGTCGGTGGGCACCATGCTGGGCCATGAAGTGACGAAGCGCTTCGGCGTCCAGACCCTCGCGGACGACACCATTGACGTCACGCTGACCGGCCAGGCCGGACAGTCGCTGGGAGCCTTTCTGCCGGCCGGTATTACCTTGCGGCTGCTCGGCGACTCGAACGACTATGTGGGCAAGGGGCTTTCCGGCGGACGGATCATCGTGCGGCCGGACCGGGCCAATGTCTTCGAGTCGGAGCGCAACGTGATTGCCGGCAACGTCATCGGTTACGGCGCCACCAGTGGGGAAATGTTCCTGCGTGGCCAGGTGGGAGAGCGGTTCCTCGTGCGCAACTCGGGTGCCACCGCCGTCGTCGAGGGAATCGGCGACCACGGCTGCGAGTACATGACCGGCGGACTGGCCCTGGTCCTGGGCAGGACCGGCCGCAACTTCGGCGCCGGCATGTCCGGCGGCGTGGCCTACGTGCTGGATTTGGACCCCGCACGGCTGAACACGCAGGGCGTGGACAGCGGGGAACTGCAACTGCTGCGGCCGGACGCCGTGGACGAACAGTCCATCGCCGCGCTGCTGAAGAAGCATGCAGAGGAGACCGGTTCCCAGCTGGCTGCCCAGCTGCTGGAGAACCTCGAAGACACCCTGACCCGCATCACCAAGGTGCTGCCACGCGATTACGCGGCGGTACTGCAAGCCCGGGCGAACGCCGAAACCGAAGGGCTGGACCCCGACGGCGATGTTGTCTGGACCCGAATCCTGGAGGTAACCGGTGGCTGATCCACGCGGATTTTTGAAAGTACGTCAACGGGAGACCCAGCCGCGCCGTCCCGTCCCGGTGCGCATCATGGACTGGAAGGAAGTTTATGAGGCGCAGGAGAAGGGCGTGCTCCGCAGCCAGGCCGGCCGCTGCATGGACTGTGGCATTCCGTTCTGCCATCAGGGCTGCCCGCTGGGTAACCTGATCCCGGAGTGGAACGATCTGACCTGGCGGGACATGGGCCAGGAAGCGATTGAACGGCTGCACGCCACCAACAACTTCCCGGAGTTTACCGGCCGGCTGTGCCCGGCACCCTGCGAGGCGTCCTGCGTGCTGGGCATCAACCAGCCCGCAGTGACGATCAAACAGGTGGAAGTCTCCGTGATCGAGGAAGCCTTCGAGCAAGGCTGGGTGACGCCGCATGCGCCGGAGCGGTTGACCGGCCATACGATCGCCGTCATCGGGTCCGGTCCTGCAGGGCTCGCTGCGGCGCAGCAATTGACGCGGGCCGGCCACACCGTGGCGGTCTATGAACGCGACGACAAGATTGGCGGCTTGCTGCGATACGGCATCCCGGACTTCAAGATGGAAAAGCAATATCTGGACCGCCGGCTGGACCAGATGCGCGCCGAGGGCACGCGCTTCCGTACCGGGATCGAAGCGGGCAAGGACATCAGCTGGGATCAGCTGCGCCGCCGCTACGACGCGGTGGTGATCGCTACCGGCGCCACCGTGCCGCGGGACCTGCCGCTGCCGGGGCGCGAACTGTCCGGCGTGCACTTCGCCATGGACTATCTGGTGCAGGCCAACCGCGTGGTGGCCGGCGAGTCCGTTTCCGATCAAATCGACGCCCGGGGAAAGCATGTGGTGATCCTCGGTGGCGGTGACACCGGCGCCGACTGCCTGGGTACAGCGCACCGGCAGCAGGCCGCCTCGGTCACCACGCTGGCCATTGGCAAGCAGCCGCCGGCCGAGCGTGCTGCGCATCAGCCGTGGCCGACCTTCCCCACGCTGTTTCTGGTAGAGAGCGCGCACGAGGAGGGCGGCGACCGGACCTACCTTGCTTCCACCGTTGAATACGTCGGCGAAAACGGCGTCGTCACCGCACTGAAGGTCGCCGAAACCGAGTACGTGAACGGCGGGCGTGTGCCCAAGCCCGGCACCGAGCGCGAAATCCCGGCAGACCTGGTGCTCTTGTCGCTGGGATTCACCGGGCCGGAGCGGGCCGGGCTGGGCGAACAGGTCGACGCCGCCTTCGACCAGCGCGGAAATGTGGGCCGGGACGGCAGGTACATGACTACCGCAGAGGGCATTTTTGTGGCTGGCGATGCTGGCCGCGGACAGTCCCTGATTGTGTGGGCCATCGCCGAAGGCCGGGCCTGTGCCGCTGCCGTCGACGAGTGGCTAACCGGGACTACGCGGCTGCATGCCCCGGTTGCTCCGGAAGACCGGCCGATCGCCGTGCTGCCTTAGCACGGCATGGCCTGCACGCCCGTCGCATTCTGATTAGGGTAGGGATATGAGACGCGCAAAAATCGTTGCAACCTTCGGCCCTGCCATCGCCAGCTATGAGAGCACCCTGGCCGTCCTCAAGGCCGGGGTGGACGTGGCCCGAATGAACATGAGCCACGGCGACTACGGCGTGCACCAGCAGACCTACGACAACGTCCGCAGGGCGTCCGCCGAGCTGGGCAGGCCGGTGGGGATTTTCGCCGACCTGCAGGGTCCCAAGATCCGGTTGGGCAGGTTTGTTGACGGCCCCCACCACTTGGCGGTGGGGGACCGGTTCACCATCACCACCGAGGACGTGGAAGGAACCGCAGAAATCTGCTCGACGACGCACAAGGGCTTGCCCGGCGACGTCAAGGTGGGGGACTCCTTGCTGATCGACGACGGCAAGGTGGCGCTCAAGGCACTGGAAGTGGACGACGTGAAAGTGGTCACCGAGGTGACGGTGGCGGGTGCGGTGTCCAACAACAAGGGCATCAACCTGCCCGGCGTGGCCGTCAACGTCCCGGCCTTGAGCGAGAAGGACGAGGACGATCTGCGCTGGGCCCTCAAAACCGGCGTGGATATGGTGGCGTTGTCCTTTGTGCGCAACGCCGCCGACGTCCAGCGGGTCCACGAGATCATGGACGAAGAGGGCCGCCGGGTTCCGGTGATCGCCAAGATCGAGAAGCCGCAGGCAGTGGATGCGATCGAGGAGATCATCGACGCGTTCGATGCCATCATGGTGGCCCGCGGTGACCTGGGCGTGGAGCTGCCGCTTGAAGACGTGCCGCTGGTGCAGAAGCGCGCAATTGAACTTGCCCGCCGCTGGGCCAAACCGGTGATTGTTGCGACCCAGGTGCTCGAATCGATGATCGACAACCCCCGGCCCACGCGGGCGGAAGCGTCCGACTGCGCCAACGCCGTCCTCGACGGGGCCGACGCCGTCATGCTCTCCGGCGAAACCAGCGTGGGCAAGTACCCGCTGGAGACGGTCCGGACCATGGCACGGATCATCGAGTCTACCGAGCAGCATGGTCTGGACCGCGTTCCGCCGCTGGGCAGCCAGCCCAAGACCCGCGGCGGCGCCATCACCCGGGCGGCCGTGCAGATTGCCGATCAGCTCGATGCCAAGTACATCTGTACCTTCACCCAGTCCGGCGACTCGGCCCGACGGCTGAGCCGGCTGCGTCCGGGCCGGCCGGTCTACGCCTTCACGCCGCTGCAGTCCACCCTGAACGTGCTCTCGCTGACGTGGGGAATCCAGCCGCTCGTCGTCGAGTTCGTGGAGCACACCGATCAAATGACCGCCCAGGTGGACCGCATCCTGTATGAGCGCGGCCTGGTGGAGATCGATGACCTGGTAGTCATCGCCGCCGGTTCGCCTCCGGGCAAGGCCGGTTCCACCAACTCGCTCAAGGTCCACCGGGTGGGTGACTTGGCCGACGCCGGCGAAGTGCTCAACGGGCATTCGCACCCGCGCCCCGAAAAAGTCGGCCCCTGGCCATTGACCTAACAGCAAAAGAAAAGGACGGGCTCCGGAAAAATCCGGAGCCCGTCCTTTTTATGACCGCGGTGGTCGACTAAGGCCTCGGTGGTCGACCAAGGCCGCTTGCGGCCGCGTGGAGACCCGGCCGCATGGAGACCCGCCCCCCTCGGTGGTCGACCAAGGCCGCTCGCGGCCGCGTGGAGACCCGGCCGCATGGAGACCCGGCTCTCCGGTGGTCGACTAAGGCCGCTCGCGGCCCCACGGAGACCCGGCCCCACGGAGACCCACCGCCCGTTGGTCGACCAAGGCCGCTTGCGGCCGCGTGGAGACCCAGCCCCACGGAGACCCAGCCCCACGGAGACCCGGCCGCGTGGAGACCCGGCTAGTTCACCTGGTTGATGATCGTCTCGGCGACTTCGCGCATGCTCAGCCGGCGATCCATCGACGTTTTCTGGATCCACCGGAACGCCTCGGGCTCGGTCAGGCCCATCTTGGTGATCAGCAGGCTCTTGGCACGCTCGACCAGCTTCCGCGTTTCAAACTGCTCCTGCAGGTCGGACACCTCGGATTCCAGCGCCATGATTTCGTCGTGGCGGGACAGCGCGATCTCAAGGGCCGGAATCAGGTCCGCCGGTGTGAAGGGCTTGACCACGTACGCCATGGCGCCGGCGTCGCGGGCCCGCTCCACCAGTTCCTTCTGGCTGAACGCGGTCAGCAACACCACCGGAGCAATACGCGCCTTGACGATCTGCTCTGCGGCCGTGATCCCGTCCATCACCGGCATCTTCACGTCCATCAGGACCAAGTCCGGCTTCAGTTCCTGCGCCAGTTCGACTGCCCTTTCGCCATTGTCGGCTTCGGCAACGACGTCGTATCCCTCGCCTCGGAGGATCTCGACGATATCCAAGCGGATCAGTGTCTCGTCTTCTGCAACGACGACGCGGCGAGCGGGGGCAGACTCGGTTTGTTCAGGCACTGGTGCTCCTAGACTGTTTCGTTGCCATTCACCATGGCGTCGGTTCCGTGAAACAGCCTATCGGCATGTAGAGTAGATTCGCGCACCAAGCAGCATGACGGTTTTCACAGTTCGGAAGTCGGCTTTGCAACCGGTGCCGGCCCGAGTGGCGGAACGGCAGACGCACCGCACTCAAAATGCGGCGGGGAGACCCGTGTGGGTTCGAATCCCACCTCGGGCACGCATTTTCTTAGCGCCTCTGAGCGTCCACAGATCTTCTGTTCTGTGGACACTCAGAGGCGCTTCTTGTTGACGGGCCTTGCTGCGGCCGGCTGCCTCCTACCTGCCTGGTCGACAGCCCGGGCCTCAGCAGCTTCTTTCATGGCAGCAGGGTCCACCCCGTTGGACGGCTGCGAACGGTGTCGACGATCTTTTGGTCCTCTTTTCACCCGCATCGGGTGAAGGCAGCCCCCGCTGGAAGCGCTAGCTTGGCCAACATGCGACTGAACAGCCTCTATCCCGCGTAACACGTCACCAACGGCCCGTGCCGTCCAGGGGGCGGCCAGCGGAAGGAGCAGTGATGCTCAACTGTCAGATGGGGCGCACCGAACCCGTCTCCTCGGTCCTTGGCGCCACGGTAGGCCGGCCCTGTCGTTCGGGCGCACGAGGGCTGAGTCCGCGCCTGTCTTTCGGGGTGGCCCTCATCGGCACAGATGTGCGGGGATCCCGGGAATGAGCAGTCCGGCCGCGTCGCCGCCCGGTTTCGATCCAGCTGTCGCGATTCGTTCCCGGCCGTACATTGCTGCTCTCGTGCGGTACGGTCGCGCCGGCTACACCTACATCATGCGGAACATGCAGGCCAACGCCCGGGTCCTGGGGAGGAGTTGGACGCCATGGGCCGGTTCGAAATCATCGGGGCAAATGCGGAGCAACTGCCGCTGGTTGCGTTTCGGCTAGCCGAAGGCATCCAGGCACCCGGCCCTTGGAGTACTGTGGATCAACCGCCGGACGTTCGTTGGTCCGCCACATCTCTCAGGGGGAGCCGTGCCGTACACTGTCGACTTCAAGGACGTTTCACCTGTCGGCCTGGAATCGTCTCCGGTCGCCGAGTCGCTGGCAGGATTACGTGCCAACGAGGCCCGCTACTACCGCAACAAGTACGACCACGTTTTCACCGTCAGCCCTGCAGACGAAGCCCCGGAGGTGATTGACCGGGTCAGCCGCATCCTGAAGGAGGAGCGCGACATCGCCATCGCTTCCCGCGCCCTTGAAGCAACAGCCTTCGAAGTCGACGGTTTGCGGATGGATTACGTGTTCTACGAGTCGGGGCTGTCGATCAACGTCATGTACAGCATCGACGAGGGCGGCAAGCGCGCCGTCGGATTCAAGCTGGCGGAAGGCATGGAGATTCCAGAGGAACTGGCAGGTTTCAAGTTCGCCCGGCAGAAATCCAAGCTGGCAGGCGTCGTCCGCGGCTCCTACTTTGTGATCAAGGGCGAATACTGATCCGCTGACGTTAGCGTTCGCGATGATGACGACGACGGCGGGGCGCAGACATCCCACGAAGCGGCAATCAGCCTTAGATTGTGACTTTCATCACTATCCCCTGTGAGGTGAACCACAGCCCGCTCAATATTGAGCTTGCATGTTTGGGTGTAGCCTGATATAAGCACCAGGGTAGTGCTGACCAAGGAGTCGAACCATGAGTATCGAATCAAGCTCCGCGGCGGGAACCGTCCCGACTGGAAGTGGTCGCAGGGCTGAAAATCCCCTACCAGCGCAAGGCAATGTTGCGTCACCTCAAGCGAACGCAGGCCCACTTTTTGCAGACCCGGCAGCATTGGGTCTGGGCGCTTTCGCAATGACCACGTTTGTCTTGAGCGTTATCAATGCCGGCATGATCCCCAGAGCGGACGAACCGGTGGTTCTGGGACTGGCATTGTTCTACGGCGGTCTAGCGCAGTTTGCCGCGGGAATCTGGGAATTCGCCAACCGCAACGTTTTCGGCGCAACAGCCTTTTGCTCGTTCGGAGCCTTCTGGATGTCCTTCTGGTTCCTAAGCCAGTTCAGCGCTGGCAGCCTTCCGCCGGCAGAGGCCGGCAAGGCCGTCGGCCTGTACCTTCTGGGCTGGGCAATCTTTACCGCCTACATGACCATCTCCGCGTGGCGGGTCAGCATGGGCGTCTTTGCCGTCTTCGTCTTCCTGACCCTGACCTTCATCGCGCTGTGCCTGGGTGCTTTCTCCGGGGCAGACGGGCTAACGGCGTTGGGCGGTTGGCTGGGCATCGTGACCGCGCTCATCGCCTGGTACTGCTCCTGCGCGGTGGTCGCGAACTCCACCTTTAAGCGGGCTGTGCTTCCGGTGGGACGACGGTGAGAGGCCATGGCCGCAGACCCAACAGAATCGGAAGAGACCCTCGCAAACCTCTTGCACGAACAGCGGCGCTTTCCTCCAGAAGCCGGCTTTTCCGCCCAAGCCAACGCCACGTCGTCGGATTATGACGAAGCCGACGACGACAGGTTGGGCTTTTGGGCGCGGCAGGCGGGACGGCTCGACTGGGCCCAGACCTGGAACCAAGTTTTGGACTGGACAAATCCGCCGTTCGCCAAATGGTTCGTCGGCGGCAAACTCAACGCCGCCTACAACTGCCTGGACCGGCATGTAGCAGCAGGCCACGGGGACAAGGTTGCCTATTATTTTGAAGGCGAAGCGGGGGACAGCCGCACGATCACGTATGCCGAACTCACCGGCATGGTGTGCCAGGCAGCGAACACGCTGACCGATTTGGGTGTCGAGTCCGGGGACCGGGTGGCCATCTACATGCCCATGATCCCGGAGACCGTCGTGGCGATGTTGGCCTGCGCGCGCATTGGTGCACCGCACACCGTGGTGTTCGGCGGGTTCTCCGCGGACGCGCTCCGGACGCGGATCCACGACTGCGATGCGCGGATTGTCATCACCTCCGACGGCGCCTACCGCCGCGGCAAGGCCAACGGGTTGAAGTCCGCCGTCGACGAGGCGTTGCTGGACTGCCCGGACGTGCGCAACGTCCTGGTGGTCCGGCGAACCGGCCAGGAGGTCGACTGGACACCGGGCCGCGACATGTGGTGGCACGAATCGGTGGAGCTGGCTTCCGCCGAGCACCGCGCTAAGGCGTTCGACGCCGAGCATCCGCTGTACGTGATGTACACCTCGGGCACCACCGGCAAGCCCAAGGGCATCCTGCACACCACCGGCGGCTACCTCACGGCGTGCGCCTACACGCACTGGGCGGTGTTCGACCTCAAGGCCGAGTCCGACATCTTCTGGACAGCCGCGGACATTGGCTGGGTTACCGGCCACAGCTACATCGTGTATGGACCGCTGGCTAACGGTGCAACGTCGGTGCTCTACGAGGGCACGCCGGACACCCCGCACCAGGGCCGCTGGTGGGAAATCATCGACAAGTACAAGGTTTCGATTCTTTACTGCGCTCCGACCGCCATCCGTACGTTCATGAAGTGGGGCGCCGACATACCGGCCAAGTACAGCCTCGACAGCCTGCGGGTGATCGGCACCGTGGGCGAACCGATCAACCCGGCTGCCTATATCTGGTACCGGGAAAACATCGGGCACAACCAGACGCCGGTTGTGGACACGTGGTGGCAGACCGAGACCGGGGCCATCATGATCAGCCCGCTCCCGGGGGTAACAGCAGGTAAACCCGGCGCCGCCATGACGCCGCTGCCCGGGGTGGTGGCCGACGTGGTCAATGACGCGGGCGCACCGGTTGGCAACGGCTCCGGCGGCTATCTGGTCCTCAAGGAACCGTGGCCCTCCATGTTGCGCACTATCTGGGGCGACAACGACCGGTACGTGGAGACCTACTGGACGCGGTTCCCGGGGCTGTACTTCGCCGGTGACGGTGCAAAGAAGGACGAGGACGGCGATATCTGGCTTCTCGGCCGCGTCGACGACGTGATGAACGTGGCAGGACACCGGCTTTCGACCACCGAAATCGAATCGGCGCTGGTCGCCCATCCTAAGGTCGCCGAAGCCGCCGTCGTCGGCGCTTTGGACGAGACCACCGGGCAGGCCATTGTTGCCTTCGTCATCCTGCGCAGCGAGGCGGGCGACGGCGGACCTGAGGTTGTGCAGGAGCTGCGGGACCATGTGGCCAAGGAAATCGGCAAGATTGCCCGGCCCCGGCAGGTCATGGTGGTAGCCGAGCTGCCGAAGACCCGTTCCGGCAAGATCATGCGCCGGCTCCTCAAAGATGTGGCGCAGGACAGGCCGATCGGGGATGTCACCACCTTGGCGGACTCCTCCGTCATGGAGTTGATCAAAGCCGGCATGCCGGGCGGTGCGGACGGGAAGCACTAGCCCGGGATGCACTAGTGCGGGATGCACTGGCAGGCGGTCGCCGAAGCTCTGGAGTTGGCGCCCGAAGCTACCTGTTTGCACAGCGATGCGGTCCAACCCTTGCCGCTGTACCCCTTCTTGGTGTCGAATCTGTTAACAGCACAAGAGTGTGCAGGGACGAGGCTGCCTACGACGCCAGGAGGCGCTCATGTCGGGGAAATCCGCCAACGGGGCCAAGGGATTGGGACGGAGCGCTGATCAGCGGCGGGCGGAGGCTTCTGCTGCGGCAACGGTTTCCCGGCCCGAGCAAATCCGCAACGTGGTGCTGGTAGGGCACTCCGGCGCCGGCAAGACGATGCTCGCAGAGGCCATGCTCCTGGCGACGGGCGCCACCAACCGCATGGGCTCCATCCTGGAGGGAACCACCGTCAGCGATTCGGACCCTTCGGAAATCCGCCAGCAGCGTTCCGTGGTGCTGTCCGTTCTCCCGTTCATGTACGACGACGTCAAGATCAACCTCCTCGACACGCCGGGCTTCTCCGACTTCACGGGCGAACTGCGTGCCGGTCTCCGCGCCGCCGATGCGGCCCTGTTCGTGGTGTCCGCCGTCGAAGGCATCGACGCGGCGACCACCGCGCTCTGGGAGGAATGCACCAATGTGGGCATGCCGAGGGCGGTGACCATCAGCCGGCTGGACCACCCGCGGGCCAACTTCGAAGCCGCGCTGGCCAACTGCCGCCGTGCATTCGGCGAGTCGGTGCAACCGCTGTACCTCCCGGTGCGGAGCGGGGCGGACGTGACCGGATTACACGGACTGCTCTCCGGCACCGTGTCAGAGTACCCAGCCGGGGAACGTCAACCCGCCTTCCGCCCCGCGGAGACCGGTGAACTGGCGGCCGCCGAGGGAGCCCGCAGCGCGCTGATCGAGGGCATCATCGCGGAGAGCGAGGATGAGTCGCTGATGGACCGCTATCTCGGCGGCGAAGACATTGGACTTGACGTTCTCCTGTCCGACCTGGAGACCGCCGTCGCACGCGGTTCGTTCTACCCGGTGCTAGCCACCTCCTCGGAAACGGGGCTCGGCATTGCAGAGTTGTTGGAGATGCTCCAGCGGGCCTTTCCATCCCCGCTGGAACGTCCGGCGCCTCAGGTGACGGGCCTTTACGGTGCACCCAGCCTGCCGCTGCGCTGTGATCCCGACGGCCCGCTCGCCGGCGAAATCGTCCGCACAAGCACAGATCCCTTCCTGGGCCGGGTATCCCTGGTGCGGGTATTCTCAGGAACCTTGCGGGATGATTCGGCGATTCACGTCTCCGGGCATGGGCTCGCCGACCGAGGCCATGCGGACCATGATAGTGATGAACGGGTCACCCACCTGCACGCCCCGGTCGCCTCGACGTTGCGGTCGGTGTCCCATTGCATCGCCGGCGACATCTGCGCGCTGACGAAGATCGGCACCGCCGAGACGGGAGACACCGTATCCGGGCGCGAGCACCCGATGCTCATCCAACCGTGGGAGATGCCTGAACCCCTGTTGCCGGTGGCAGTGGAGCCTACGTCACGCAACGATGAGGCCGCGTTGGCCAAAAGCCTGGCCAAGGTGGCTGCGGGTGATCCGACGCTCAGGGTGGAACGCAATCCGGAGACGCACCAGCTCATCCTGTGGTGCATGGGCGAATCCCACGCCGAGGTGGTGCTGGACCGGCTGCGCGGGCAGGGCGTGAATGTCCAGACAGTTGACGTGGTCACCCCACTGCGGGAAACCTTCGCGGCAGCTGCCCCCGGGCACGGACGCTACGTCAAGCAATCCGGCGGTCACGGCCAGTTCGCCATCTGCGACATCGAGGTCGAACCGCTCCAGCAGGGTGCAGGGTTCGAGTTCGTGGACAAGATTGTCGGGGGAGTGATCCCCGGCCCGTACATTGCCGCCGTCGAGAAAGGTGTCCGGTCGCAGATGGAAAAGGGTGTCGCCGCCGGTTTCCCCGTCGTCGACATCCGGGTGACGCTGGTGGGCGGCAAAACCCACAGCGTCGATTCGTCCGACGCTGCCTTCCAATCAGCCGGCGCTCTCGCCTTGCGCGAAGCCGCTGCGGCGGCGCGGATCCAGCTGCTCGAGCCGGTCTCCGCGGTGACCATCACCGTGCCTGACGACTACGTGGGGCCGGTCATGAGCGACCTGTCCGCCCGACGGGCCCGGCTCACCGGCTCGGACGCAGCCGACGGGGAGGGCACCGAAATCAGCGCCGAGGTTCCCGAACAGGAATTGCTCCGCTACGCCATCGAGCTCCGGGCGTTGACCGGCGGCACCGGACGTTTCCGGCGCACCTACCTGAGGCACGATCCGGTGCCCTCAAGCGTGGTGGGCGAGAAGGCGCAACGCTAGGATGCTGCCGCAGCCGTTCGTCAGGTTCCCGAGCGAATCACCTGCGCAAGCTTCCCGAGGGCGTCCGTCCAGCCGGCCCGATGCAGGGCGAGCCGTTCTTCGGTTGCGAATTCGCCGTGGGAAAGCGCGATCCACGTGAGGTCGCCCTGGGGCGCGAGCGAAAGTGTGACGATGGTTTCGCGGTCATCGGGTGTGGGTTCCTCCCACCGGAAGGAGTAGACGAGGCGGCGGGGAGGATTGATCTCGAGGAACTCACCGGCAAGGTGGAAGGGTTCGCCGTCGGGCGGCTGCATGGTCAGGCGGTACCTGCCGCCTGGTTGTGGGTCGAGCGTGGCCTCGGTCGTCCTAAAGCCTTCGGGGCCCCACCATTGAGCCAGCTCGGCCGGTTCCGTCAGCATGCGGAAGACGCGCTCGCAGGGTGCTTCCAGCAGGGTTTCCAACTCCAGCGTGAATCCGCTGCTTCGCTCCTTCATCGGATCCTTCCTCAAGGGAATGCTGTGCGAGGGTACCGAGGGCATCGTCTGCCGCCCAGCGTAGTCCCGGGACAGGAGCCCGGCTAGGGAGATCTGATGGACGTCCCCGGCCGGCCGGTGGGACCATGGCTGTACCGACGGCCCACCAGCGCCGACGGCTTGCGGCCGCGGCGGCAGCAGGAGGAATCATGTCTTGGTCCGGTCTTGATCCGATCGTCGAGCGGTACCATCACGCCCTGGATGAGTTTGTCCGCGGAAACCCTGATCTTCAGAAGGAGCTGTTCTCAAAACGGGATGACGTGACGCTCGCGAATCCGCTTGGCCCGCCTGGCCGCGGCACGGACCGGGTTGAGCAGACCATGGACCGGGCGGCTGCCTTGCTGCGGGAGGGCGAGCCTACCCGGTTCGAACGCGTGTCCGCGTACGCCGGCACAGACTTGGCCTACATGGTGGAAATCGAGCGGACCCGAGCGAAGGTCGACGGCTCCGAGGAGGCACTGCCGGTATCACTGCGGGTCACAACGGTCTTCCGGTTGGAGGACGGCCAGTGGAAAGTAGCCCACCGTCATGCCGATCCGATCACCTCCCCGCGGACCATCGACACCATTGTGGACCGGGACGAGTCCTAGCCACGGCGCGGTTGTTGGAGGTCAGCGGCGTGAGCGCAGGAATTCGGTCACGGGCGCTGCCAAGGAGGCGCCGACGTCGTCCGCAGAACGCTTGAGGCCCTTCACGCTAAAGGAGTGGTCGCCGCCTTCCTGCCAATTGAGAGCTGCGTTGGGCCCGATCCGCTCGACCACGGATTCGAGCAGCTCGCGGGTGGCGAAGGTGTCTCGGGTGCCCTGCAGGAAGAGCATCGGCAGCGTGAGGCCGTACAGGTGCTCGTCGCGGAGCTTTTCCGGCTTCCCCGGCGGGTGCAGCGGATAGCCCAGGTAGACCAGGCCCGCTGCGGGCATGCCCTCGGCGACGGCCATCGACGCCATGCGGCCGCCGAAGGACTTCCCGGCAGCCCACAGCGGTTCGCCATCGGAACGGGCAGCCGCTTCCTGCATGGCAGCACGCCAGGCCTCGAGGGCAACCGGCGGGCGGTCGGGGAATTTTTTGCCGGCCTCCCGGTAGGGGAAGTTGAAGCGCAAGGTGGCCACGCCGTCGTCGTTCAATGCCCGGGTGAAGCCCGACAGGAACGGATGGTCCATGCCGGCACCGGCGCCGTGGGCCACCACCACTGTTGCGACCGGAGCATCCGGCCGTGCATAGACACCGGAGACGGTGGCCTCGCCCACGTCGATGGACACATGCGACTCGCTGACTTGCATGCTCCCATCATGCCCTCGCCAGAAGCGAGGTGTGTATGTTTAGGTGTTCCCATGGCCAGCGAACAAACAACGCTGACGGTCGATGGACCGCACGGTGAACGCGACATCCGCATCTCCAGTCCGAGCCGGGTGATGTGGCCCGAGCTCGGCATCACCAAACTGGATCTGGCGCGCTACATCGCGGAAGTGGGGGAGGCGTTCATCCGCGCCAACGGCGACCGGCCGGTCTCCCTGCAGCGGTTCTCCGACGGGATCGACGGCGAGCAGTTCTTCTCGAAGAATCCGCCCAAGGGTGCCCCGGACTTTGTGCGTTCGGTGATGGTGGTCTATCCGAGCGCGCGCTCGCACCCGCAGTTGGTGCTCGATGAGCCTGCCGCAGCCGTCTGGGCGGTGCAGATGAACACCGTGGTGTTCCATCCGTGGCCTTCCCGGGCGGAGAACTCCGACAATCCCGACCAGCTGCGCATCGACCTCGATCCGCAGCCGGGGACGTCCTTCGACGATGCCATCCCGGTGGCCATCGAACTGAGGTCAGTGCTGGCCGAGGCCGGGCTTGAAGCGTTCATCAAGACGTCCGGAAACCGCGGGCTGCATATGTTCGCTCCGATCGAACCGACGCACGAGTTCCTGGATGTACGCCACGCCGTCATTGCCGCGGCGCGGGAAATCGAGCGGCGGATGCCGAAGCAGGTCACGACCTCCTGGTGGAAGGAAGAGCGGGGGGAACGGATCTTTGTGGACTTCAACCAGGCCAACCGCGACCGGACCATGGCCGGTGCCTACAGCCCGCGAGCGCTGCCGCACGCCTCGGTGTCCTGCCCGATCGGCTGGGATGAACTGGAGACAGCGGATCCGAAGAACTTCACCATTGCCACGGTCCCGGACCGGTTGAAGTCAACCGGCGATCCCTGGGCGACGATGCACGATAACCCGGGCAAAATCGACGTCCTGCTGCAGTGGTGGGAGCGCGACCTGGCCGCCGGCCTGGGCGAGATGCCGTTCCCGCCGGACTATCCGAAGATGCCGGGCGAGCCGCCGCGGGTCCAGCCCAGCAGGGCGCGCAAGAAGGACTGACTTGGCCAGCTCAAGCCGGCCAGCCTACGCGAACCGGCCTGCTCAAGCCGGCCAGCCTACGCGAACAGGCGGCCTACTCGAACCGGGACGGCCTACTTGAGCCGGCCGGCCTACTCGAACCGGGACGGATCGCCGGCGCCGTAGCGGACCACCTCAGCAGTGCCGGAGGAAAAGTCGACCACGGTGGATGGTTCGGAACCGCAGTCGCCGGCGTCCACCACTGCATCCACCACATGGTCCAGCCGCTCCTTGATCTCCCAGCCTTGGGTCATCGGCTCGTCCTCGTCCGGCAGCAGCAGCGTGCTGGAAAGCAGCGGTTCGCCCAGTTCCGTCAAAATGGCCTGGACGACGTTGTTGGCCGGAATCCGGACACCGACCGTCTTTTTCTTCGGGTGCAGCAACCGGCGCGGAACTTCCTTGGTGGCCGGCAGGATGAAGGTGTAGCTGCCGGGAGTGGCGGCCTTGATGCTGCGGAAAACCGTGTTGTCGACGAGCACGAACTGGCCCAGTTGGGCAAAGTCCTTGCAGACCAGGGTGAAGTGGTGCTTCCCGTCGAGTTGGCGGATGGTCCGGATCCGGTCCAGGGCGTCCCGGTTACCCAACTGGGCGCCGAACGCATAGCAGGAGTCGGTGGGGTACGCGATCAAGGCGTCGGACCGGACAAGGTCGACGATCTGGCCGATCGACCGCGGCTGGGGGTTCTGGGGGTGGACGTCGAAGTATCTCGCCATTCCCTGAGCTTACGACGATGGGTGTTAATTGATCCACGAGTGGGTGGTCGGTCTCCGGCCCGGGCGCGGCATCAGAGGCGAACAGGGCGCCGATCTGTGGTCTCCCACGCTTGCCGATAGGCATGTGATCCATGCCGCAGTTTGCGCGTTCATCCCACCGTTGAACTGCGCGCTCCAAGCCGGGGAAGCCCGGCTTTCCCGCAGGGGCGGGCCCGGGCCTTGCCGCGGGGCGGGGCGGGGCATTCCCGCGGGAGCGCACGCGTCGGACCCGGTCCGGTTTGCGCGGACCCGGCGGCACTCTACAATCGGAAGGCAGTTTGCCGAAAGTTGCTTCCACAACCCCGGCCCGGTGAACTCACGATGAATTCTTCCAACAAGATTGGGTAACTAGGTGGATCTCACCTTCATAGTCGCGCTCGTCGTCGTGCTGGCGCTGTTCTTCGATTTCACTAACGGCTTCCACGACACAGCGAATGCGATGGCGACGCCGATTGCGACCGGGGCCATCAAACCCAAGACCGCTGTGGCACTGGCAGCCGTGTTGAACCTCGTGGGCGCCTTCCTCTCCACCGAAGTGGCCAAGACCGTTTCGGGCGGACTCATCCGCGAGGGAGAGGGTGGCATTCAGATCACACCGCTGATGATTTTTGCCGGACTGATCGGTGCGATCGTGTGGAACATGATCACGTGGCTGCTGGGCCTGCCGTCCAGTTCCTCGCATGCCCTCTTCGGCGGGCTGATCGGTGCTGCCATCGTCGGTGCCGGCTTCCAGGCGGTGAACTACGGCGTGGTCATGTCCAAGGTGCTGCTGCCGGCCATCCTGGCCCCGTTGATTGCCGGAACGGTGGCGTATTTGGCGACAAAACTGGCCTACTGGATCACCAAACGGGACGAGAGCGCCTCCAGCCCCAAACGCGGCGGGTTCCGCTACGGCCAAATTTTCTCGTCGTCGCTGGTGGCCCTGGCACACGGCACCAACGACGCGCAGAAGACCATGGGCGTCATCACGCTGGTGCTGATCGCGGGCGGTTTCCAAGCGGCGGGCACCGGTCCGGAGTTCTGGGTCATCGTGTCCTGTGCGCTGGCCATCGCCATTGGCACCTACTCCGGCGGTTGGCGGATCATCCGCACCATGGGGTCCGGCCTGACCGAGGTCAAGCCCGCCCAAGGCTTCGCCGCGGAGTCCTCCACAGCGTCGGCCATCCTGGCCTCCTCCCATCTGGGCTTCGCACTGTCAACCACCCAGGTAGCCTCCGGCTCGGTCATCGGGTCCGGGTTGGGCCGCAAGGGAGCGCAGGTCCGCTGGGCCACTGCCGGGCGCATTGGCATCGGCTGGCTGCTGACCCTGCCCGCGGCCGGCGGCATTGGCGCCCTGGCAGCGTTCATCGCGCATCTGGGCGTCGCCGGCGTGGTGATCGACGCCGTGGCCGGTGTGGCGGTGATCGGCCTGATGTACTTCATCTCCAAGCGCAACAAGGTCGGTCATGACAACGCCATCAGCGACGTGGACCAGGCCGGTGAAATCGTCAGGATCAAACGCAAGAAGAAGCGCAAACCCACAGCCAAGAAACGCGCCCGGCAAGCGGCGGTGCCCACTGCACCGGCTGCCGGCAAGACGGGGGCCACCGACAACCACGCCGGTACCGATGAAGGAGAGGCACGATGAACATCGACTGGATGGCGTTCCTGATCGTCGCCGTCGCGACTCTCGTATCGGCTTTGCTCGTCGTCGGTTCCTATGGCCTCGGCGTCCGCCTGTTGGCGGTCGCCAACGATGCGACTGAGTCGCGCCGCCCGGCCTACCGAGGCCTGGCCTACCTGTGCTTCGGGGTGGCGGCTGTGGCCGTGGGCTACGGTATCTACCTCATCGTGCCCGCCTTCCACTAGTCCTTCCCGCTGGCTAGCATGGGCCCATGGCCCGGACTATCTACTATGTCGGCAGCTCGGTGGACGGGTACATCGCCGACCGCAGGAACAAGCTCGACTGGCTGATGCAGTTTAACGAGGCAACCGGCGTCCAGGACAGCATCGAGACGTTCATGCAGCGCGTCGGCGCGATCGTGATGGGCTCCGAGACGTACAAGTTCCTCGTGTCCGAGGGGCCCAGTTCGTGGGCTTACGGCTCAACACCCACGTGGGTTTTCACGCACCACGAACTGCCTGGCATCCCGGGGGCGGACATCACGTTTGTTCGCGGCGACGTCTCTGTCTTCCATCAGAGCATCTGCGCCGACGCCGGTGAGAGAGATGTGTGGCTGATGGGCGGCGGCCAACTCGCTGCGCAGTACGCGGCCGCCGGGCTCTTGGATGAACTGATTCTTACCCTGGTCCCGGTCGCGCTGGGCGGCGGCCAGCCGCTGTTACCCGTCTCAAGCACGACGGCGCCGGCCCGGCTTCGTGCCACCCGCGCCTTCGGCGACTTGGTCGAGATGCACTACGACCTCACACCGGTAACGCTCCAGTGACGCAACAGAATGAGGTTTGATCAGGTTTGATCGCCGAGCCCGGCTGAGCATGACGGTCCTCGCGCGCCGATCCGCCATCCACCGGGGGACTTCAGCACAGGATCCACCATGACCGTTCGCCAGCCGCAGTTTCCGCCCTGCAAGACCAAGCCCTTCCCAGCCCTTGTGGCCGTGCTGCTGGCTGTGCTGGCCATCGGGGCCTGTGGCCTGGGGCGGCCGCTGCCTGGCCCAAGCCCGGAGGCGCCGCAACCGGTGACCAGCCAAAGTTTGCCTGCGCAGCAAACCAAACCGGCGCCCGGCCATAGCCAGCCTGCGCAGGGAACGGAACCGGCGCCGAGTCGCCGCGGCGGACTGGACCATGTGGTGATCATCGTGGAGGAAAACAAGCCCGCCGCCGATCTGCTGGGCAGCGCTTCCGCGCCCTTCATCAACCAGTTGGCGGCGGACTATGCGCTGGCGACCGACTATGTGGCAGTGGCGCACCCGAGCCTGCCTAACTATTTGGCGCTGACGGGCGGCACTACCGCTGGCATCACCAACGACTGCCTTCCGACGGAGGGCAACTGCCTGGCCCGCGGTGACAGTATTGCCGGGGAGATCGGGAAGTCGGGACGTACCTGGAAAATGTATGCCGAAGGCATGCCCGGCCCCTGCAGCGCTGAAAACTCGGGACTCTACGCCGTGAAGCACAATCCCTTCATGTACTACCCCGGGCTCACCGCTGACGCAGCCGACTGTGCCGAACACATTGTCCCCTTCACCGAGTTGGCCCGCGACCTGAAGACGGCCTCCACGTTGCCGGATTACGTCTTCATCAGCCCCAACCTTTGCGACGATATGCACAACTGCTCCATCGAAACCGGGGATGCGTGGCTGTCCCGGGAGGTGCCGAAGATCCTTTCCTCTCCGGCCTTCACGCAACAGCATTCTCTGCTGGTGATCACCTGGGACGAAGGCCGCGGCAGCCGCAACGACGTCGCGGCGATTTTCGCAGGATCCGCAGCCAAGAGGTCCTACCGGTCCAATGCTGAGTACAGCCACTATTCCTTGCTGCACACCATCGAAGACGCGTGGAACCTGCAGCCGCTCACCGAGAACGACCGGAACGCGCCGGTCATGAACGACCTGCTGCGGTAGGGTGGGCCGCCGCGATCTAGGAGAGGCCATTCAGGAAGTGCGGAGCGGTCCTTCGGCTCGCCCACGGTGAAGGCCGCACGGCCTGACCCAAACCGGCGCGGAAGGCGCAGCGTCAGCGGTTGTCGCGAATCATGTTGGTGATCCGTGCCGTGGAGAGGCGTCGTCCCTCGTCGTCGGTCATCACCACTTCGTGCACTGTGAGCGATCGGCCCAGCTGGATTGCCGTCGCTGTTCCGGTAACCAGCCCGGAGGAGACGGAGCGGTGATGGCTGGCGCCAACTTCAATCCCGACGGCGTGGCGGCCCGGTCCGGCATGCAGCGCTGCAGCGAAGGAACCCAGCGTTTCGGCCAGCACAACATGGGCGCCGCCGTGCAGGATGCCCGCCACTTGGGTATTTCCCTCCACCGGCATGCTGGCAACGATGCGCTGTGGGGTCATTTCGCTGAAAACAATGCCCATCTTCACCACCAGCGAACCAACGCCGGTGTGCGCGAGCCACCGGTGCAGGTGCTCCGGAACACCTGCGTCGACGAGTTCTGCGATCGTCGCCGCCGCAGACGGCTGCACGTGTTCGGGCACACCGCCGTCGGGTGTGAATTTGTCGCTCATGGGAACTAGGCTGGCAGGTGTGAGTGAAACTAACAAACCGGACGCAACGACAGCCACATTGGACGCCGGCGGGGCTCCGCTGACCGCCGTGGAGGGCGAATCTTCCGGCCCTCACCGACTGCTGCTGATCGACGGCCATTCCATGGCGTTCCGCGCCTTTTACGCCCTGCCGGTGGAGAACTTCTCCACCGATACCGGCCAGCACACCAACGCGGTTTACGGTTTCACTTCAATGCTGATCAAGATGATTGAGCAGCGCCAACCCACGCACGTTGCGGTGGCCTTCGATCTGGACACCCCCACGTTCCGGACTCAGGAGTACGCCGAGTACAAGGGCGGCCGGAACAAGACGCCGGAGGAATTCCACGGCCAAGTGGACCTGATCGTCAAGGTGATGGAGGCGATGCAGATTCCGACCGTCACCCTCGACGGTTATGAGGCCGACGACATCATCGCCACGCTCAGCACCCAGGCTGAAGCAGCCGGCTGGGAAGTGATGGTGGTTTCCGGCGACCGCGACGCCTTCCAGCTGATCACGGACAAGGTCACCGTGCTGTACCCGAAGAAGGGCATCAGCGACATCCCGCCGATGGACAGCGCCGCGGTGGAGTCCAAGTACTTCGTCCGGCCGGAGCGGTATTCCGATCTGGCCGCCCTGGTCGGCGAAACGGCCGACAACTTGCCGGGCGTTCCGGGCGTGGGCCCAAAAACCGCGGCCAAGTGGATTAATATGTACGGCGGAGTGGACGGCATCCTGGAGAACCTGGATTCCATCGGCGGCAAGGTCGGCGAAGCCCTGCGCGCCAACGTCGACTCGGTCAAGCGCAACCGGCGGCTCAACCACCTGCTGCGGGATCTGGAACTGCCGGTGGAGCTGGAGACCATGGTGCTGCAGCACCCGGATCGCGCCGCCATCGAGGAACTCTTCGACGCGCTGCAGTTCAACACCCTGCGGAAGCGCCTCTTCGACCTCTTCGGCGAGGAAGACGCCGTGCGCGAGACGGAGGTCAACGCCCCCCCGTATCAGGTGGTTTCCGACGCAGCTGCGCTCAAGGAATGGCTGGCGGAGAGCAACCAGCTGAACGTCGCCCTGCAGCTGGTGGTGGAAACTGCGGAAGGCGGGGACGACGCCGTCGGGCTGGCTTTGGTGGCGCACGCACGCGCGGCCTATGTGCCGCTGGCATCGCTGGACGCCGAGGCCGAGCAGCTGCTGGCGCATTGGCTGTCCGACCTGGACGCGCCCAAGATCATCCATGACTTCAAGTACGCCTACAAGGTTCTCTCGCGGCGCGGTTTCGAGTTGCTGGGGGTGGTGGACGACACTGCCATTTCGGCCTATCTGATCCAGCCCGACCGCCGCAGCTACGAACTCGCTGACCTGGCCCAGTACCACTTGAAGATGTCCGTGGCGGCCTCCGAAACAGCCGCGAGCGGACAGCTTGAGCTTGGCCTGAGCGAGGATGACAAGGCCGGCCCCGCCGTGGTCCAGGCGTTCGCGGCGCTGCAACTGAGCGAGCATTTTGCCGGGCAACTGGTCGAGCGCGGCGCCAACCAGCTGATGGGCGGGCTTGACCTGCCGCTGTCGCTGGTGCTGGCGCGAATGGAACTGGCTGGCATTGCCATGGACACCGACGCACTGGACCGGCTGATGGACGACTTCACGGTCACCATCGACGCCGCCAGTTCGGCAGCCTTCGACATCATCGGCAAGGAAATCAATCTGGGCTCGCCCAAGCAGCTGCAGGCCGTGCTGTTTGAGGACCTGGGCCTGCCGAAGACCAAGAAGATCAAGACCGGCTATTCGACCGACGCCGACGCACTCAATGATTTGTTCGCCAAGACCGGCAACGAGTTCCTGGTGCAACTGCTGGCCTACCGCGATGCCACCAAGCTCCGGCAAACGGTGGAAGGCCTGCGCAAGACCGTGGCGGACGACGGGCGTATCCACACCACCTATGCCCAGACGGTGGCCGCCACCGGGCGGCTCTCCTCGATCAACCCCAACCTGCAGAACATCCCGGTCCGTTCGGAAGCGGGCCGGCGCATCCGGGAAGCGTTCGTCGTCGGCGAGGGCTACGAAACGTTGCTGACCGCAGACTACTCGCAGATCGAAATGCGCATTATGGCGCACCTGTCCGGAGACGAAGGCCTGATCGAGGCATTCCGCTCCGGCGAGGACCTGCACCGGTTTGTCGGTGCGCACATCTTCGGGGTCGCGCCCGAGGACGTCACCAGCGAGATGCGCGCCAAGGTCAAGGCGATGTCCTACGGGCTGGTGTACGGGCTCAGTTCGTTCGGGCTGTCCAAGCAGCTGAACATCTCCGTGGACGAGGCGCGGACGCTGATGAAGGATTACTTCGCTCGGTTCGGCGCCGTCCGCGACTACCTCCGCGGCGTCGTGGACCAGGCCAGGGTTGACGGGTTCACGTCCACGATCGAAGGCCGCCGCCGGTACCTGCCGGATCTGGCCAGCGACAACCGGCAATTGCGGGAAATGGCGGAGCGCATGGCCCTGAACGCGCCGATTCAAGGGTCCGCCGCGGACATCATCAAGAAGGCGATGCTCGGCGTCTCCGAGGAACTGCTCAACCAGGGGCTGAAATCCCGGATGCTGCTGCAGGTCCACGACGAACTGGTACTGGAAGTAGCACCGGGGGAGCGCGAGCAGGTGGAGCAGCTGGTCCGGGCCCAGATGGGCGGTGCGGCAGACTTGTCCGTGCCGTTGGACGTTTCGGTGGGCGTGGGCGCCAACTGGCAGGAAGCCGGCCACTAGGCGGTCGCCGGCGTCTTTGTTGACCATCGACTGGAGCGCGAAGTTGCAGCGACACGCCAAGGCGCGCTGCAACTTTTCTCCACTCGATGATCAGTGGCCGGTTCCGCTGCCCATCCATCGGCCTCGTTCACGTAACCGGTAGCGTTGAATGATCCGGCACCCGCCCAGTCTCGCACCTGGGCTGGCGGCGTTGCCTAACCTGGAGGTGCTCTGGCGGACCGGGGGAGGTGCGGCTAGGCTCACAAACCGTGACCACCCACACGCAGGACACCCGCCGGGAACTCCGCATCGACCGGTTTGCCGCCGGACTCGACGGAGAAAAACCCGATGCCAGGACTTTCGGCTGGTTCGAAGCGGTCGGTCTCGGCTTCCACGACAAAAAGCCGGATCCCAGCGACGTTGCCGCCTACACCAAGGCCTACGAGGCCGACCGGCGCATCCTCTGGGGCGCCTACGATGACGCGCCGCGCCCCGGTGCGTGGGACGCCCAGATTCCCGTCGCCACCTACGCCACCATGGTCAACACCCTCAACGTGGGCGGCGGACGGCTGATGGACACGCACCTCATTACCGCTGTCACCGTCCGGCCAACCCACCGTCGCCGCGGCCTGCTGCGGCGGATGATGACCGACGACCTGAAGCAGGCAGCCGAGCAGGGGCTGGCGATGGCGGCATTGACGGCTTCCGAGGCCACCATCTACGGCCGGTTCGGTTTCGGCGCCGCAACATTCACCCGCGAAGTGGAAATCGATGTCCGGGAGCGGTTCGGACTGCGCGCCCCGGCGACCGGAACGATGGAACTGGCCGACCCGGCCTCGCTCCAGGCGCTGGCGCCGGAGCTGTTCAAGCGGTTTCATGCCCGCGTGCTGGGCTCCATCGGGCGCCAAGCCAGCTACGCCCTGCGTGTCTCCGGCCGCTGGAGCCAGGACAGTGTGTCGGAGGACAAGGCGCTGCGCACGGCAGTGCATTACGACGGCGGCGGCCGCCCGGACGGCTACGTCAGCTATCGCTTCGCCGGCTGGGAAAACAAGCCGTACACCGTGAAGGTGATGGACTTGGTCGCCGACGGAGAGGATGCCTACCTGGAGCTGTGGCGCTATCTCGGATCACTGGACCTGGTGGAGCGGATCCAGTTCCCGCTCGGCCCGGAGCAGGATCCGTTAACCTGGGGGCTGACGGACGGCCGCGGCTATGAGGTGAAGTCGGTGGAGGACGTGTTGTGGCTGCGCGTGCTGGACCCGGTGACGGTGCTGCAGACCCGGCCGTACCTTCACGACGGCACCTGCACGCTGCGGATCAGCGATCCGTTGGACATCTGCGGCGGCGCTTACCGGCTCACTGTGAGGGACGGCCGCGGTACAGTCGACCGGCTGGCTGAGGACGTCGACGTCGACGCCGTCGTGCCGGTGGATTCGCTTGGCTCCCTCTTCCTGGGCGGGGTCCGGGCCCGGACGCTGGCCGCGGCCGGGCATTTCTCCGGGACCTCCGACGACGACGCTGTTTCCCGGCTGGACCGCCTGTTCGCCACGGACACCGCGCCCTACTGCATCACGCATTTCTGACCAGGTGACCTGCGGGCGGGCGGTCGGCCACGGCCTTAGCGCCGGCCCGCCGCGCCACGAGGCGGCGCGCTTTGCCCGAATTGGGCTGACCGGCTAGACTTATTGGGCGCGTAATGCGTATGGAGAGCCCCTTCCTACGGAGGGCAGGCTCCATGAGCTTCACCAAAATACATCAGTCCGTTTCCGTAAACGGCAATGCATCCCATGGGCAGCAGCGGTTGAGTGCTGTTGCGTGCCGGGAGGCAGGGCAGTAACGGAACTCATAAAACTATCCACATCGGAGCCCCTACTACATGACCATCACCTCCACCGAGAAGCCCGGTACCCCGCAGGTCGCCATCAACGACATTGGTACCGCTGAAGACTTCCTCGCAGCCGTCGACGCAACCATCAAGTACTTCAACGATGGCGATCTGGTCGAAGGCACTGTCGTCAAGGTTGACCGCGACGAAGTCCTGCTCGACATCGGTTACAAGACCGAAGGTGTCATCCCCTCCCGCGAGCTTTCCATTAAGCACGACGTCGATCCGGGCGAAGTTGTCGCCGTCGGTGACGAGGTCGAAGCCCTGGTGCTGACCAAGGAAGACAAGGAAGGCCGCCTGATCCTGTCCAAGAAGCGTGCTCAGTACGAGCGCGCCTGGGGCGACATCGAGAAGGTCAAGGAAGAGGACGGCGTTGTCACCGGCACCGTCATCGAGGTTGTCAAGGGTGGCCTGATCCTCGACATCGGCCTGCGCGGCTTCCTGCCCGCCTCCCTGGTCGAAATGCGCCGCGTGCGCGACCTGGCTCCGTACATCGGCCAGCAGATCGAAGCGAAGATCATCGAGCTGGACAAGAACCGCAACAACGTTGTGCTGTCCCGCCGTGCATGGCTCGAGCAGACCCAGTCCGAGGTCCGCTCCACCTTCCTCAACAAGCTGGAGAAGGGCCAGGTCCGTCCGGGCGTTGTCTCCTCGATCGTCAACTTCGGTGCCTTCGTGGACCTGGGCGGCGTCGACGGCCTGGTGCACGTCTCCGAGCTGTCCTGGAAGCACATCGACCACCCCTCCGAGGTTGTCGAGGTTGGCCAGGAAGTCACCGTCGAGGTGCTCGAGGTGGACCTGGACCGCGAGCGCGTGTCCCTGTCCCTGAAGGCCACCCAGGAAGATCCGTGGCAGACCTTCGCCCGCACCCATGCCCTGGGCCAGATCGTCCCGGGCAAGGTCACCAAGCTGGTACCGTTCGGTGCGTTCGTCCGTGTCGAAGACGGCATCGAGGGCCTGGTCCACATCTCCGAGCTGGCCGTGCGCCACGTGGAGCTGGCCGAGCAGGTTGTCTCCGTCAATGACGAGGTCTTCGTCAAGGTCATCGACATCGACCTGGAACGCCGCCGCATCTCGCTGTCGCTGAAGCAGGCCAACGAGGGCGTCGACCCCGAGGGCACCGAGTTCGACCCGGCGCTGTACGGCATGGCTGCCGAGTACGACGAGCAGGGCAACTACAAGTACCCGGAGGGCTTCGACCCGGAGACCAACGAATGGCTCGAAGGCTACGAAGCACAGCGCGCAGCATGGGAGCAGCAGTACGCTGACGCCCAGGCTCGCTGGGAAGCCCACAAGAAGCAGGTTGCTGCTTCCATGGCCGAGGAAGCCCAGGCTCCGGGCGAGTCCGAGGCTGCACCGACCAGCTACTCCTCCGACGCCCCGGCGGCTCCCGCCTCCAGCGGCGGCACCCTGGCTTCCGACGAAGCTCTGGCTGCACTGCGCGAGAAGCTGACCGGCCAGTAACAACTGCGTCAACGGCGTCCTCGCCATCCGTCGCCGCGTGGCTCCCGGAACCCCCGTACCTTTCAGGTGCGGGGGTTCCGTGTTGTAGGGCCCGGTCTGCCGGCGCAAGCCCGGCGACAGCCTTGGAGAGGCCGGGCCGTTGACGGCGGCGGAAGCCCGGGTTTGCTCACCTGGCCCTGCCGATCTGACCGAGCTTGAGGATCTGACCGAGGTCGATGTCGGCCAGATCGAAGATGACGCCGAGAAACAGCAGGAGGAGGCTAAGTGCCGCCCCTCCTATGGCCATGTTGTCGATCGTCGTCCAACCGTCGTCGCCTGGGATGGATTCGACCACCACTCCTGCCCGCGCGCGACGACGCGCGCGCCACATCGACAAGCAGATGCAAAAGGCGAAGGCAACGGCGAACCAGACCCAGGCAGGCAGGGCCGCCACTTCCCCTAACATGGCCGATTCCCGACGGCGATGCCGCCCCGCGTGCAGTGAAACATTACGCGCCTCCCCCTGGTACGAAATGTCTGTCCGTAGTACCAGACGCTGTGTTATGCGCGCGTTACAGCTCGATGGGGTTGACGAGAACGAGCAAGCTTTCGGGGTGCGCCGATTCGGCTGCATCGGTGGAGGTTGCATGGGCCATGGATGCGAACGGGCAGTCTGTCGCCACCCGTTATGAGTACCTGCAGCTCTTCGGCCGTGGGGAGGATCTTAGGGGATCAGTCCGGTCCGGTGCATCAGCCAGGTCATGTGCCGGGGCAGTTCGGTGCTCCACATGCGCCAGCTGTGCCCGCCGGGCACCTTGTCGAACCGGACGTGCATCCCTGCTTGCCGTGCCGCAGTGTAGAGGGGGTCGAGTTCTGTCCCGTACTTGTTGTCAGCGGTACCGGACACGAAGAAACCGGCGGTTTCGGGAAACTTGTGTCGGTTCAACACATTCAGAGCGTTCTGGCGGGTGAAGGCTTTTTCGTTGCCGTCGAAGTATTCGTCAACCAGTAGCCCGCGGCCGCCATGGATCGAAGGTTCGGACTCGCCTGACATGTCCAGGAAGGTGGAATAGGCGCGCGGGAAGTTCACCGCGATCTGGAAGGCGCAGGTTCCGCCGGAGGAGAGGCCGCCGATGGCCCATTGCCTTCTGCCGGCGGTGCCGGCGCCCAAAGTGTTGCGCACCCAGTGTGGGACGTCCACGCCGAGGTAGGTGGCTGAGTGGTCTACCTGCGAGTCCAGGCACAGCGGCAACTTGGAGGCACCTCGCGCGGTCAGGTCCGGCATGACCACCACGGGGGCGAGACCGCGGTGGGCGGCGGCGTAGTTGTCCATGGTTTCGGCGAGGTTACCGGATGATATCCAAGAGCCCGCTCCGCCCGGGGTGCCATGGATCATGACCAGCACCGGCAGGTTGCTGCGGTGCGGGTCGGCCACGTACGCCGGCGGCAGGTAGACGTAGGCATGGCCGCCCCGGTACCCGGAGACTGTCCCGGGGATCGGAACCGAGTAGACATTGCCGTGGGCGGGCAGATCCTTCGGCGGGGTCCAGTTCGCTTCCGTGGTGGCAGGGACGGTGGCGGTGGAAGCCGGGCTCCCGTTGCCGGCTACCGTCGTGATGGGACCTTGGACCAGATCTTGGGTCGTGAACATGCTGGCCACGGTGGGAAAAGCGGCATACACCACGTTGGCCTGTGCGACGGCGGCCAACACCACGCACACCGCCGCCGGTACTGCGAGAGCCCGCCAGAGCGCGCCGCGCCCGAAGAATATGCGGGGGACCATCAGGATGACCGCAGATACCGCCGCAGCGGTCCAGATGTAAAGAAAACGGGGGAACGTCTGGTCCCACCACCCGTAGGCGACTTCTGCCACGCACCACAGCAGCAAGGCACCCACTGCGCCGCAGAGGAGCGCAGGCAGCACAGCACGCAGCCAGTACCGCCTTCCTCCGGCCAACAGCCAGAGCCCTCCGAGCGCGGCCAAAATGTTGAACATCAGCGGCAGCGTGCCGTCCACGAGTGAGATGCTCGGCATCCTGGCTCCTTTCGCAAGGCCGGTCGGCCCGGACTTCAGGGATTGCGGTTCAGGTGCAGGACCTTGTGCAGCAATCCCACCGTCTGGCGCACCAAGACATCTGGGAGGTGGCGAGGGCGACGGCGCTGCCGATCCTGGGCAGGGCCGCCGCGTCCGGGTACAACAGGAACAAGGGTAGGTAGCTTGGCTGGAATTTCTCCTTGAATACCAGCCAGGGAGAGGAACCCGTAGACCGGCTCCAAGGCCGAGCCCAGCCATTCCAGGAAATTGTCGAGGCTCCCGGCCGGGGCGCCGAGCACGATCAAGTCCGTGCCCGGAGCTCCGGAGACGTCCATCGTGGACCCCATCATGCGCCTGCGTCCCGAGGCCGGCATGAGGCAAACGTTCCGTGTCTGGAGGAAGACGTTCGTCTCGTTCTGGCTGCGGACGAATGGCTGCGGGTGTTTGTAACTTATCTCGACTCTGCGGCTTCGATGGCCGGTTGGGCCTACTCCACGAGCTTGCCGGCTACCGAGTCGTCGGCGTCGGTCTCGGCCAGCGAGCGGAAGGAGTCCGACGCGGGGGCCAGAGCCTCGAAGCTGACTCCATCTCCTGGCGACCAGACGAAATTGCCTCGCAACCCCGGATCAATGTGGGGGAAGTCCGCACGGTTGTGGCATCCTCGGGTCTCACGGCGCTCCAGGGCGCATTCGAGCGTTGCGCGGGCCGCGAGCAGCGATCCCAGCAGGTCATAGGCGTGGGCCAGGTCGTCGAACCCCGCGATGTCGGGGTGGGCGGTCACGTGCTGGGCACGCTCTTCTAGGTCGGCCAGTTTGCGCAGGCCTTCCTGCAGTCCCTGTTCGGTACGCACGACGCCGGCGTGATCGGTCATGAGGTTTCGCACTTCGCGCTGCAGCCGCCGGGCTGACTCAATTCCGCGTCCACTGAGCAGTGATTGCATTTCGGTGCGGGCCAGCCCGACGGCGGAGGGATCCCGGTGGACAGCGGTGCGGGAGGTGACGTACTCGGCGGCGTGCTCTCCAGTGATGCGTCCGTAGACGAGCAGCTCTATCAACGAATTCCCGCCCAGGCGGTTGGCACCGTGAAGTCCGGAGGAAGCTTCACCGATTGCGTACAGCCCGTCCACGCCCGTGCCGTGGTCTTCCGGGGCTACCCAAACCCCGCCCATGGAGTAGTGGGCGGTCGGAGCGATCTCCATCTTCGTTGTGGTGATGTCCAGCATCTGCAGGTCGATCAGGGTGCGGTAGACACGCGGCAGCTTCTGCAGGATGACCTCCCGGGGCAGGTGGGAGACATCCAAATAAACGCCGCCCTTCTCGGTCCCGCGGCCCTCGGCGATCTCGGTGTACCCGGCCAGGGCCACCCGGTCACGGGTGGAAAGTTCCATGCGCTCGGGGTCATAGCGATCCATGTAGCGTTCACCCAGCGCGTTGGTGAGGATGCCGCCTTCGCCGCGCGCTGCCTCGGAGACGAGGGTGCCGGCGGCGTCGTCGGGCTCCAGCAGTCCGGAGGGGTGGAACTGGACCAGTTCGGCGTCCCGAATCCGGGCCCCGGCCAGGGCGGCCAGGCGGAAGGAGTCCCCGGTGTTCTCGTCGCGCCGGGAGGAGGTGTGGCGCCAGATGCGGGTGTGCCCGCCGGCGGCCAGGATGACCGCATCGGCATGGATCTGCACGGGCGTGCCGTCCACTATGTCGAATCCATAGGCGCCGAAGACTGTACCGTCGGCCACCAGGAGGCGGGTGATGTAGATGGTGTCGATGATCTGCACGTCCAGTTCGGCGGCACGGCGCATGAGGGTGCGCTGGATTTCCAATCCGGTGTAGTCACCGGCGTAGGCGGTGCGGCGGTACTTATGGGCGCCAAAGAAGCGCTGGGAAATCCGCCCGTCTTCCTCCCGCGCGAAGGGCATTCCCCATTTTTCCAGGTCCCGGATACCGTCGGCCGCGTTGCGGGCCACGGTCTCGACGATGGCCGGGTCGGCCAGGAAATAGGATTCGCGCAGCGTGTCGGCGGCGTGCTGCTGCCAGCTGTCCTCGGGATCCATCGTGCCCAAGGCGGCGTTAATGCCGCCGGCCGCCAAGGTGGTGTGCGCATCGTGCTTGCGCCGCTTGCCCACCGCCAGCACCTGAACTCCGCGCTGGGCCAGTTCAATCGAGGCCCGCAGGCCGGCACCGCCGGTGCCGATGACGAGGACGGAGGTGGACAGTAGTCGTTCAGAGGGGTGGTGGGTGCTCATATCGACAATGCTAGGAACCCGCGTATGATGAGTCCAATGCATTGTTCTGCTCACGCTGATGCGAAAGCGCTATGATGAAACTCGACCAGTTATCTTCCTTTGAGGCCGTGGCCCGAATAGGTCACTTCACTCGGGCTGCCGAGGAGCTCTTCCTCGCCCAACCCTCGCTGAGCCGGCAAATCGCAGCTCTGGAGGCTGATCTGGGTGCAAAACTGTTCCGTCGTGGACCGGCCGGGGTGACGCTGACCGACGCAGGCGAAATCCTGTTGCCCATCGCCCGGCGGATGCTCGGCGACGCGCGCTCCGCCCGCGAGCAGATGGACGAATTGGCCGGGCTACGCCGCGGCCATGTCCGGTTAGGTGCCCCGCCGACCCTCTGCGTGTCCCTGGTAGCCGACGTGCTCGCAGCCTTCCGGACTGCGCACCCCGGAGTGAGCCTGCACATCACCGAGGCTGGCTCACGCTCCCTGGTCGACGCGCTGAATGAAAACGCCCTGGACCTGGCCCTGATGGTCACCCGTGACACGGACCCATCCGTACCGGGCACCGAACTGATCCCCTTGCTTTCCGAGGAACTGGTGGTGGTCTCGGCCGCTGGCTCACCCCTGCCAAGCAACGTGCGGGAGCAACGCGGCGAGAGCCTGGCACCGACCGAGATCACACTGGCGGAGCTGGCGCAGATCCCGCAGGTCGCGTTCAACCGCAGCTACGACCTGCGCCTAGCCACAGACGCCGCATTCTCCGCCGAAGGACTGACCCCTACCATCGCCGTCGAGGGCGCCGAGATGGACGCCGTGCTTCGTTTTGCAGAACGGGGAGTGGGAGTGGCAGTGGTCCCGGCGATGGTAGTCATCAACCGTCCCGGCCTGCAAAGCACGCGCCTGGTAAACCCGCAACTGACCCGAACCGTCAATCTTGCCCGGCGCACCGATGTCGAACCCTCAGCTGCGGCCTCGGCCATGCAACAGTTCGTCTTCGACACCGTGGACTCGCTCACCGCCCCCGGCACGGACCTCGCACGCCTAGTCACAGCCGCACCGCGAAACCGGCGGAGCGCGTAGTAGACGAGGGCCAGACAGGCAAATGGGGGCAGCCCACTACCATCCGGCGAGGGTGTACAAAAGGATCCCGGTCGGCACAGCGGCCGCCAGAAGCCCGTCGATAAACGTCACCCTGCCCTCGGCAGTCAGGACTCGGCTGGGCGCGGTGCTCGGCGGCCAAAACAAGTCCTGACTGGATGGCCAGCTAGATAGCCAGGTCAAGGAACGCCCAGGCAGTCAGCCTCAAGGCGGTCCGTTGTCGAACTTCGCCGGCACCGGAGAGCTCACAGATCACCACGGTGCTGGCACCGATTTCGATCAGAGAGTCCAGGCCGAACCCGGCCAGTGCCACCGGCCCGGGCATGGCGGAAGCGACGGCTAAGACGGAGGCCGGGTGGTGGGGAGCGGGCCGCGGTTTTCATTGTTGTGTCTGCCCGGTGGTGGGAAAATGGTCGGAGAGTTGGGCTTGCCCCGACCAGGGATGCCGGCAGTACGAACGGCACGCGCCCAGCCTGAAGACAGAGGCGGCGGTGACTGAGCCATGACAGAGCACCATCTGCAGCAGCGGCGGCTGCGCGTGTCCGACATCAACGTTGTCAACCACCGCACCCTGCGGAAAGCGCTCGGCGGGACCATTGTGGGCAACACGATGGAATGGTACGACGTCGGCGTGTTCGGCTACCTGATCACCACCATGGGGCCGGTGTTCCTACCCGAGGCGGACCGGGCGGTGCAGAACCTGTTCCTGCTGGGCACATTCGCCGCCACGTTCATCGCCCGGCCGGTGGGCGGCATTTTCTTCGGCTGGCTTGGTGACAAGATCGGTCGGCAGAAGGTCTTGGCAATGACCCTGCTGCTGATGGCTACGGCGACATTCGTCGTCGGCCTGCTGCCGGGATACAACGTGCTCGGCATCTGGGCCGCGGTGCTGCTGGTGGCCACCAAGCTGGTCCAGGGCTTTTCCACCGGCGGCGAGTACTCTGGTGCCACCACCTTCGTCTGCGAGCACGCGCCTGACCGCCGCCGCGGCTTCTTCGTAAGCTTTCTGGACATGGGCAGCTACCTCGGCTTTGCACTCGGCGCGGCGCTGGTGTCCGTTCTTCAGTTGCTCTTGGGGGAAGCGCAGATGGTGGCGTGGGGATGGCGCATCCCGTTTCTGATCGCAGGTCCGCTAGGCGGGGTCGCCATCTACTTCCGTCTGAAGATCGAGGAGTCGCCTGCCTTCAAGGCGACGCTGGAGGCCGAAGCCGTGGCCGCCGCCCGTCACGAGGAAGGGGACAAGCTCCGTCCGGTGGGCCCGGTGGGGATCTTTAGGGACCACTGGCGCAGGATCGTGCTGGCCATGATTCTTGTGGCGGCCGGAAACGCGGTGGGCTACGCGCTTACGTCCTACATGCCTACATATTTGACGAGCACCAAGGGATACGACGAGATCCACGGAACGCTGCTGACCGTTCCAGTCCTGGTGGCCATGGCTGTGTGTATCCCGCTCGCCGGACGCCTCGCCGACCGGATCGGGCGGCGCCCCGTGCTCTGGATTGGGGCCATCAGCACAGTGGTGCTGTCACTTCCGGCGTTCCTGCTGATCGCAATCGGAACGGTACCGGCGACGCTCGCCGGCCTGGCACTGGTCGCGTTCCCCGTGACCTTCTTCGTGCCCAACCTGGCCTCGGCGCTGCCTGCGCTGTTCCCCACGGCCCACCGCTATGCGGCCATGGGCATCGCGTACAACTTCGCGGTGGCGATCTTCGGCGGCACCACGCCGTTCATCATCGCCTCGCTCATCCAGGTGACGGGCAACGACCTGACGCCTGCCTTCTACCTCATGGCGACGTCGGCCATCGCCGCCGTCACCATCTATTTCCTGCCGGAATCCGCCCGGCGGCACCTGCCCGGTTCCATGCCCAGCGTGGACTCGGATGACGCGGCCCGGGAGCTGGTCGCGACGCAGGACGCGAACCCCCTGCTCGAGATGGACACACTGCCGTTCGACAGCAGTTACGAGGCGGCGCGAGCGTCTCATCGGAGAGGCACTGACCGGCCGACGGTCATGTGAGCACCGCGAAATTTTCCGGCGATCCGAACCTTGTTGGCGGAGGGGAAGCTCCGTAGGTGCCGCGGAGCCGGAACGCATGCTCGTCATCGGTTTGGGTGACGGTCAGCCGACGTGTACCCATGGGCGTCTGGTGACGTCCGGTTCTGCTTCCCGTAGCACCTCGCGGGTGACGGGTGCGATCTCGCCCTCGCCCAGGAAGAGGAAACGCAGGAGGTTGATGATGGGGTTCCCTCGGTCCAGCGGACGGTGACGTTTCGAGTGCGGAAGTCCAGCCGGCCCTCGCCGCAGGCACTCCCCGGTAGGCAGGAGCCGCACGGGAAGCGGACGACCGTGGTTGAGGAGGGGACGCGTATCACCGTGGCCCTGGTAGACGACCAGCCCTTGTTCCGGTCAGGTATCCGCATGCTGATCGAGAGCCAGGAGGATCTGGAATTCTCGGGAGAGGCCGGTGACGGGGAGGCATCGGTGGACCTTGCAATCGAACGGCGTCCGGACGTGATGCTGATGGACCTGCGCATGCCGGTCATGGATGGCGTCGAAGCCACCCGGCGGATCGTGCAGCACGCCGCGGCGGCCGGAACCGACAAACCAAAAATCATTGCGCTGACCACGTTCAACAGGGATCAGGCAGTGGTCCAGGCCGTGCAGGCCGGGGCGAGCGGGTATCTGCTCAAGAGCGCGGAACCGGAATTTCTACTGGCAGCGATCCGAACCGTTCACTCCGGCTACTCCGTCATCGCCCCAGGATCCGTCCACTCTCTCTTTGAGCATGCAGCCCGCAACGTTCCCGCTATCGGTCCGGACTTATCGGTACTAGACGTGCTGTCCGTGCGGGAGCGGGACGTCTTCCTGCTCGCAGCAAAAGGCCTGAGCAACGGATGATCCCGTTCTTGTGGAACGTCTACGTCACCTGGCGCAGTGGCAAGAAATTCGAAGTCGACGACCCCTGGGGGTTCGGTGCCTCAGTGGAATGGGCCACCTCGTGCCCGCCGCCGCGGCACAACTTCTCCTCCATTCCGCGGATCCGCTCCGAACGTCCCGCATTGGACCTGCACCACCCAGAAATGGCTCCCCGGTTCCACGACGCCAGCCACTCCCCGGCAGCGGCTGTGTTGGGAGCGGCTGACATCGGAACCGGAGATACCAACAACCCAAACGCCAATGACTAGCTGGGGAAGCCTTGCCGCCGGCGTGAAGGAGTGGATCGTGCAGCACAGCGAAAAGCCGGGCGCCCGGCGGGCATCCGCTAGTGGCACCTGTAGTGCATGATGGATGCTGCGCGGGCCTATGCAACGATTATCATTATCTTCACCCCAAACAGCACCGGTGATGCACCGAAGCTGGCGGAGCCGCTCCGCGACGGGCTGAAGGAACTGCTGCCCTACACACCGGACATCAGGGTGCGGCCGACCGGGCATGCCGGCCATGCCGTCTCACTGGCGCGCGAGGCGGCTGCCGGAGACCGTAACGTTCTTATCGTGTCCGTCAGCGGTGACGGCGGGTACAACGAAGTGGTCAGCGGCGTCATGCAAGGCGGCAACCCCGATGCCCTGTGCGCTGTCATGGCGGCAGGAAACGCGAACGACCACCGGCGGACCACGGGCACGATGCCGCTGGCAGAAGCCATCGCTCAGGTCCGGGTGCGGCATTTCGACCTGCTGCGCATCCACACGGGCCAGGGACCGGAAGCCCCGGGTGAATATGCGCACTCCTATGTCGGATTCGGCGCGGGTCATGGCCATCGATCTGGAAAAGGGAAGCAAGGGCGCGTTCAAGGAGATGTTCTCCGTGGTGCGGACGTTATCAAAGTTCCAGCCCTTCCAGATATACGCCGGCCACACGGTCAACGGCCAAGCGACGCTGAACTACATCACCACGAACATCTGGTGCAGGAGGGCAAGTCCTGGGGCATGACTGAGTCAGCGGCGGCATCCGCGGTGACCGAGCTGCTGGAGAAAGTAGCCGCAATCTCTTCCGGTGTACCCGCCGCCGCGGCGATCGGCTTCGTGCCCGGGCTGGTCAACTTAGAAGGGTTCCGCTTCTCAAGGTCGTGACAGGACAGCCCGAGAAGTGTCAGTTGAAGGATTCACAGGGTCGGGGATGATCAGTCATGACGCCCGGGCCGGGGCCATCCGAGGAGTGCCCGCCAGCATGGCGCCGCGCTGCCGGGGCCGTGGCCGTTGCCGGCTGTCTGGGGGGGTGCGGTGCGGCCAACGGCCGTTTGCGGGGGTGCCTGTGCCGGCGGCGCGCTGATGGAGCATATCTGTACGGTCACGTTGATGTTCTGGTCCGGAGCCGGGGCGCCGAGCTGCGCGCGGATAGCCGCGGCAACCTGCCGGGCCGCTGCGGGGGCGGGCGTGCCGGCGTGGATGCCGAGGCGGACGGTGACATTGATGCCGGAGCTGTCGATGCTCACCGCGACGGGCGGGACGGCGTCGGGGGAGGGGGCTCGGGCCGTCTTTTCCGCCGCGGTGAGCAGGGACGGGCGGGCAGGATAGAGGGTGGCGACGGCGTCGAGAGCCAGAATGATCTCGGTCAGCCGTGCCGCGGTCTGTGCTTCGGGGGTGGTCACGGGTCGCTCCCTTCGGCCGGGACGGCCTGTGCGTGGATGTCCGTGACGGTGATGTCGATCCCGGTGATGTTGAGCTCGGTGTGGCGTTCGAGTGCATCGAAGATCCGGCTGCGCAGTGTCCGGGCAAGTCCGGGGAGCGGATGGCCCCAGAAGGCGGCGACGTTGACGTCGACCCGCACTTCGGCGCCGGGCGTGCCGAGGTCCCCGTGCAGCCGGCACCTGCCGATGGTTGCCCCGTCGATGGTGTCTCCGACGGTGCGGATGAGGGCGATGACGGAGCCCTCTGTCTGGGAGAGATGGTTCTCCGGGCGGGAGGAGGTGAGCGGGATGGTTCTGCCGGTTCTGGTTTCGAGGCGGAGATTGTCCAGGATGGTGGTGAGCCAGGGTTCGTCTCCCGTCCCGGCACGGTTGATGTCGTCCTGGATGAGGGCATCGGTGAGTTCATGGAGGCGTTTGAGAGCGCTGAGTGCGGCCTGGCATTCGGGGCACGCCGCGAAGTGGGGTTCAAGGTCGGAGTGGCCGGTGCGCAGGTATTCGTCGAGTTCTTCGAGGCTGTGGCCGCAGCCGGGTCCGCTGGCGGCGGTTGTCATCGCCAGGCCTCCATTTCCTTGATTAGGGCAGTGCGTGCTCTGGAGAGGCGTCCGCGGACGCTGGCGGTGCTGATGTTCAGGATGGCGGCGATGTCCTCGTAGGACTGGCCGCCGATTTCCCTGAGTATCCAGCATTGCCGTTGTGTGTTCGGCAGCCGCCGGAGCGCTTCGGAAAGGGCGCGCATCCGGGCTGCGGCGATGGCAATTGTTTCCGGCGAGGGGCCCTGATCGGCGGGTTCGGGTCGGTCCTCCAGGCGCCCGCTGTGGCTGCGACGGCGCAGCAGGTCAATGCTGCGGTGGCCCGTGATGGCCATGAGCCAGCTGCGCAGCGCTGCGGCGTCCTTGAGGTGCGGCAGCTGGTTCCAGGCCTGGAGCAGGGATTCCTGAACGATGTCGTCGGCGTCGGGAACGGAATTAGTCAGTCGCCGCGCGTAGGCGCGCAGCGCCGGAGCGTGCCGGCGGGCCAGAACCTCGAAGGCCGCCACGTCACCGTCGGCGGCGCGTTCAGCGAGCAGGGCATCGGTCAGCGACGCCAGACTCCCGGCGGGCTTCGGCTCCGGGCGCTCCATCTTGTTTCCCCGTCCGTTGGATATCGGTTTGCGTGATGGCTATGGGCACATCCTACCGAGCGGCGGGAGATGCGGGTCATGGGTCCCGGCCGCCGCCGGGAGGGGTTCTGCCGAACGGGCCGGGGCACTGAAGGACGGAGGTGCGGGGCAGGGGTGCCGCGGTGTCAGCGGACGCGTTCAGGGCGGGCGAAGCGGGTGCGGGTGCCGGCGCCGATATGGACCAAAACCGGGATCTGCTCACCGAGCAGCGTGTCCAGCCCGGTGATGATTTCCTCCGCCTTTGCCGCGATCTGCCCGGGTGAGACGTCTCTGCGGACCTGGATCGCGATCCTCAGCCCGTCGGTGCCCCTGACCTTCCATGAGGACAGGTCGGTGGACAGGATCCGGGGATCCTCGGCCATCGCCTCCCGGATGGCCCGGGCAGCCAGGGTCGTGTCCACCGTAGTGATCCCGTCTCCGCGGCTGCTGCCGTGTGCTCCAACCTGGTCGGTCCGGCCTCCGCCCTGCGAGGCGATCCAGCAGATAAGAAGAATGATTGCCAGGATCAGGGCGGCCAGGATGGCCACGGTCCACCAGCTGATGCCCGTGTCGGCAATGGGTGCGGAGCGTATCTGCTGCAGGGCCCACGCCTGGCCGTCCGCTCCTGTCCGGGTCCAGGTCCGGGCAATGTCCGGATTGATTCCCGCAGCTGCCGTCAGTACCCCGGCAGCGATCAGGATCAGGCCCAGCAGGACCAGGAGCAGCCGGTTCAGGCCGCGGTGCGTGCCGCTCATACGCCCACGGCTCCCCGGTCGCTGATACGGATTTGCACTGCCGGCTCCGGCCGGAGGCCGTAGGCGGAGAGCTCGTGCCGGACCGTCTCGCCTATCGCCTCTTCATCAAGCGGGATCCCGGAGGTGGGGCGGATCGTCAGCTGCACGCTGTCCCGCCGCACCAGGGTGGTGACCTGCTCCGGGGTCAGTCCGGCGGTCCGGCAGGCGGCGCGGGAAAGCGCCGCGTCGATGACCCCGTCATCGACGACGATGGCGCAGCGGTCACTGGCGATGATGTGGCGGGCTCTGGCTCCGGGGAGCAGCCCGAGGAGGACGAGCAAAAGGCCGGCAAGGGCCAGCACAGCCCCGGCACCGACGAGGAGCGCCGGCAGGGTGTTCTCCGGTATCCCGGCCAGCCACCGGACCATCTGGACCGGCGATGCCAGCAGGGCCGGTGCCCCCACCGCGGAGAGCACGGTTTCGGTGCCCAGCCACACCAAAACCGCGATCAGCAGGGCCGCGGTAATCACGGAGGCCGCGGCCCTGGAGGAGTGGGTTGCCCTGCGGCATATCCAACGCAGGTGCGGCCCGGTGCCCGCCCGGGTGGTCAGCTGGGTGCTCATCGAAGCTTCGCCTCCTTTTCCCTGTGCAGCCCCGACAGGCGGATATCCACCCGCCCCACCGTGTAGCCGGTGAGCTGGCGGGCCCTGTCGATGATGCGCTGCCGGGCCGCATCGGCGCGGTCATAGAGCGAACCGCCGTGCTCGGCTGCGGCGGCCGGGTTCCGGGCGGCCTGTGTCAGCGGCGGGATGGCCGCCGGCACGGCAACGGAAACCCAGATTTCACCCCGCTGGTCCCGCAGCCGGGCCTGAACGCTTTTGACCGGGGTCGCAAAGGCATCGGCCGTGATCGCCTCCAGAGTCCGGGTCAGGGCGTGGGAGCTGATTCTGGTATGCCCGGCACGCGGCTGGCGGCGGCCGGGTGCCGGCGCGGTGGCCGGGGCCGCGGAACTCATGAGTAGGAGCTCCTGCCGCGGATGGCATTCATGACTCTGGCAGGATCCAGCCGGCCTTCGGCGATCCTGCCCAGAACGGCCCCAATGGCCATCGCCACGGCGACCAGCAGCAGGCCCCAGAAGCCGAAAACGAGGGCCGAGATGGCAAGGGTGGCCCCGATAGCCGTGCCGGCGAGGGTGGCGCTCATGAGACCCGCTGACCCTTCGCCTCGACGTCATCGATTTCCGGGATGTGGATGTCGCTGACGGCAACATTCACCTCGGTGACCTCCATGCCGACCAGGTCCTCGATCGTACCGTAAACGGCGTCGCGGACGTTTTCCGCGACTTCGTGCAGCGGGTGTGGGTAGTCGACAACAAGGTTCAGATCCACGGCCACCTGAGTGTGGCCGACCTCGACCTTAATCCCTTGGCCGAGGTCGTGCTGTCCCAGAGCATCACGGATTGAGCCCATGGCACGCGCCGCACTGCCGCCGACAGCATAGACTCCCGGGACCTTCACCGTGGCATTGCCCACGAGCTTCGCCACCACAGTGTCGGCGATGGTGGTAGTGCCCCGGTCCTCGTCTTTTATCACGGAGGTGGAACCGACGGAGGTGGAACCGGCGGGGGTGCCCTGCGTGTTCATGGTTGGATTGTCCTGCGGCTGACTGGTCACAATGATCACTCCCGGATCGGCTGGACGACCATCCGTGCGGATGGTCACATATATAAGGCGGATCCCGGGGGCAAACCTCCCGCACCCCGGCGCGTGATCTGTGTCACATCAAATCCCCATGCCGCGTGGACCCTGCCGGGGTCGTAAGTTGCCGGTCAAAGACAGGCCGCCGTTATGGATGGGCCGGGAGTGGCAACGGTGTTGCCCGCGTGGATGACGCGGCCACCGGGCCCGTCCGCGACCTGCTCCTCGCGGCGGTCCTCGCCGGATCAGTGGTCCACGAAACGGCCACGAGCGCGCCCTTTGCGGGTGCCTCCCATCCTTTGGTCGTGTCGCTGGACGATCAGCTTGAGCGTTTATTAGAGTCCTTTACTACGGAAACCGGCAGGGCGCGTTCAGCGCCCAGGGAGGAGGAGCGCATCACCGCTGACCAATACCAGATATCAACTTCCGAACCCGCTGAAAGCCCCTCTCGAGGGGCTTTCCCTTTTTGTCGGCCGGTACTACGCAGTCAGCCTGGGCTCTATCACTTAAGGACGGGTCCTGCTGAGGCCAGAAACTGCTGAGTTTGAGCAGCGAAGGGTTTACGTCGGTGGTCGTAGGAACCGCCTAGGACGAGGACTTGTGCATCGCCGATAACCGTGAGTGTGTCTGAAGTTTTTAGGAGTCACCGCTAGCTGGAAGCGGTCAGAGGAATTGGCGCCAGCGCAAGCGGCCGGAACCGGCTCCCTTGTTCTGGAGGCGAGACCGGAGGGTTCGCGTACCCGGGCCGTCGAGCTCGTCCAGATAGGCTTCGCGGCCCGCCATGGCCGCCCTGAGGGATTGTGTTCCTGCTGGGTGGCCGGGCGTCCCGAGGCGGCGAGGGTCCCTGAGATAAAAGCTGGTACTCAAGGTGCCAACTGATCCCACACGGCGTCCGCCCACATGACATGCCCGGACTCGTTGGGATGGAAAAAGTCTCTGGCCAGCGTCTTCATATACTGCGCCATGGAAAGCCTGACACTGGGGGTGTAGACATCGGCGACTCTATGCGCTCTCGTGGCAGCTGCATCCCGAATCGCCTCGTTGACGAGTTGTACGCGTTTGTCATAGGGCCAATGACCGAAACGGGGCACTAGACCCATCACGGCGCCGACAGGCAGGCGCGCAGCGATCATCTCCATGGTTTGGGCGAAGGCCTGGGCGTCAAATCGCAACCGGGCCACATCGTTGCCACCAACAACACATGTCACGGCCATGTTGCCCGACGGGTCGGGCATATTGGGTATCTGATCCCGCAGAAGGTCCTCGGCGGTAGCACCACTCACAGACAGGTTCACGACACGCACGTGGCTGCCCGTGGTGCTCTGAAGTCGTTGGGCCAGGAGGGCCACGTAGCTGCGGCGGGGGTCATGAAGGCCCACCCCAAGTCCGGCGGAATCACCAAGCGCCACGTACGTCAGCGTCTCCGACTGAGGTTGGTCCCAGTACGCGCGGTGTGTGTACGACTGTTTGTGGCTTCGTCCAAGCAACGCTCCCATACGGTAAATATACCCCCCACGGGTATAAAGTTTCGACTCGGGCGTGCAGCCACGCACATCCCAACGCCGCTCAGTTAGGGAGCGAGGAACTCCATAGTGCTGTTCAACGGGCGATGAAAGGTGAGTCAGGGTGATTACTCCTGGACCTGGCACCCTCAAATCGAAGGCGTAGGCGCTGGCGGGTTGTCCACCTCGATGGTGGAGCGCGTGCCATCTCAACTGGGGCTAGTGTCGCGGTGGAGGACCGGCTAACGGGCGCCTTCCTTGGTGACGCTCAGCGCGGGAAGGTGAGGTCGCGCATGAGGGTGAGTTCCTCGGTCTTGCCGGTACGGCGGGCGAGTGAGACTGCCGCCAGCGGGGCGAAGATGCGACACCAGAGCCACAGCCGGTCTGCGTCTACGGGATCAGCGATGTCTGCAAGCTGCCGGCATCGATTGCGGATCTCCGCTTCGCTGGCCGCTCCAATCGTGGCGAGGTCAGTGAGGTCCATCGCCGGATCGCCGATGCAAGGGCGTGGGTCGATGGCAACGATCCCGCGACCGTCGTGGACCCGCAGAAGATTGCCGAGGTGCAGATCGCCGTGAAGCAAGGACTCACCTTCACCCGCCATGTCCAAAGCAAAAGCGTGCGATCGACGCCACACGCTGTCGTCGATTGGAGAGTCCGGGAGGGACCGGCGGCGGCGATCCCACAATTCGAACACGAACTCCACGCGCTCACGAGCGAGGGGAACATCAGGTGGCGGAGGTGTCCGCGGCGAGAAGAGATCAGCGATGAGATCCTCGACCTCGGCGATGTCCCAGGTGTCGGCAGTCAGCTGGGTGGCCTCGGGGAGCCACTCAAGCAAAATCGCGCTGTGCGTGATGTCCGCGTCCATCAGATCGACCACCGTGTTCGCGTCTGCCCAGTACCTCAACGCGGCAGCCTCCTGCTCTGTTATTCCGCGGTCAGGTGAGAGCTTGAGTGCGCGCCGCGTTCCGTCCTCGGCCGATACGCACTCGACAACGGCGCCTGTTCCACCCGCGTGAACGGTGCGTGGGTCAAGTGCCCACTTCTGGCAGAGCCCGCTCACGATCACTCCGAAGTCGTCGATCCAGGACGCGGCCGCACCACCGAATCGATTAAGAAGTCGGTCCCTGGCAGCAAGAGGCATTGCAACTTGTGTCATGTACCGACGCTACGTGATCCCTCGTCGGTGTCGCGCGGGTCCACCGGCTTACGGGACGGTTTGAACGGGCGCGAGTGAGAGACATGATTCGCTGTGTTTCGTGGGGTGGTGGGTGCCCTGAAAGGTAACTCGATGGATCGGGCCGCTTCTTGGTCCGGTTTGGCCCCCTCTACGTTGGGGGGAGGACATCGAGAGCTGCCTGCAAGAATGGGGCATGCCTCCGCATAACTTTCCGATCAGACGGGTGGGCGAAGACCCAGCGCACCTCCTTGACCGAGGCCGGTGGCCGGGGGTCTTGCCCCCTGTCGCCCAGGTACTAGACCACGGGCTCGATTTGACGCCCGCGACGATCTTCGTCGGCGAAAATGGGTCGGGAAAATCCACTCTCGTGGAAGCCATCGCGCTGGCCTATGGCTTGTCTCCTGAAGGCGGGTCTACAGGAGCCCGCCACAGCACCAGGTCTACGGAGTCCACACTTGCCGATCACCTGCAGCTTGTTCGCAACGCCGGCGCCACAAGACGCGGCTACTTCCTGCGCGCGGAAACCATGCACGGGTTCTTCACCTACCTCGAGAAGAACCCGAGCACCTCGGGTCCGGACATCTCGTTCCACGACATGTCACACGGCGAATCGTTCTTGGAACTGGCGGTGGACCGCTTCCGAGGACGCGGATTATGGGTCCTCGATGAGCCGGAATCGGCGTTGTCCTTCGCAGGATGCCTCAGCCTCCTCGCGGTCTTGAAAGATCTCCTCGCCGAAGGCTCCTCGCAAGTCATCATGTCCACGCACTCCCCGGTTCTTGCAGCACTTCCCGGCGCGTAGATTCTCGAAGTCGGCCCGTGGGGACTCCGGCAGAAAAAATGGTCCGACCTCGATCTGGTTTCGAACTGGCGATCATTCCTGGACTCACCTGAACGATACCTGCGACACCTCTAGGGCCAGCCCGGTCCGGGATCCTCAATCGGCACAGCAATGAGCCCTGATGGAACGCGCATTCCATCGCCCAATGGCTACTCACGTACTTGCATAAGCTCTCGCTCATCCATGACGCGGTGGGGGGACCGGCTTGCGCGACACTAAGCCGGCGGTGGTATCGCTAACGCTGCCCGGTCCGGCCGGCGTCTAGCCGACAACGACGAGTACGGTTCCGACGTTGCGGATTTTGCTCCGTACGGCGTCCTCTACGGAACGTTTGAGTTCGGCCAGCTCGGCCATGCTCCACTGCGGGTCGGCCGGGACGGTGACTTCGACGTGGAGCCGGTGGCCGCTCCAGCGCAGGCGGACGGCCGAGGCCGGCGGCGCCACGGGCGAGATGGCGGCCTCGGTGCATTCCACCAGCTCGGGGTCGACACCGTCCATCAGCCGCCGACCGATGTCACGGGCGGTTCCCCAGAGCAGGACGAAGATGGCGATGGAGATAAGGGTGCCGATGATCGGGTCTGCTAGGGGGAAGCCGAGCCACACACCGATGACGCCCGCGACGACCGCCAGGGAGGTGAACCCGTCGGTCCGGGCGTGGACCCCGTCCGCGACCAGTGCCGCCGAGCCGATCTCCTTGCCGACCCTAATCCGGTAGACCGCCACAAGCTCGTTGCCGGCGAAGCCGATCAGGCCCGCGGCCAGGACCCAGCCGAGGTTTTCCAGATGCTGCGGCTGGAAGATGCGGATCACGGACTCGACCGCTGCCACGATGGCCGACAGCGCCACCACGGCGATGATGAACAGGCCTGCCAGGTCTTCGGCCCGCCCGAATCCGTAGTTATAGGTCCGCGTTGCCGCCCGCCGGCTCAGGATGAACGCTATCCACAGCGGTACTGCGGTCAGGGCGTCGGAAAAGTTGTGGATTGTATCGGCCAGCAGGGCGACCGAGCCGCTGAACAGAAACACCACCAGCTGCAGCAGCGCGGTCACGGCCAGAACCGCCAGAGAAATCTTCAGCGCCCGGATGCCCTTGACCGAGGACTCCATCGCCTCGTCCACCGAATCCGCCGCATCATGGCTGTGCGGAACAAAAAGGCCCTGGAGGAAGCCTCTTAGCCCCCCGGGATGCTCGTGGTCGTGGTCGTGGTCATGACCGTGCTCGTGCCCATGACCATGACCATGCCCGTGGTCATGGCTGTCGGTCAGTCCCTCAGCGCCGTGGCTGCCGAGGACGTCTTCTCTGCGTTTCATGCCGGGTTAGTCTCCGTCTGCGGGTGGTGGTGGCGGGGCGTGCCTCCCAGAGAATGTTCGGCCTGGAAGATGGCATCGGCCACCAGCTGGCGGGCGTGCTCGTTTTCCAGCCGGTAGTACACATGCGTGCCGTCCTGACGGGTGGAGACGATGCGGGCCAGCCGCAGCTTCGCCAGGTGCTGGGACACGGCCGCCGGGGACTTCCCCACGGCCTCGGCGAGCCGGTTCACTGGCAGTTCGCCCGCGTCCCTGAGGGCCAGGATGATCCTGACCCGGGTAGCGTCGGCAAGCATCGCGAACACCTCCACGGCCAGCTCGACGTACTGGCTGTCGGGGAACCGGCCACACACAACGCTGTCTGCATCCATACGCAGATAATTGCATTATCTCGGCGGGAGTCCAAGCCGGGCTATTCTGCCGCCGCGTCTTCAGGCGCCGCCCTGCTGCGGGTGGAGAGGCGCCGGGTATTGGGGCTGTGAGCCAAGTCTCCAAAGGGACGACGCCAAAGATGACCAGGGACAGGGACGGGCATTGGAGCGTCACTATGCTCCAAGCCGATGATGTGCCGGAGCAGGCCTGACGGCAACCGCACGCTTGGGAGGCGGCCGTCAGCGCGTAGTGTCCCGGCACAAAAGGCCGGTGGGGCGGACACGGTGCAGGCACGATGCGGGAAGGCTTTTCGCTGACGGAGTCCTGCGCGAATAATGAGAGAAGGTGCGGGCGCACGGGCGTCGGCCTGGCGCCGACACCGGGCCTGTCGCCGCGGGATGGCCGCCTTCCTGTGCCATTGCCCGGACCCTTGACGGGCCGCAGGAAAGGGTAAGGAGGCGGGATCATGGAATCCAGGTGCCGCCGAGTGTCACTGCTGGTCTGCCTGCCACCCTTCCTGCTGCTCGGGCCCGTGGCCTGCGCGGTGCCCGCCTCTGGGCCGGAGTCGCTGCCGCTGACCCTGGTCCGGGACGTGGAGCTGCCCGGCGGGGCAACCCGGCTCGATTACCAGGCTGTCGACCCTTCCGGGCGCCGGCTGTATATCGCCCACCTGGGTGACGGCACGGTGCACGCCGTCGACCTTGCCAGCAACACCGTGGCGGGCACGGTCACCGGCCTGGAATCCGTGCGTGGGGTCGCCGCCGCCCCGGACCGTCACCTGCTCCTGGCTGCTGCCTCGGGCAGCAACGAGGCCGTCCTCATCGATACCCGGACCCTCGCCGTCACCGGTCGGGTGCGCACAGGCGAGGGCCCGGACGGGATCGCCTACGACCCGGACCACGGCAAGGCCTACGTCTCCAACCAAGGCGGCCGCGCCGAAACCGTCATCGGCGTCGGGGCAGGCACGGCCGTCGGCTCGATCGACATCGGCGGAGAAGCCGGCAACACGGTCTTTGACCCGGCCGACGGAAACATCCTCGTCAACTCCCAGGCCCGGAACGAATTGCTGACTATCAACCCGGCCACCGATGCCGTCACCGGCCGCATCGGGCTCGACGGCTGCCGCGGCAACCACGGCTTGGCCGTCGACGGCCAGGCCCGGCTCGCGTTCATCGCCTGCGAGGACAATGCCACGCTGCTCGTGGCGGACCTGCGAACAGGCAGGCCCACGGAACGGTTCGCCACCGGGGATGGCCCGGACGTGCTCGCCTTCGACCAAGGCCTGCACCGCCTCTACGTCGCCTCCGAGAGCGGGGTGGTGAGCATCTTCGACGAAAAAGACAGGTCACTGCAGCCCATTGCATCCGGCAAGCTCGCCGACCGTGCCCACACCGTGGCCGTCGACCAGGCGACCCACCGGGTCTACTTCCCGCTCCAGGACGTCAACGGGCATCCGGTCCTGCGCATCATGGCCCCGCCCCAATGAGTCCCCGCTGGACACCGGTGATATCTACCGGACAGGCCGCGTGGCCGGTTCCTTGTTCCGGCGGGCAACCGTGGCAAGCCAAATGATCCACACCAGCATGAGGACATAGCCCGCCAGGGTCGCGAACGCCCTTGGTGTCGGTCCTGCGACTTCAAGCTATGTCGAGTTCGATGGGCGCCAGAAACGGGAAATTTCCCCTGAAGGATACGAGATGCGGGGTGGCCCGAGCCCGCGCCAATCCGAGGCTGGGTATTCAGCGCCTGGTCTCATACCTGGTCAGGAGTACGCCGTCGGGAAACGTCCGGGTCTCCACCAGGTTCAGGTTCGCCCAGTTGTCCAGGGCGGTGAAGAACGGCGTACCGCCGCCCACCAGGACCGGGTGGGTGACCATCGCGTACTCGTCGATCAGCCCGGCCCGCATGGCCGCTGCAGCGAGGGTGGCACCGCCGACGTCCATGGGACCGCCATCCTCAGTCTTGAGCCGGGTGATCGCGGTGACCGCGTCACCGGTGACGAGGCGGGCGTTCCAGTCCACCCCGCTGGTCGTCGAGGACAACACCACCTTCGGCATGTCGCGCCAGCGGCGGGCGAACTCGATCTCCGCCGGTGTGGCGTCAGGATGTTGGTCGGCGGTCGGCCAATGGGAGCTCATCGTCTCCCACAGTTTGCGCCCGTAGAGCGCCAGGCCCGTCGCTTTTACCCGGTCGGACCACCACTGGAACAGCTCGTCGCTCGGCGCGCTCCAGCCGAGGTCGCCGCCGGGCGCGGCGATGTAGCCGTCCACGCTCACGTTCATGCCAAAGGTCAGTTTCCGCATGGTGATAGCTTCCCGCGGTTGGTATTCGGCGTACGGATGGTACAGGCGGTCTGTTGCCGTTTGGGTGGGTGGCAAGTCGCGTCAGCTTCACGAACTCATCGATCCTTCTCATTGGTAATCGTGGTTTCACGCTCGCAGGGTGAGGCAGCAGGGTGGTTATACGGCTGCCCAGTCCGATGGCCGCGACCCGAGTGGGATGTCAAGCACGAAGCACAACTCGGCCAGCGACCGCCAGCCAGGGTCGTAGTGGGCCGCCAAAATAGCCCCTGAATATCCGTCGGTTACCGTGGTCAACTAGTTCTTCCCGCGCGGACCGCCGGGGCGTAGCATGTGCCTACCAGCGTCCCAAGGACGCAGACCGGGGGAGTCAACGTGCTAGGTGAAGAAGCCATTTTGCAGCGTTTCCAGAAGCATCCTGATCGCCGCATACGGCTGTGGTCGGTTGTGCTGTGCGCGGCACTGGTCGGCAGCGTTGCCGCCTGTACGGACGAGCCGCGGCCGCCCGTGAGGGTGGAGGCCCCGCCGGACCCGTCTGTGGTTCGGGAGGTGGTGGAGCCCAGTGCGCTGACCCGGCACCTGGAAGCGCTGCAGGCGGTGGCAGACGCGAACGGCGGGAACCGGGCCAACGGCACCGGGGGATACGAGGCGTCCGCGGACTACGTCGAGAAGCAACTGCGTGCGGCGGGCTACGAACCGCGGCGGCAGGAGTTCAGTTACGGCCGGCGCAACCCGGTGGACGCGTTCAACGTCCTGGCCGACACCGGCGGCGATTCCGGGAGCATTCTGGTGCTCGGGGCGCACCTGGATTCGGTCGAGGACGGGCCCGGGCTCAACGACAACGGCAGCGGGGTCGCCGCGGTGCTCGAGGTCGCGCAGCGGCTCGCGGCGGAGGGCGCCGTGCCGCGGGATCGGATCCGGTTCGCGTTCTGGGGCGGCGAGGAGGACGGACTGCACGGCTCGGAGCACTACGTCGAGGAGCTCTCCGGCGCGGAGGCCGCCGCGCACGTCGCGTACCTGAACGTCGACGTGGTGGGCTCGCCGAACGCGGTGGCGTACGTCTACGACGGCGACGGCTCGGACAGCGAGGAGGCCGGGCCCGAGGGGTCGAGCGCCGTCGAACAAGTACTCGTGGACATCCTGCGGGGCGAAGGGGTTCAGGCGCTGCCGTTTGGGTTCATCGAAGATTCGGACTACGACGCGTTCGTGAAGGCCGGCATCCCGGCCGGGGGTTTGTTCACCGGCGACGCGGGGACCAAAAGCGAGGCCGAGGCGAAGACGTTCGGCGGGCAAGCCGGGGAGCAGTACGACGAGTGCTACCACCGGGCCTGCGACACGATCAAGAACGTCGACATGACCGTATTGGAGCAGATGACCGAAACGCTCATGAGCGCGACGGTCTCGCTCGCCGGCGTCAAGGGCGGCCTTGCCAAGGGCGCGACAGACCCGGCAACGGGGCAGGGCGCCGGCTGAGGCGCCGCGTACTTAAACCTGCATGAGGGCCGGCGCCTCATCGTTGGCGATGGTGCGCGAGGCGAGGTAACGCTCGATGCTGACGGGACAGTATCCCAGCCCGCCGCCCTGTCCCCGGCGGCGGAAGTTGACGACCTGGCCGGTTCTCCCGCACCCGCAGGTGCCGGTCTCGACGTCGCCCACGTCGTCGGTGAGGAGGAAACCGGGGTAGCTGGTATTGAGGGCGTCCAGTACGGCGATGATGCCGGTGTTCCCGGGGGCGAGCTCCTTGCTGATCTGGCCGGGGTCCCGGATGGAAATGTAGCACCACGGCGGGACGTGCTTGCGATGCAGGTGGCATTCGACGGCCAGCATGTTCGACTCGATCATCCCGTACATGTCTCGCACGTTTCCCGGGCGCACGGCGAGCAGGTCGTGGCACCGCTCCCGGAAGCCTTCGTCAGGGATGGCCTCCGCCGTGTGCCGCTTCCAACCGCCCAGAGTGATGATCATGCTGTACGGGTCCAAGCGCACATTGATCTTCTCCTGCTCGAGGAACCGGAGGAGCCGGCCGATGAGGAACGGCGGACCGACGATGTGCCGGGTCATGTGGCCCTTCCACCGACGCAGGTGCTCCAGGGCCTCCCGGGCGTCGAACGCCTGCTCGGCAACGAGGTATGCGTGGTGGTCGAAGACGCTGTTCAGGATGTTGAAGTCCTTGAGCAAGCCCATCTCCGAGGCTTCGGCGTCCGACGGGTTCAAGAAAAGGCCCGCGCCCCCGGACAGGTTGAAGAACTCCCGGTAGGTCCCGATCAGACCAACCAGTGCCCGGGTCACTGTCTCGCTGTTGCGGCGGGCGACGGACGGAATACCCCGGGTTCCGCTGGAGCGGGTTTCGGTCTCGACGTCGGCCAGCGAGCAGGTGAGCAGCACCTGGGCGTCGGGACGCTTAAACATGCCGACCGACAGCAGGGGCAGGTCTTGCAGGTCGTTAATGTCGTTGATCGCGGCGGGATCGACTCCCAACGCGTCACACTGGGCTCGGTAGAAGCCGTTTCCGGCCTGATGGTAGATCGCGGCGTCCCGCAGGACGTCAGTGACCGACCGTGCCCAGTCCTCAGGGGACTGCGCGTGTGCCTTGGACACATTCCCCAGCATCTGCGATAACGAGAGCATTGTGTCACTCCTCGGTGGGTGCGAATCAATTAACGTGTTTGGGCCGCCGGGTCAACCGTACCGGCGAAGCTCAGAGAAGAAGTCCTCGACAACGCGGAGCTGCCCGCTGCTGGCAAGTTCGTCGTAGACGTACTTGCCCACCGCCAGGTCGAGCACGCCCAGGCCGAACGGCGAGAACACTACGGGACGGTCGTCCGCCAGCGATACCCTTCCTTCCATAACGTCGGCCAAGGTGCCGTCCACAAAGTCCCGGTGGCCGACCATCTGCTCCACGAGGTGGGCCGACGTCCCGGCTTTCAAGCAGTGCTCGACGTCGTCGAGGATGTTGGTCGATGCCAACAGGATCTCCGGGGCCAGGTCGCGCAAGGACACGTGCAGCACCAGCGGGTTGTGCTCGAACCACGTCGTGTCATGCACGTGCGGTTCGCCCGCCACCGTGGCGAACACGACGAGGTCGCTGCTTTTGATCAGCTGCTCAGGGCCGTCGTGCACGGTCACCCGGGCCTGGGTCCCGCTGCGTTCGAGATAGCCCTTGAACCCCTCAGCGCTCTCGCCCGAGAGGTCGAACACCCCGATCTCGTCGAAGGACCAGTCCGTCGCGTTCAGGAAGGTGTGGATGTAACGGGCAATGAGGCCGACGCCGAAGAACCCGATGCGTCTGGGACGCCTGCGTCCCCGGCTGAGCCAGTCCGCAGCCGCGGCGGCCGATGCGGCCGTCCTGGAGGCGCTAATAATTGAGCTCTCCATGCACGCGAAGGGGTAGCCGGTAGCCCGGTCATTGAGGATCAACACCGCTGAGGCGCGCGGAATCCCCGACGACACGTTGTCCGGGAAGCTGGAGACCCACTTGATGCCGTCAACCTCCACCTGTCCGCCGACCGAGGCGGGCAGGGCGATGATGCGCGAGCTGGGCCGGTCCGGGAAGCGCAGGAAGTAGGACGGGGGATTCACCGAGTCTCCCGCTGCATGCACCCGGTAGGTCTGCTCGACCAGCTCGACGACTTGCTTTTCCCGCCCCTGGAGCACCTGCTGCACCTGGGCCCCTGCAATGACGGCGAACGATGGAACCGTCTTCGGCTCTACAGCCGCTGCGGCTGGGGAAGTGGCGAATTCTGTCATCGTGCACCGTCCTGGGTGTGGGTATCGAGATCAAATACATTGCGCGGCTCGGCCATGCCGACGAGGATCTCCCGAGGTCCTTCGTACGCCTCCCGGCTGTGCGCCATGCGGATGTTGTCGACGAGCATGAGGTCACCTGTCTCCCAAGGAGTTCGAAGGGTGTGGGCCTCGTAGATCTCGTTCAGGAGGGCGACGATGTCCTCCCCGATCGGCTCGCCGTTGCCGAAGCGGGTGTTGAACGGCAGCCCGTCGGGACCGTAGACGTCCACCAGGTACTCCCGCACCTCGGACGCGATCGTCCATTCGCTCAGAAACGCGACCTGGTTGAACCAGCTGCGTTCGCCGGTCGCCGGGTGCCGAACCACGGCAGGACGCCGTTGCCGGGTGCGCAGCTCGCCGTCGGGCTGCCACTCGAACTCGATCTCGTGCGCCTTGCAGTAACTCTCGACGTCGGCGCGATCGGAGACCCCGAACGCCTCCTCGTAGGAGGCGCCGATGTCCTCGTTGTAGCTGCGGGCGAGCAGCCACCCCTCGCTCTCGAACCGATGGACGATGTCCGAAGGAATGGCGTCGAGCACGTCGCGGGCATCTGCCACACCGGTCACCCCACCGACGCGGGGTGCCTGGAGGCAGGCGAAGAGCATCAGGCCGGGGAACTCGAGCGCGTAGCTGAGCTCGTGGTGCATGCACATGGGCTGGTTCGCGGGCCACGTGAGGGATGAGTACACGCCGTCCAAGTAGGGCTGCCTGGTGGCGAAAGCTTCCCTGTCCGGCATGAGGCCGCCTTGAACCAGCCGCTTGAAGGTATCGGCCACTTGGGCCGGATCACGCAGGCCCAGGCCGCGGACCAGGACGGCGCCGTGTTCATCCACCGCCGCACGCAGCGCCGCACGGTTTTGTTCGGCCCAGCGCACTGGGTCGTGGCCGTCCTCGACGGTGAGCATCGGAGCCCGCCCGGGTTGGCGTTCAACGTCTAACTGGGTCCTGGGTGATTGAGACGACATCAGAGGTCCTTTTGCTTCACAGGTAGCGGATGGGAGCGGCTAACCGGTCCTCCCGCCGGGGCCATGGAATCGGGTCGCGCGGCGGTTCCAGCCGGCCGCGGGGCGGGGGGAACAGCAGCGTCCGCCAGGGCCGAGGCCTCGAGCAGCTTCGCTAGGTCCGCCAAAGCGGGCGTCTGCATGATGTCCTTGATTGACACCGCGCGCTTGAGCAGGACGGCGAGCTTCACAGCGGACAGCGAGGTCCCGCCCAGCGCGAAGAACGAGTCCTGCTTGCCAATCCGGCCCGCCGGGAGGCCGAGCACCGTCGCCCACGCCTCGGCGAGCCGCTGCTCGCTGGCCGAGAGCGCGTCCGTGGCGGTGCCGGTCTCGGGAACGACCTCCCGCGCCATGCGGGTCAAGGCCCTTCGGTCGATCTTCCCGTTGTCCGTCAGGGGCAGGCTTTCCTGCCACCTGTACGCCGACGGAACCATGTAGGCCGGTACGCGTGCGGCCATCTCGCTGCGGATGACGTCGACGTCGAGCGCCCGGTTGCCGGAGTAGAACGCCACCAGGAACTTGGACTGCCCGGCGCCTTCGCCGACGACGACGGCGCCGTCGCGCACGCCGGGAACCCGCAACAGCGCGTTCTCGATGTCGCCGATCTCGATGCGGAATCCGGAGATCTTGACCTGGTTGTCCTGCCGGCCCAGATACTCCAGCTTGCCGTCCGGGGACCAGCGGCCGTAGTCGCCCGCACGGTAGAGCCGCGCGCCGTCCACGTAGGCGTCAGCGGAGTATGCCTGTGCCGTGCGCTCCGGATCGTTGATGTAGCCGCGGCCCACACACACTCCGGAGAAGGCGATCTCGCCGGGTGCCCCGAGCGGCACGAGCCGTTGTCGCTCGTCCAGAATGTGAATCCGGACGTTGGGGATTGGTCGGCCCAGTGGCACAGAGCCGCCGGAAGGCACGGCAGTCATCACCTCGTGGTTGGTGTCGTCTGAGGTCTCCGTCAGTCCGTAGGCGTTGACCAGCTTCACATTCGGCATCACGTTGAACCAGTGGCGGACCAGTTCCTGTTTCAGGGCCTCCCCGGTCGCCGAGACACAGCGAAGGTGCGGCAGCGCGCGTGGCTTACCGTCCAGGTATGCCACCAGGGCGTCCAGGTAGGACGGGACCACCTGGAAGACCGCGACGCCGCCCCGTTCCACCGCGTCGACGAACCGCTCGACGTCGAGGATCCGGTCCTGCGCAACGATGAGTGTGCGGCCGCCGACAAGCAGGGCCGATACCAGCTGCCACAGCGAGATGTCGAAGCACTGGGGCGCGCTCTGGGCGACGACGTCACCGGGGCCGATCCCCAGGTCCTCGATCTTGGCGTACAGGTGGTTCACCATCCCGGCGTGTTCGCACATCGCGCCTTTCGGTTCGCCGGTGGAACCGGAGGTGAAGTAGACGTAGGCGAGCTGATCGGGACGAATCTCCAAGCCGAGGTCGTCGGCGGCGTGCCCGCCGGCCTCGACCTCTTCGAAGAGGAGCTTTGCGACCGCGGGCATTCCGCCGAGAGCTTCGTCGAGCGTGGCGGTGCTGCCTTCCTCGGTCAGCACCATCTGGCATCCGGACCGGGTCAGCGTTCTGGCAATCCTGTCGGCGGGGAAGTGGGGTTCGATCGGCAGGTACGCGCCCCCGGCTTTGAAGATGCCGATGACGGCGGCCATCCATTCCAGGCCCCGCTCGGCGACGACGGCCACGATGTCCTCCGCCTGCAGCCCCTGCGCGAGCAGGGCGCGGGCGAGCCGGTTGGCACGGGCATTGAGCTCCGCGTAGGTACACTCCCGGGAGTCCTGGACGGCGGCGATGCGTTCGGGATGCTGGCGGACCCGCTCCTCGAACAGCTCATGGAAGCGGTGTTGAGGTCGGGGCCGCTCGGGCCCGGCGAGCTGCTCAAGCTGGAAGCGCCGCTCTTCGGGTGCGACGAGGTCGGCGTCGGCGGGCTCCGCGTCGGGGTCGGCGACCAGATGGCGCAGTGCACTCAGGTGATAGCCGGCGATCCGGAGGGCTGCGGGCTCGTCGAGGACGTCACGCCGGTAGCGCAGGCGCATCGCTTCGCCACCTGCGCCGTCGCCGAGGGACACGCGCAGGACGATGCCCTCCGCGAGCTCAGGATCGTCGTCGTGGTCGGTGCTGAGCAGCACCTCGTACGCGGCCTGAGCCGGCGCCTGCGGTCCCCCTGCTCGACCGGTCTGGGCCTGTACCTGCCCGACGCGCGCCGCGGAGACCAGCGCCCGCCACGACCCTTGCCCAAGATCAAGTTCGCAGGTCCACGTCCCTGAAGTGTCCCTGAAGCCGGCGGTGACCTCTGTTTCGCCGGACAGCGCCTGGAGCACCCTTACGTGAGCCGCCAGCCAGATCGATTCAGGCGTCGCGTCCAGCGTGCGGGACAGTGCCCGCACGGCCTGGCGTAGGTCCTCCGGAATAGCCACCTCAACCCACCCCTGACCCGGCTGGCCGTCCTGTGTCCACCGGGGAATCGATGTCGGCGCGGCACCCGTGGGAACGGTCCGGTCGTTGCCCGGACCCGACGAGTGGTCGGCGGCGGTGCGGCAGGTCAGCGCAGAGGTGGTGGTCATGTTACGGGCCTTTCCAGTGCGACGGGGGACGTGGCCGCGGCTCGGGCCTCTTCGGCCGGGTTGCCAGCCCACAGGGTTCCCCGAGGGAGGGTCGTCCCCTTCATCACGAAGGAGTCGGCGGCGACAACGGCACCGTCTTCAACGGTCACGCCGTAATGGACAAAGGCGGCGACGCCGAGCGTGACGTCGTTCCCGACCACGTTGTAATCGGACTTAAACATCCCGTCTTCCTGGGAATGGGACTGGATCGAGGTGCCGTTGTTCAGCGTGCACCGGGAGCCGATCGTCACCAGTCCCCGTTCGGGAATCCCGAGGCCGTCGTCGAAGACCCGGGAGCCGATCCGCACGCCCAGCAGGCGCCAAATCAGCGGCTTGAACGGTGTTCCGTTGAACAGAGCCAGGTACCGGCTCTGGGCCTGCAGCTTCCAGTACCGCTCGTGCCACCAGAAGTAGGGGTTATAGATGGAGCACAGCTGGGGCCGCAGCCGCCGGAACCCGGTGGCGAGGTGCTGGATGCCGACGGGGACCAGCACGCCGAGCACGAGCATGACGACGAACGACGCGCTGAGCGCAAGGAAACCGAATTGGTCGGACAGTTCGAGGCCGGCGAACATCGCCAGCAGGGCCACCGTAGAGTTGAACCACCGCGCGAGCATCAAGAGGGCCATGGTGCGCACGTTGTGGTGGTTCTTGGCCGCTAGGTCCCGGCGGAGGCGGTCAGGGCTCCTGTGCTCCTCGGGGAGGGTGTCCCTCAGCACGGACCGGGGGATCTCGAAGGCCGGCGATCCGAGCAGGCCCACGTCCTGGCGCACCGGCCCGTCGATGGGGACCATGACCTTGGTCGCGAGCAGGCAGTTGTTTCCGGTCCTGGCTTCGGCGGGGTACAGCACGACATTGCCCAGGAAGTTGTGAGCACCGACCGCTACCTCGCTGACCTTGAACGACGTGGCCGAATAGTCCGTGTTCATGAATGACACCCCGTCGGCAATCATCGTGCCGGTGCCGATGGTCGAAAGGAACGGGTTGTCGTGCTTGAACACCGTGCCGAAATTCGAGCCGCTCTGTTGGACCTGCGGCTGCTTGTACCCGATGGCCCGCACGTAGTTCACCACGTAGGAGCTGTCGCCGAACAAAGCCCCCAGCATGGGGCTGTTGGTCATCCTGGCCACGATCCGTGCCGCCGCGTCACGTAACCCGAACAGCGGATACACCTTGTCCGGCTTCACCGCGAGTTGGAACAGCGGTGGCAGGGTCGTGATGAGGAACAGCGCCAGTACCGTCCCACCGAAGACGGACACCCCGGCGTAGACTGCGGCGTCGGCGTAGAAGACCCAGTTGGTGAACGCCAAGTCCTGCGGCTCCAGAAGCGCCGCGACGGTCGGGTTCGCAAGGATAATCAGCGCGATCGCCAGTCCCCACATAGAGCGGCCCAACCCAACCGTGCTCACGAGCTGGGAAACGGCGAACCATCCCCGGCGCCACGGCCGGTAGGGTGTCGGCTCGACTGTGGCGTAGTCCGCACTCCCGGGCCTGCCCGGTGAACCGTGCCACCGCTCGCCCTCGGGCACGGCTTGACCAGTGTAGAGAGTGGACCGGTGGCCCAGTTGCGAGTGGTCACCCATCGACGTGTTGATGTCCAGCACACTTCCCTCGCTGATAGTCACGTCCCTGCCCAGTGTGACCCCACCCACCTGGATGACGCCGCCGTGGGCACGGTACCCGTTGAGCATGACGTCCTTGCGGATGACCGTTCCCTCGCCGATCGTCAGCAGGTCCGTGCAGATCGGCAGCCGGTTGGTCATGATCATCACGTTGCGGCCGACCTTCGCGCCCATCGCCCGCAGGTAGAAGGTCGTCAGCGGCGAGCCGGTCATCAGCGAAAGGGGGGAAGTGCGCATCAACGCCTTGACCAGCCAGAATCGGAAGTAGGCCAGACTCCAGATGCGGATCTCCTTGGGCCGGAAGCGCCCGATGAAAATCCATTTCGCGGCCACCGGCAGGATGCACAACACCACGAACGTCGCAGCGGTGTAGGCGATCGACCGCAGGTAGAGCGCCCAGAAGTCCGACCCGTGGGTTAGCCAGTGGTGGTTGCCCGGCGCCGCGGCCGGGAACAACCATTGGTACCCCACCACCATGATGACGCCGGCGAACAGGCAGTAGCCGATATAGACAAGCACCTGCAGGGCGCCGCAGGCGACATACTCCCACGTCCGCGCATCCATGGGCGGCGGCGTTTCCGGCACGGAGGCCACAGCCGGCGAGGGCTCCGCCTCCTTGTCCTGCTGCGCCGGGGGAACCTGCAGTGCCGCTGCCAGTGCGGAAATATTTGGGTTGCTGTAGATCTCCTTCATGGATATCTGGGGCAGATCCGGCTGCTTGCGCACCCTGGCGCAGAACTTCGCCATCACCAGCGAGTCCGCGCCCAGGTCGTGGAAGAAGTCATCGCCCGCCGCGACCTGTTCTACGCCGAGCACGCCGGCGAGCACCTCGGCCAGTTGGTCCTGCACCTGCACCTGCGCCGTAGCCTCTTCCGCCGGTGCAAGGGCCGCGGCCAGCGCCGAGAGCGTTGGGTTCTGGTAAATGTCCTTGATTGACACTGCTGGCAGATCCGGCTGCTTGCGCACCCTGGCGCAGAACTTCGCCATCACCAGCGAGTCCGCGCCCAGGTCACGGAAGAAGTCGTCGCCCACCGGCACCTGCTGGACGCCAAGCACGTCGGACAGCACCTCCGCCAACCGGTCCTGCATCAGCGCTGTCGCCGATACTGTCGCCGACGGCTCTTCCGCTGGTGCCAAAGCCGCGGCCAGCGCCGAGATCGACGGGTGCTGGTAGATGTCCTTGATCGACACGGCAGGCAGGTCCGGTTGCTTCCGCACGCGGGCGCAGAACTGCGCCATCACCAGCGAATCGGCGCCCAATTCGTAGAAGAAGTTGGAGTCCACGGGGACGTCGTCCTTGTTCACCACCAATGCGAGAAGATCCGCCAGCCGGCGCTCCAAGGCCACAGCCGCACCTGTGGCTGGCGAGCCCTTTCCGGCCGAAGCCGCAGGTTCCGCGGGAGTCGTGGAATTCGTCGGAGGTGTGGAACGCGGAGCACCCTGCAGGTCGTCGACGCGGATTTTCACTGCAGGAATCTCCTTAGCGAGGCGGTGGCAACAGAATGGGCCACGGGTGCGGGAGCCGTGTTCCATGGCCCCAGCCCCGAATCGGACCATTGGCCCGGAGCCACCGTCAAGTCGGCGGTGGCGAGTGCTTCGGTGCCCAAATGGTCGTGCACCCAGTCGGGGTCGTAGACGGTGTCCAGGTAGGGTCGGCCCAGATCCGGCGAGATGGCCACCGCCGTGGCGTCCTGGGCGTCGTGGTCGGCGAGCCAAGACATGGCGCCGTGAACCACGGTCCCGGTGGAGCCACCGAGCATGAACCCGCCCGCCGCAAGGCGGTGGCAGGCGCGCACCGTGTCCAGCTCCTCGACCATCACCACGTCATCGATGAATGATTCGTCGAGCTGCGGCGGCCGCACACTCATGCCGAGTCCCGGGATCAGGCGGGTGGCCGGCTGGCCGCCGAACGAGACCGATCCTGCGGCGTCGACCGCGACAATCCGGACGTCGGGCCGGTGCTCACGGAAGTACCTCGCGCAACCCATCAGGGTTCCCGTCGTCCCGGCTCCCACGAACAGCACGTCCAGTTCGGGGAACTGATCGGAGATCTCGGGGGCGGTCCAGCGGTAGTGCGCTCCCCAGTTGCCGGGATTGGTGTACTGGTTGAGCCAGAGGTACCGCTCGTCGGATGCGCAGAGGTCCCGGACGTGGTTGAGACGGGCCCCGAGGAAGCCGTCGACGGGATCCGGTTCGGTGACCAGATCCACCTGTGCCCCGAGCGACTCCATGAGTTGCCGGGTCGCCGGGTTGCAGCGCGGATCGATCACGCACACGAAGCGGTAGCCCTTGCTGGCGGCGATCATGCTGAGCGCTACGCCGAGGTTCCCCGAGGAAGACTCCACCAGAATGGAGCCGGGGCCGATCAAGCCCTCTCGCTCGGCGTGCTCGACCATCTCGCGCGCGGGCTTGAGCTTGATCGAGCCCGCGAAGTTAAACCCCTCGATTTTCAGGTAGAGGCGGCGGCCCAGCAACCCTTCCAAGTCGACGAACAAGCTCTGCTCGTTGAACAGGTGCGGCTCCCTGATAATAGGCATGGTCTCCCTCGTTCTCCTGCCATGAGCTTGGTCGCAAGGGTCACCAGGGAATGACGGGTGGAATCGGTGCGCATCGCTTTTCTCCCCCAGAACCCCATAAAGCTTCAGTTGCAATGCCCTTACAGTGAACTCTCGCTCACGTTATCGGGCCGTTATTGGGCCGTTATCGGCACGGGAAACCGGCCCCACCTGCCGGTACAAAAAACTGAGCAGGTGACTTGCACGCCAGGGATCGGCTCGCCAAACAGGACGGAATCACTAGGCTAGGGTGTGGGGAAAAGCACTAGGACAGCATTGGGCCGAAAGGTAGAGAATATGCCAAAAGAAGTGGACGTCCACGCCCTGCAGCAAGCCACTGTGTGGGACAGCGCCGACCGGAAGCTGGGCGTGGTGGGCCAGGTGCACCAAGATCCTGTCACCGGAACCATCACCTGGATCACGGTGGGTCTGGGCTTGGCGGACAGCCGCGAGAAGTTCGTGCCGATTGCCGGGGCGCGGATAGATAAACACGATGTGTTCGTGGCCTACAGCCAGGACACCATCAAAGACGCGCCTTCGGCAGCAGCCTCCGAGGGCCTGACCCCGGAGGAAGAAGCCGAGCTGCGCCGCTACTACGGTACCGAGTTCTGAGGTCCCGTCAGCCCCGGGTGCTGACCGTCACCGTAAACTTTGGGTTCCGCGCCACCTGACGGGTCGGCCCCACCAATCGGTTCAACGCCGGCTTGTAGGCCAGATGGCTGTTCCACACTGTCCAAAGTTCTCCGCCGGGAGCGAGGACGCGGCCGGCTTCGGCGAAGAGCTTCAGCGCAATGCCGGCATGCACGGCGTTCCCGATATGGAACGGCGGATTCAGCACTACCAACTGCTCGGAAGCGGTGGGCAGCGAGGACAAGGCATCATCCCGCCGCACCTCCACCCGGTCCGCAACCGCGTTCGCCTCGGCCGTAGCGCGGGCTGATCTGACCGCTGAGGCCGACTGGTCCATGGCCAGCACACGGATGGCTCCGCGGGTCAGAGCCAGATACGCGGCGATCGTACCGTTGCCGCATCCAAGGTCCACCGCACGGCCGGCCTCCCGGGCACCAGCGAGCAGCGGGAGCAGGAACCGGGTGCCCGGGTCCACCTTGGGGCCGCCAAAGGTGCCGCCGAAGGCGACCAGCCGCAGCGGAACCGGAAGGCCGACGTCGTGCTCTTCGGCGCGAGGGAAACGCGCACCCACAGACGGCAGCGGACCGGTGGCGGTCAGGATCCGCGCTTTCTGCCGCGCCAGGCCTGCCGTCACGGAGGAGAACGATGTGGCGAGGACGGAGTTCATCGCTGTGCTCATGTGCTTGACCCGGCCGCCGGCCAGCACCGTGACTTCGGCGGAAGCGGCCACGGCAATGCAGTCCGCCATCTCCTCCAGCGCATCGAGCGAGCGCGGCAGCTGAAGCAGCACCAGCCGGACACCATCGAATGCGGCGGGCTCCAGCGGGCGGTGGCTGTACCCAGCCAGCCCCAGCCGGGAGGCATTGTTGTCCAGTGCGTGTTCCGAGCTGAGGCCGTCCTGCACCACGCGGACTCCCTGTTTGCCGGCGGCAACCAGCGCCAACGTGAGCGCGCCGTAGTGGTCGTTGACCACGGCGATCCGGCTTCCTTCCAGACCGGCGGTCAGCGGCTCGGCTGTGTCCAGCAGGAGCTTGTCGGCCGCGTCGTAGGCGAACAGGTTGTCCGCTTCCACGTCCGGCCATCGCCGGAGGCTGGCAAAGTCGAAGGCTGGCCGGAGGGTCCCGGCGCCGTTGGTGTCGTCGTGGTGTTCAGCCAAGGTCCACCCACTCCGTCCCCAACTCAATAGGCGCGGGGCCTCCCGATGTCAGTGCTGCCAGTTGATCTTTGAAACGCTCGATCACTTCCGGAGTGTCTTCCACGGCCAGCCGGATCCGCACCTCGGCGGCGCCATAGTCGCTGCCCAGCACCACGGTTCCCGCTGCCCGCAGGTCATTTTCCAAGCGGCCGGCGTCCGCGTGCCTGGTCGGGGCCGCGAACAGCCGCATCCTGCGCCGCTGAACCATGTCGGCGGTGCCAACGGCCTGTGACACCGATTCTGAATAGGCCCGCACCAGTCCGCCCGCGCCCAACAAAATCCCACCAAAGTAACGCACGACGACGGCAGCTACGTCGCTCAGGTTCGTCACCCCTGGTGCGGTCTCGCGTTTGAGCAGGGCTTCCAGCATGGGGATGCCGGCGGTGCCGGAGGGCTCACCGTCATCATTGGAACGCTGGATAGCGCGGTCTGGGCCAAGCACGAAGGCGCTGCAGTGGTGCCGCGCGTCATGGAACTCGCGGCGCAGCTCCGACACCAGGCTGCGGGCCTCGTCCTCGGTCTCTGCCCGGCGCAGCACGGTGATGAAGCGGGACCGCTTAATCTCGATCTCATGACGGTGTTCGCCGGCAAGGGTGGTGTAGCTGCTGGCGTTGGACGGATGGGGCACATCCACCAGCCTAATCGCCTTTCCCCCAGGCGCCGGAGCCCGGCGTTGCACACTGCCAATCGATGTCCACGCCCTTGTCCGGCCGGCCGGACCGTGCTTAGTGTGGCGGTACGTGGCCGCCCAAAACCGGTGCGGCCGTCCCGCAACGAACGGTGGAGCCATGGCGAAGAACCAGCCCGAATTCGATCGGCGCATTCAGGACGAGCAGGAACACGGCTCGGCCACGACGGACAAAACCGCCGCGGAACGGGTGTCCGCCGATCAGGGCGACTCGGCCAATCCCGATCCTCAAGACCAGAACATCACCGGGCTGGAACCCGGCGGCGGCGTTCCGCCCGGCGAAACCCCGCCGGCCGAGGACCAGATGAGCGCAGACCAGGGGCACGAGGAATAACCCGGCCCGCAGCAGCGGCTGTCGCCCGCCCTCGCCCGCAGAGGCACGACGACGGCGCGGGAGACCGGCGTGCCACGGACCATGTCGGGGTGCTGGCTAGACTGAGGCCGTGTTGAGAATCGGACTGACAGGTGGAATTGCTGCCGGAAAATCGCTCGCTGCCCGGCGACTGGCGGAGCTCGGCGCCACCCTGATCGACGCCGACGCAATTGCCCGCGAAGTAGTAGAGCCGGGCACCGAGGGCCTGTCCGCCGTCGTCCAAGCCTTCGGCCCTGGAGTTCTGGACGCCGAGGGCCGCCTGAACCGCCCGGCGCTGGGTGCCCTGGTGTTCAATGATCCAGCCCAACGCGAACGACTGAATGCGATTGTGCACCCGCTGGTCCGCGCGCGTGCCGCGGAGCGGGCAGCGAAGGCCGGTCAGGGGGCCATCCTTGTCCAGGACATCCCGCTGCTGGTGGAAACCGGGCAGAGTCCCTCCTTCCACTTGGTTGTGGTGATCGATGCACCCGAGGACGAGCGGCTGCGGCGCATGGTCGAAGACCGCGGCATGACCGAAACGGATGCCCGCTCCCGGATGGCAGCCCAGGCCTCCTCGGCAGAACGGCGGGCCGCCGCCGACGTCGTGCTGGAGAACACCGGCACCCGGCAGCAGTTGCTGGCCGCCTTGGACGCCCTCTGGGAGGAGCGGCTGGTGCCCTTCAACCAGAACCTGCTGGCCGGCAGACTGGCTCCACGCATTGGGCCACCGGTCCTGCTGGATCCGCAGCCGCAGTGGCCCGCGCAGGCAGCCCTGCTCGCGGAACGCATCAGGCGCACCGACCCGCTGATCATGGCCGTGGATCACATTGGGTCAACGGCCGTTCCGGGCTTGCCGGCCAAGGACGTGCTGGACCTGCAGGTCACGGTGGCCAGCATGGCGGACGCCGATTCCGTCGCCGAGGCACTGGCTGCGGCCGGCTTCCCGCGGTGGCCCGGCGCCTGCCGCGACACCGCGGCACCGCAGCATCCCGAGCCGGGCGACTGGGCCAAGAGGCTGCACGGTAACGCCGACCCCGGCCGGGCCGTTAACGTGCACGTTCGCGCAGCGGGCTCGCCCGGATGGCGCTTTGCCCTGCTGTTCCGCGACTGGTTGCGGGCCGACCCCGGCGCAGCCGAAGCGTACTTGGCTGAGAAGCGGCGGCTGGCCGGCTTGCACGCCGCATCCACCGGCCACTACGCGCGGGCAAAGCAAGACTGGTTCAGCCAGAAGGCAGACCCGCAGATGATTCGGTGGGCCCTGGATACCGGGTGGGAACCGCCCGCCCTCGGCGGCTAGCGCTGCTGCTCAGCCGGACGCCGGTGTGAACTGGCTGGCGGTGAAGACGGCTCCGAACGGGTCACTGATCGTCGCGTCCCGCGTCCAGTCCGTGTCGGTTCGGTTCAGCACCTTCCCGCCCAGGCGTTCGGCGTCGAGCGCGGTCGCATCGCGGTCGGCGACGGTGAACGCCACGTGCCAGTGCGGCGCTTCCCCGGGCCGCAACTCCATGAGCCAGCCGATGGCATCGGCGAATCCCGGTGGAACGTTGACTCCTGACTGGCGCTCGCGGATGTCCGGATCACTGGTCGCCTGCAGGTGGTCGCCGTAGCCGGGGACGCGGATCATGCTGCCGAAGCCGACGTCGTCGAACTGCCAGCCGAAAACCGCGCCGTAGAATTCCGAGGCCGCGGCAGGATCGGCGGTGTGCAGGTCGCTGAAGTTCCACGCCCCCGGCACGTTACCCGCCTGGGCACCCGGCCGGCGCCGCGCCTGCCAGAGCCTGAAGAGAACTCCGGACGGGTCGGCACACACCGTGGCACGGCCGCCCTCCCCGGCCTCGTCCGGGCCGGAGAGCACCTTTCCGCCCGCGGCACGGATCCTGCGCACGGCTGCCTCGGAATCCTCGACCGCAACGTACGTGTTCCAGGCGGGCTCGGCACCGCCGGATGTGCCGTCGCCGAGACCGGCGACGTCGCGGCCGTCGAGGGCGGCGATCACGTAGCGAGGGGAGACACCCGGCGGTGTGGCATCGGCGAACGTCCAGCCGAACAGGCCGCCGTAGAAGTTTTTGGCCTTCTCAATGTCCTGATGTTCGACGTCGATCCACGACGTCACTCCCTCGGGATAGGTCCGGACCGGGTCCATGGTGCGCCTTCCGTTCGCGGTCGAGTGCAGGTCGAGTGCACGGACAGATCTACCGCACACGGCTGCGCGGGGCAATGGCGCACAGACTTTGCCGCAGCGGCGGAGGGCCCGATTTAGGCCCAGAGCGATTCAGGACCCACACTGACCGGAATCGGGTCTACGGTTAACGGCATGAGTCTTGCGCAGGACATCAAACGTGTTGTGGCGCCCTTCGAAGTGGTCAGCGAGTTCCAGCCGGCCGGCGACCAGCCCGCGGCGATCAAGGAACTGACCGAACGGATCCAGGCCGGGGAAAAGGACATCGTGCTGCTCGGCGCCACCGGCACCGGCAAGTCCGCCACCACGGCCTGGCTGGTGGAACAGGTCCAGCGGCCCACGCTGGTGATGGTGCAGAACAAAACTTTGGCCGCCCAGCTCGCCAACGAGTTCCGCGAACTGCTGCCGAACAACGCCGTCGAGTACTTCGTTTCCTACTACGACTACTACCAGCCGGAAGCCTACGTGGCACAGACGGATACCTTCATCGAGAAAGACTCCTCCATCAATGAGGAAGTCGAACGTTTGCGCCACTCTGCCACCAACGCGCTGCTGACCCGGCGCGACGTCATCGTGGTGGCCACGGTGTCCTGCATCTACGGTCTGGGCACGCCCGAAGAATACATCTCGGGCATGGTCACGCTCCGCAAGGGCGCCGAAATGAACCGGGACGACATGCTGCGCCGGTTCGTCGCCATGCAATACGCCCGCAACGACATCGACTTCCACCGGGGCACCTTCCGGGTGCGCGGCGATACCGTGGAGATCATTCCGATGTACGAGGAGCTGGCGGTGAGGATCGAATTCTTCGGCGACGAGATCGAGAACATCCAGACGCTGCATCCCGTTACCGGGGAGATCATCCGTGAAGAGACGGAAATGTACGTCTTCCCGGCGTCGCACTATGTGGCCGGCGAGGACCGGATGAGCCGAGCGATTAGGGACATCGAGGACGAGCTGCGCGACCGGCTGCAGGTCCTTGAGTCGCAGAACAAGCTGGTGGAGGCGCAGCGGCTGCGGATGCGCACCACCTACGACCTGGAAATGATGCAGCAGATGGGGTTCTGCAACGGCATCGAGAACTACTCGCGGCATATTGACGGCCGCGGTCCGGGCACCGCACCGCACTGCCTGCTGGATTACTTCCCGGACGATTTCCTGCTGGTGATCGACGAATCGCACGTTACCGTGCCGCAAATCGGCGCGATGTACGAAGGCGACATGTCCCGCAAGCGCAACCTGGTGGACTACGGTTTCCGCCTGCCGTCCGCGATGGACAACCGGCCGCTGAAGTGGGACGAGTTCCTGGAACGAATCGGCCAGACGGTCTACCTTTCGGCAACGCCGGGAAAGTACGAACTGTCCAAGTCCGACGGGTATGTCCAGCAAATCATCCGGCCCACGGGCCTGGTGGATCCCGAGGTCATCGTCAAGCCGACCAAGGGCCAGATCGACGACCTGCTGGGCGAGATCAACGCTCGGGTGGAGCGGAACGAACGCGTCCTGGTCACCACGTTGACCAAGCGGATGGCCGAGGACCTGACCGACTACCTCAACGAGCACGGCGTGAAGGTTCAGTACCTGCACTCCGATGTTGACACGCTGCGCCGCGTGGAGCTGCTGCGTGAACTGCGGATGGGCACCTTCGACGTGCTGGTGGGCATCAACCTGCTGCGCGAGGGCCTGGACCTGCCCGAAGTCTCGCTGGTGGCCATCCTTGATGCGGACAAGGAAGGTTTCCTGCGCAGCAGCACCTCGCTGATCCAGACCATCGGCCGTGCCGCCCGCAACGTCTCCGGTCAGGTGCACATGTACGCGGACAAGATCACGGACTCAATGGCCAACGCGATCGAGGAAACCAACCGGCGCCGCGAGATTCAGGTGGCCCACAACAAAAAGCACGGCGTGGACCCGCAGCCGCTGCGCAAGCGGATCGCGGACATCACCGACCAGTTGGCCCGCGAAGACGCCGACACCCAGCAGTTGCTGAAAGACTTCGACTACGGCAAGGGCAAACGAGGCATTTCCGCCGCGGTGTCGAAGGACAAGATCCGCCGCGACGGGCTGGCCGCTGCGCCGGCCGAGGACCTGGGCGAGCTGATTGCGCAGATGACCGAGCAGATGCACGCCGCTGCGGCGGAACTGCAGTTCGAACTGGCGGCCCGGCTGCGTGACGAGGTCTCCGACCTGAAGAAGGACCTCCGGCAGATGCGCGCTGCCGGCCACGCCTGAGCCTGCGCTGCCTGCCGGGGCAGACCGAATGGTGAGGATGACGACGGCGGTGTGCACCGCCGTCGTTATCCTGCCTTGCGCTACACTTGACCGAGCGTAGGGGAGTATCCCGAACACTGTGAACGTCAGCACGCGGGGCATCGAAGCCTCGCCGGGCGCAGTGGCCTGGCCGATCAGGGCAGGCGGAGAGACTTGCGGCGAACACTCGCACCCGCGCACCGCACGCGCGCGGCATCTTCTGTGAAAGGCAAGGTTCCGTGTCGGACCAATTATCCCTGCCCTTTGAGATCATCTCGTTTGTGGTCCTGGGCATCATCCTGCTGTTTGACCTTCTCTACGTGGTCAAGCGGCCGCACGAACCGTCCATGAAGGAAGCCGGACTGTGGGTAGGCTTCTACGTCTCCCTGGCCCTGATCTTCGCCGGCATGCTGTTCTGGCAGGCCGGACCGGACTACGGCCAAGAGTTCGTCGCCGGCTGGATCACCGAGTACAGCCTCAGCGTGGACAACTTGTTCGTCTTCATCATCATCATGGCCAGGTTCTCCGTGCCCCGGAAGTACCAGCAGGAAGTGCTGATGTTCGGCATCATCATTGCGCTGATCCTTCGCGGCATCTTCATCCTGCTGGGCGCCACCGTGATCGCCCACTTCAGCTGGGTGTTCTACATCTTCGGAGCCTTCCTGCTCTGGACCGCCTGGAAGCAGGCCACCGACTCCGGCGAAGACGAGGAAGAAGGGTCCGAGTCCGGACTGGTGGCCCGGCTGACCAAGAAGCTGCCGGTCAGCGAGCACTACGACGGCAACAAGCTGCGCACCACGGTGGACGGCAAGCGCCTGTTCACCCCGATGGTCATGGTCTTCATCACCATCGGCATGACCGACCTTCTGTTCGCTGTGGACTCCATCCCGGCGATCTTCGGCCTGACCCAGAGCGCCTTCATCGTGTTCACCGCGAACATCTTCGCGCTGATGGGCCTGCGGCAGCTCTACTTCCTGCTCGGCGGTTTGATGGACCGTCTGGTCTATCTGAAGCACGGCCTGTCCGTGATCCTGGCCTTCATCGGCGTCAAGCTGATCTTCCATGCGCTGCACGAGAACGAGTTGCCGTTCATTAACGGTGGCCGGCACATCGAGTGGATCCCGGAGATCAGCACCGGGTTGTCGTTGGCGGTGATCGTCGGCACCCTGGTGGTTGCCACGGTGGCCAGCCTGCTCAGCCCCGCCGGGCGCCAGGCCGCCATCGACGCGCGGCTGGCCAAGGACGCAGAACGGGCCCAGTCCGACACGGAGTAATACCGGCATCACCGGTACAACCGGCTGCCCGTCGACTAGGCTCGGCGTGTGAACGAATTAGCCAACGCGGTGGTGAACGCAGACCCTCGCACGAGGGCCGTCCAGCGCCGCGTTGTGTTTTCCCTGTCCATGGCGCAGCTGTTCAGCGGCCTGGGCCACGGCGCGGGGCTGGCCATCGGTTCGCTGCTCGCGGTGGAACTCACCGGCAGCGAGGCGCTGGCGGGAACGTCCACCATGGCGATTTCGCTGGCCGCCGCACTGGCTGCCCTGCCGTTGGCCGGCGCCGCGGCCCGTTCAGGACGCCGGCGTGCGCTGGTCACCGGGCTGCTGCTGGCCTTGCTGGGTTCGGCGCTGATGGCGCTCGCACCGGTTACCGGATCCTTTGCGGTGCTGCTGGCCGGTTCGGCCCTGCTGGGGGTCGGAAACGCCGCCAACCTGCAGGCCCGCTTTGCCGCGGTGGACCTTGCCGTGCCCGAGCACCGGGGCCGGGACCTGGCCTTCGTCGTCTGGTCCATCACCGTGGGCGCCGTGGCGGGGCCGAACCTGATCCGGCCGGGGGCAGAGCTGGGCGCGGCGCTTGGCCTGCCGGAATCGTCCGGTCCCTTCCTGTTCTCGATGGCCGGCATGGCCATCGGCGCCACCCTGCTGCTGGTGGGACTGCGGCCCGACCCGCTGCGCTATGCACGCTCACGCGGCACCGGAGGCGGTGCCGGCGCCGGCCCCGGAGGCGGTGCCGGCGCCGGCCCTGGCGAAACGCCGCCGGTCAAGCGCCGCGGGACGCTGCGCACCGGTGTCGCAGCGGTCCGGCAGCGTCCGATGGCTATGCTGGGGCTCGCCGCTGTAGTGGGCGCCCACCTGGTAATGGTGGCGGTCATGGCCATGACGCCGGTTCACCTGCAGGCGCTGGACCATGCGGGCGGACACCAGCACAGCCAAACCGATACGTTCGCGATCATCGGCTTCACCATTTCGCTGCACATGGCCGGGATGTACGCTCTCTCGCCATTGATGGGCTGGCTGACCGATCGCTTCGGTCGAACCCGAACCATCGCGGTGGGACAGCTGATGCTGCTGGCCGCGACGGCCCTTGCCGGCGTGGGAGAACGGGACACCTGGCTTGTTGGGGCCGGACTGATGTTGCTGGGCCTGGGCTGGTCAGCTTCGGTGATCGCCGGATCCACCCTGTTGGCCGAATCGGTCCCGGAGTCGGGACGCGTTCCCGCTCAGGGCCTGTCCGACACCCTGATGGGCGCGGCCGGGGCAGTGGGCGCCGCGTTCTCCGGACCAGTGCTGGCCGCCGTGGGATTCGCCGGCCTGAACGCGGCGGCGGCAGTGGTCGCCGTTGTCTTGCTCGGTGCCGCTGCCACTGCCGGGCGGCGGGGTGTGAGGGCGACAGCCAGCGACAGGAGTCCAGCGTGAACTACCGACAAGCCTTGATCATCGCTACTGCTGTTGCGGTCGGTATTTCCGGCTGCGGTCAGGAGGGCGCACCTGCAGCTTCAGGCTCCGTCATCACCGGTCCGGCGGACGAGATCCTGCTGGTGAATCCCGACAGCGGTCGGGAAAATTTCGAGATGGAGGCGCTCTTCGAGGGGACGCTCGAGTTGTCGGCGGAGAAGTGCGTCATCGGCGAGGACGAGAGGGGCCGCGAGGTCATGCTGGTGTTTCCGGCCGACGCCACCTTTGGTCACGGGGAAGAATTAACGATCGAGGTCGAGGGCCGATCTCTCGCGATCGGAAGCCCCGTGTCGCTTGGCGGGGGAGCCCTCAGCGACGAACATCTCGACCGTCTCACCAAGGCCGCGCCCCCAGGCTGTTTCCGGGACAACACCTTTTACGTGCAGACCATCGGGTAGATAAGGCGTTGCCCAACTTCCAGGCGGCCGGCTAGCCCCAGACCATGCCGAGCAGCCGGGCGAAGATGGCTTCGCCGTCGTCGGCAATTCCGTCATGATGGAAATCGCCGGTTTCCCAGACCTGAAGCCCGTTGACCTGGGCGGCCGTCTCCAGCGACAGGCCGCGCTCCACGTAGATATCGTCGCGGTACACGGCCGCTGCCACCGGAACGGTGTTCACCGCCAGCCGGCCGCGGTCGTAGAGGGCCGGCCAGTCGGACTTGGCGGCCAGTAGGTCGGCGACCTCGCGGAGCGGGATGAGTGCCGGATCCTGCTCGAAGTACCAGGGGTAGACCATCTCGCCGGTCAGCAGCGGCTCCGCGGCCTTGGGTGCAAACTGTGGGAACTCCTGAAGGACCCGCCAAGCCGCCCAGTCGGTGGCTTCGCCTTGGGCATAGATCGACTCGTGCATCAGCGCATACAGCGGGTTGGGTGCCCGGCCCACCAGTGCGGCCAGCTGATCCACAAAGGCATCGGAAAGCCGCGGGCCGGATGGCGTCTGGACGAAGGCGTCTTCCAGCAGGTAGTGCAGGGCATCGATCCGGGTGTTGCCGCCCAGGAACTGCCCGGCCATCTGGAAACGGCCGACCGTCAACCGCTCACCGGTGGGCAGATATTCGGGCACCGCGTCCAGATGCCGTGCGAGGGCGGTGACCCGCTCGCGGTCCTGCGGGTAGCGGTCGAAGTACTCCCGGTTACGCGCTTCCACCCGAGGGAAGGTGGCCCGGTACACCCGGTCGGCGCCTCCCGCCAGCGGTGCCAGGCCGCCGGTGATCAGCACTTCCTGCAGCCCCTCTGGAGCGAGCGAGAGGTAGGTCAGGGAGCAGAAACCGCCATAGCTTTGGCCGAAGATGCTCCACGGCCCGCTGCCGAGCTGCTGCCGGATCAGTTCCGCGTCCCGGACGATGGAATCCGCGCGGAAATGCGCCAGGTAATCCGCCTGCTCCGCGGCACTACCGCGCAGCGGCAAGGTTTGCCGGTTCACTGGAGTGGAGAGGCCGGTGCCCCGCTGGTCCAGCATCAGGATCCGGAAGGACTTGGCCGCTTCTTTCATCCAGCCGCCCAGCGAGGTCACCCGGTTGCCGCGCCCGCCGGGCCCGCCCTGCAGGAACAGCAGCCAGGGCAGCCGGCCCGCGGCGTCGTCGTCGTGCTCCAAGGAAGAGTATTCCCGGGCAAAGACCTCCAGCGTTTCGCCGCCGGGTTCGGCATGATCCAGCGGAACGGTGAAGAAATGTTCCGCTGTCCGCATCCCGCGGAGGCGGTACGCGCCGGCCGCCCGGTGCGGCTGCCCGGTCACGCAGACACCCGGTCCGCCGCCCCGAAGGCAGCCAGGGCACCGCCGGTCAGCCGGAACGTTGACCATTCCTCCTGCGGACGGGCACCCAGGCTGCGGTAGAACTCGATGGACGGGGTGTTCCAGTTCAGCACCGCCCACTCCACCCGGGCGTAGCCGGCCGCCACCGCGTGGCTGGCCAAGGTCTGCAGCAGGGCCTTGCCGTAGCCGCGGCCGCGGGCCTCGGGCCGTACATAGAGGTCCTCCAGGTAGATGCCGTGGACGCCCTCCCAGGTGGAGAAATTCCGGAACCAGAGCGCGAAACCCTGCACGCCGCCGTCGTCTTCGGCAACGTGAGCGAACACCGACGGCTGCGCCGAGAACAGCGCGTCGTGCAGCTGCTCCGGTGTGGTCTTGACCGCGTCCGGTTCCTTTTCATAGACCGCCAGATCGCGGATCAGTTCGAGGATGACGGGAACATCGGCTTCTGTGGCAGGACGGATCATCGACATGATCAGAGCCTATCGTCCGGAAGCAGGCCGCGTTGGTAGGGTCGGTCCATGGACGCGACGTTGGGGAAATTCGTTGACGACTTCGCTGCGCTGGTGGCACTGGCACAACAGGCGCAGCAATCCACGGTCCGCGGGGACAACCTGCTGGACCGCCTAGGCACCTATTTGGAAACCGACGTCCGTGACCTGCCGACCGTCGTGGAGGAGGTCCCGGCGCACCGCTTGGCGGACGCCGACATCATCCTGGCGGAGTTCGCTGACGACGATCCAAAGAGCGCGCTGATCGGAATCGGCGGCGGCGATCAACGCCACCATATGTCGCTGAGTGACATCCTGCAGCACGCATCGCACTACGGAGGCTTCCCGGTGGGACAGCCGGACTACGCCAACCTGGCCGTCGGGCCCGCGCAGCAGCGCCAGGCACTGGCCCTCGGCATGCGCTTGTTCCGCCGTCAGGGCCACCCGCTGGCAGTGCTGATTCGGCGGCAAATCCCCGCTACGGGCAGACCGCGGCAATGCTGGAAGTCCTGTCTCCGGAGCCGGACGTGGCGGCAGGGTTCCTGACCGCTTTTCGGGAACGCATGCGCACCCAGAGCGTGCTGAAGGGGCAGGTGGTTTCATTCACCATGCAGGAGTTCGGCGCCACCGGTGCCGGCGTGACCTTCCACGAGCGGCCACGGGTGGAGGCTGGCGACGTGATCCTTGCCCCCGGCGTCTTGGCACGGATCGTCCGGCACGTGGTGGAGATGGCCGATGTGCGGGGGAACCTGCGCAGACTGGGCCAGCATCTCAAGCGCGGCGTCCTGCTCTACGGACCGCCCGGAACCGGCAAGACCCATACCGTCCGCCATTTGCTTTCGCGCAGCGAGGGCACGACGGCGATCCTGCTCTCCGGCGGCTCCCTCGCCTTCATCTCGGAGGCGGCCCGGATGGCCCGCGCGCTGCAGCCTTCCATCGTGGTGCTGGAAGACTGTGACCTGATTGCCGAAGACCGCAGCTTTGGCAACGGGCCACAGCCACTGCTGTTCGAAGTCCTGGATGCGATGGATGGACTCGACGAAGACGCCGACGTTGCCTTTGTGCTGACCACCAACAGGGTGGAAGCACTGGAGCACGCGCTCGCGCAGCGGCCCGGGCGGGTGGATCTGGCGGTGGAGATCCCGCGGCCGGACACCGAACAACGCGAGGCCTTGATCCGGCTCTACGCCCGCCGTCTTGCCTTGGGATCCGAAGTCATAACGGAGGCCGCGGAACGAACCGCAGGTACCACCGCATCGTTCGCCCGCGAGCTGGTGCGCCGGACGGTGGTGGCTGCTGCCGCCGGAGGCAGGGAGCCTGCCGACGCGGACTTGCTGGCAGCAGTCGACGAACTGATGGCTGACAACGAAGCCCTCACCCGCAGCCTGCTGGGCAGCGAGGGGGACGGCGGGGGACCGGGCGGACCGCCGCAAGGGATGCAGGCCGGCATGCCGCCGGCAGCGGCAGGGTCCAGCGGCTACTTCGCCTACGCCGGCGAGCTGCCGTTGGACTCGGACGAATCCTGAAGATCTGTACCGCGTCCGTTAGGGCTTAAGCACCACCTTGATACAGCCGTCTTCTTTCTTCTGGAACTTTTCGTACATTGCCGGGGCGTCGCTGAGCGGGGCGGTGTGTGTGACCAGGTCGCCGACCCCCAGCGGATCGGCAGAATCGGCGGCGAGCGGCACCAGGTCGTCGATCCACCGGCGGACGTTGCACTGCCCCATCCGCAGCGTGATCTGTTTGTCGAAGAGCGTCAGCATCGGCATCGGGTCGGCCTGGCCCGCGTAGACCCCCGACAATGAGATGGTGCCGCCGCGGGCAACCACATCGATCGCCGTGTGCAGGACGGAGAGGCGGTCCAGGCCTGCAGTCGACATCAACTTCTTGGCCACGGCGTCGGGCAACAGGCCGACCGCGAACTGCGCCGTGGCCGCTGCCGGCGCCCCATGCGCTTCCATGCCGACGGCGTCAATCACCGATTCGGGACCGCGGCCTTGGGTTGCGTCACGCAGATCATCGGCGATCTTCGAGCCCCAGACCAGGCTCTCGATGCCGTGCCTGCGGGCCATTTTCAGCCGCTCGGGCACCAGATCAATACCGATCACGCGATGCCCCAGATGACGGCCGATCCGGGCGGCGAACTGGCCCACCGGGCCTAGACCGAAGACCGCGAGCGTGCCTCCGTCCGGAACCTGGGCGTAGTCAACTGCCTGCCAGGCGGTTGGCAGGATATCGGAGAGGAACAGGTACTGCTCATCCGGCGCCTGATGGTCCTCAATTTTGATCGGCCCATAGTCAGCATGCGGGACACGCAGGAACTCTGCCTGGCCGCCGGGGACCGAACCGTACAGTTCCGTGTAGCCAAACAGTGCGGCCCCTGAGCCTTTGTCCTTGACCTGGGTGGTTTCGCACTGCGACTGCAGGCCCCGGCTGCACATGTGGCAGCGCCCGCAGGCGATATTGAAGGGAACCACCACCCGGTCGCCGGGTTTAAGGCCCGGCACCGCGCTTCCGGTTTCCTCGACGATGCCCATCGGTTCATGGCCCAAGACGTCGCCGGGGGCCAGGAAGGGGCCGAACAATTCATAGAGGTGCAGGTCGGAGCCGCAGATCGCGGTGGATGTGACCCTGATGATGGCGTCGGTGGGTTCCTGCAGAACCGGGTCCGGCACCTCCTCCACGCTGAGCTTCCGTTTGCCCTGCCACGTCAGTGCTTTCATCGTTCATGCTCCCGTCGTTTCCGTGCCTCGCGTTGGATGACGTGGTGGTCGGGCCGGGTTCGTCAGGGCAAGCACCGGCTCAACAAGCTAAGTGACTTATTACCCTAGGGAGGGGGCGGAGGGCCCGCAAGGGGAGGAGCGGCGCTGGACCCCGGCGGCGGTGAAGGCACGCGCCGCGCGGAATCAGTCCGCGGCTTGGCCCGGCTCAGGCTCCGCCGACGGGCCCGACGTCGAGGATCCGGACCGCCGCGGCGCCGGACTCGTTGCTGGCCGCCAAGTCCACCTCGGCACTGATGCCCCAGTCCCGGTTGCCGGCCGGGTCGTCGAAGATCTGCCGCAGCTTCCACACTGCCGGCTGCTCCTCGATGATCAGCAGCGCGGGCCCCCGTGCGTCGGGCCCGGTGCCGATGTCGTCGTATTCCTCGTAATAGGCATCCATCGCGTCGGCCCAGCGGTCGGCGTCCCAGCCGGCCTCGGCATCCAGGGCACCGAGCTCTTCTTCCTGTTCGTCCGCGAAAAGCTCGACCCGTCGGAACATCTCGTTCCGCACCATGACGCGGAAGGCCCTGATGTTGTCGGTCAGCTTCGGCGGCTCCTTGGTGAGCACCGACTCGGCGGCGTGTTCGGCGGCCAGATCGGCTGCGCCCTTGCCGGCGGCCAGTTCTTCCCATTCGTCCAGCAGGCTGGAGTCCACCTGGCGCACCAGTTCACCCAGCCACGCAATGATGTCCGCCAAATCCTCGCGCAGCGCGTCGGCCGGCACGGTTTGGCGCAGGGCTTTGTAACCGTCGGTCAGGTAGCGGAGCACAATGCCTTCGCTGCGGGCCAACCCGTAGAACTGTACAAATTCGGCGAAATTCATTGCCCGTTCGTACATGTCCCGGATGATCGACTTCGGCGCCAATTCGAAATCGCCCAGCCACGGGGCGCCTCGCCGGTAGGTCTCGAAGGCGGTCTCAAGCAACTCGGCGAGCGGCCGTGGATAGGTGACTTCGTCCAGCATCGCCATCCGCTGGTCGTACTCGATGCCGTCCGCTTTCATGGCGGCCACCGCTTCGCCACGGGCCTTCTTCTCCTGGGCGGACAGGATCTGGCGGGGTTTCTCCAGCGTGGCCTCGATGACCGACACCACGTCCAGAGCGTAGCTGCCGCTCTCGGAATCCAGCAGTTCCAGGCTGGCCACGGCGAACGGAGAAAGCGGCTGGTTGAGTGCGAAGTTCGGCTGCAAATCCACCTTCAGCCGGACCAGATGGCCGTTCTCGTCCGGGGCGTCCAGTCGTTCCACCAGACCGGAGACCACCAGCTCCCGGTAAATGCCCAGTGCCTTCCTGATCAGCTTCAGCTGCGAAGCCCGCGTTTCATGGTTGCGGGTCAGCAGCCGCTTGGCCGCGGCGAACGGGTCGCCCGGGCGCTCAAGAACGTTCAGCAGCATCGCATGGCTGATCGTGAAGCTGGAGGTCAGCGGTTCGGGCTCGCTTTCCACCAGCTTCTGGAAGGTCGGCTCGCCCCAGCTCACAAAGCCGGTCGGCGGCTTCTTCTTCACCACCTGGCGCAGCTTTTTCTGGTCGTCGCCAAATTTCGCCACCGCCTTGGCCATTGCCTTGGTGTTCTCGACCACGTGCTCCGGGGCCTGCACGACGACGGTGCCCGCCGTATCGTACCCGGCCCGCCCTGCGCGTCCGGCGATTTGGTGGAATTCGCGGGCGTTGAGCAGGCGGGTGCGCACGCCGTCGTACTTGCTCAAGGCGGTCAGCAGCACGGTGCGGATGGGGACGTTGATGCCCACCCCCAAGGTGTCCGTCCCGCAGATGACCTTCAGCAGGCCGGCTTGCGCCAATTGCTCCACCAGCCGGCGGTACTTGGGCAGCATGCCCGCGTGGTGGACGCCGATGCCGTGCCGGACCAGGCGGTTGAGCGTCTTGCCGAAGCCGGCCGCGAAGCGGAAGCCGGAGATCAGCTCGGCAATCCGGTCCTTCTCCTCGCGGGTGCAGACGTTGATGCTCATCAGGTTCTGGGCGCGCTCGATGGCCTCCAGTTGGCTGAAGTGCACCACATAGACCGGGACCTGTTTGGTGGACAGCAGTTCTTCCAGCGATTCCTGCACGCTGGTCTGCACGTAGTAGTAGTGCAGCGGAATCGGGCGCTCCGCGGAACTGACGGTGACCGTCGTCCGGTCGGTGAGCTCGGTGAGTTCCTTCTCGAACCGGGTGACGTCGCCCAGGGTGGCGGACATCAGCAGGAACTGCGCCTGGGGCAGTTCGAGCAGCGGGACCTGCCACGCCCAGCCGCGCTGCGGATCGGAGTAGTAGTGGAACTCGTCCATGATCACTGTGCCAAGCTCGGCAGCGGAGCCTTCGCGCAGCGCGATGTTCGCCAGGATTTCGGCAGTGCAGCAGATGATCGGAGCGTCTTGGTTCACCGCCGAGTCGCCGGTGACCATGCCGACGTTCTCCGGCCCGAAAATGTCGCATAAAGCGAAAAACTTTTCCGACACCAGCGCCTTGATCGGGGCCGTGTAGTAACTGACGGCCCCGGTGGACATGGCGTGGAAATGGGCGGCGATGGCCACCATCGACTTTCCGGACCCGGTGGGAGTGGCCAGGATGACGTTGTTTCCGCTGACCAGTTCCATGACGGCTTCATCCTGGGCAGGGTAGAGCGACATGCCGCGGGATTCGACCCACTCGGTGAACCAGGTGTAGACGTCGTCGGGATCTGAGGCAGTGCCGGCGTCCGGCAGGAGTTGGAGAAGATTCATGTTCTCTCCAGCTTAGGCGGTGGCGCAGCGGGACCAGGCGGGGCAACGGTCGGCCGTCGTCCGTGGCGTAACGTACTGCCCATGCACTGGGACCCGCACAAGTACGTGGAATACGCCGACTACCGGAACCGCCCGTTCTTCGACCTGACCATCCGCATCGCTGCCACTGATCCGGCCGTGGTGGTGGATCTGGGCTGCGGCCCCGGCGGTTTGACGGCGGCGCTCGCCGAGCGGTGGCCTGCTGCCAAGGTCACCGGCGTGGATTCCTCAGCAGAGATGATCCGCCAAGCACAGCAGCGGAACAACCCGGCCAACGTGGAGTTTGTCTCCGGAGATATCCGTGACTGGACGCCGCCGGACGGACTGGATGTGCTGGTCTCCAACGCCGCACTCCAGTGGGTGCCCGGCCACCAGGGCCTGATGCGTTCGTGGCTGCGCGCCATGAAGCCCGGCGCATGGCTGGCCGTCCAAGTGCCTGGAAACTTTGCCGCACCATCGCATGCGCTGATGAGGGCGCTGGCCGAATCGCCGAGCTGGCACCGCAGGTTGGACGGAGTGCTCCGGCATGCGGACGCGGTGTCCGAACCGCAGGAATACCTGGAGTTGCTGCTGGACGAAGGCTGCGAGGCCGACGTCTGGGAAAGCACCTACCAGCAAGTGCTGACCGGCCCGGATCCGGTACTGGAATGGGTCCGTGGCACCGGCCTGCGGCCTGTCCTGGCTGCACTGCCTGCCGCCGAAGCGGCCACGTTCGAATCCGAGTACGCCGCGCTGCTGCGCGACGCCTACCCCGAATCCGAACATGGCACCGTCTTCGGCTTCCGCAGGATCTTCGCCGTGGGGCGCAGGCTCGGCTGAGCCTAGCTGGTGCTGGTTTGCTCCCACACGATGACCCTTCAGCGCGCCGGCCGTCAGCGCACCGGCCAGCGATCAAGCCGTGGGTTGGCTCAGGGCGTGGGGGTCCCGCCGTTGACGTTCAGGGTCTCGCCGGAAACGTAGCTTGACTCCGGCGAGGCCAGATAGACATAAGCCGGAGCCAGTTCGGTCGGTTGTCCTGCCCGGCCCAACGGCACATTCTTGCCGAACTCTGGCAGCTTCTCCTTGGGCTGGCCTTCGCTGACCTGCAGCGGGGTCCAGAACGGTCCGGGTGCCACTGCATTGACCCGGATGCCCCGGCTGGCCAACTGCTGCGCCAGACCCTTGGTGAAGTTGTTGATGGCGGCCTTGGTAGCGGCGTAATCCAGCAGGAAGGGCGACGGGTTATAGGCCTGGACCGATGTGGTGTTGATGATCGTCGAACCGGGCTGCATGTGAGGCACCGCCGCCTTGGTGATCCAGAACATGGCGAAGATATTCGTGCGGAAGGTGTCCTCGAATTGCTCGTCGCTGATGTCTTCGATCTGCTCGACGGCGATCTGCCGCCCGGCATTGTTGACCAGGATGTCCAGACCGCCTAATTGCTCGACCGCCTTGGCTACCAGATCCCTGGAAGCATCGGCATCCGAAATGTCGCCGGGCAGCAGCACAGCCTTCCTGCCGTCCTTCTCGATCACGGACGCGATGTGCTGGGCGTCGGATTCTTCCGCCGGCAGATAGGAGAGGGCGACGTCGGCACCTTCCCGGGCGAAGCCGATGGCAACGGCTGCGCCAATGCCGGAGTCGGCTCCGGTAATGAGGGCCTTGCGGCCGGTCAGCCTGCCGGTGCCGCGGTACGACTCTTCACCGCGGTCGGTTTTCGGTTCCAGGTCCTCGTCCAGCCCGGGCTCCGGCTGGCTCTGCTTGGGCGGCGAGATGCTGGGGTAGCGGTCAACAGGATTCTGGAATGTGTACTGATCCGTCGTCATGTGTGGCTCCTTACGTGGCCTGCTCCGGAGGCACCCGGCAGCAACGGCTGCTCTGGCCGGCATGCTGGATCCGGACGGCACTAATGGTCAGTATGCTGATCGTGATGCCACCCTACGCTGTCACGCAGCGGCCGCATAGCCCGGCCGCGTGAGCCGGAGGGCTCGCCGGCAGGACCGCAAACCACCAGGAAAGGGCGCCGCGATGGCACCGGATGAGCTGCAACCCCTCCCTGCCGACTGGCGCCGGGCGCTGGTCCTGATGGCACATCCCGACGATCCCGAGTACGGAATTGCGGCCGCGGTCGCGGAATGGTCCGGGCAGGGCAAGGAGGTGGCCTACGTCTTGGCGACCCGGGGAGAGGCCGGCATCGCCGGGCTGCCTCCGTCGAAGGCAGGGCCGCTGCGCGAACAGGAGCAGCGGGCCGCCTGCCAGGCGGTGGGCGTGGAGGAAGTGTCGTTCCTGGATTATCCGGACGGCAGGCTGGAGGAAACGCTCCAGCTGCGTCGGGACCTGGCCCGCGAGATCAGGACCTACCGGCCCGACGTTGTGGTCACTCTCAACCACCGGGACACCTGGGGCCCTGGAGCATGGAACTCGCAGGACCATCAGGTCATGGGCCGGTCGGTCCTGAACGCAGTGGCCGATGCCGCCAACGAATGGATCTTTCCTGAGTTGGCAGACCAAGGGCATCAGCCGCACACCGTTTCCTGGACGGCGGTCGCCTCCACGCGGCCCACGCATTACCTCGACGTCGGACAGCAAGCGTTGGACTGCGCGCTGCGCTCGCTGTTGGCGCACCGCCGCTATCTGGAAGCGCTCAGCGACCGACCCGTGGAAGAACAAGCGGCCGAACAACTCGCGCTGGTGACCGGGGGCCAACCCCGCATCAGCTTCGAATTGTTCGGCCTGTAGCCGGGGTGGTCGATCGTTTCAGGCAGCAACTCAGGGCAAAGGTCAGCAAGCTTTCTACTTGGCGTGAAGCGAGGTAATCTGGCTTTACCTGTTGGAAATCCTGAACCGAAAGAGGTGCTGTGATGGGTATGGGCGACAAGTTCGAGGCCGCGAAAGACAAGGTCAAGGGCAAAGTCAATGAAGTCGTGGGCGAGGCGACCGATGACCGCTCGCGGGAAATGAAGGGCAAGGCCCAGCAGGTCGAGGGCGCAGCAGAGGACAAGATGGCCGACGCCAAGGCTCATCTGCATGAGGATGCCGACCGGACCACCGATGACACCGAAGGCGGCGGCCTGCGCTAAGCGTTTTGCCGATTCGGAAGCCTCCGCGGACCACCGGTCCGCGGAGGCTTCCGCGTACGGGGCTTGGCATCAGGGGTCGCGCTGCGGCCAGAGCGCCGGCAGGGCACCAGTCCGCATGGACACGGCAGCGCAAAATCCTGGTGCCGCCCGCCGGGGGAGCGGCCTGTAACTCTTCAAATTCGCCCCAGCCTGTGGTAATCCTAAGTAACCTTATAAACCTGCCTGTGCGTTCATCGCTGCTTGCAGGGCGGTGCACGCGAAGCGGCTCGAATAATCTGAAGGGACTGATGTCCGTGACTACCGCAAGGGAAATCATGACCGGTGGCGTTGAATGCATCGGAGAGAACGAGACGCTGGAGATGGCCGCCCAAAAGATGAAAGACCTTGATGTCGGATCGCTGCCCATCTGCGGCGAGGATAACCGGCTCAAGGGCATGGTCACCGACCGGGACATCGTGATCAAAGTCCTGGCCGACGGCCAAGATCCTCGCTCGGTGAAGGCCGGCGAACTGGGCCAAGGCAAGCCCGTGACCATCGGTGCCGACGACAGCATCGAAGAGGCCATTCAGACCATGCAAAGCCATCAGGTGCGGCGGCTGCCGGTCATTGACGGGCACGATCTGGTCGGAATCCTCAGTCAGGCGGATGTGGCCCGCAACTATCCCGAGGACCGCGTGGGTGAACTTGTCGAGTTCATTTCCTACTGACCGGGGCGTCCACCATGGCCGAGCAACTGCCTGAGGGGTATGCCAGATACGTGGCCGGGCTGGAGGAGAGCCAGGCAGATGCCATTCTCCCTGTGCTGAGGCAATCGGCCGCTGATGGTGAGCGCGGCGTGCTCGTGAGGTTCCTTCCCAATGAAGTCCAAGCCATGGCGTCCGAGGACGTCCCGTTCGGCACCATCAGGGAAGAACGTTACGACCAATAGGTCCCGGCTGTCTTCAGGTATTTGTGGCCCGGGAAGCTTGAGCATCCCGGGCCACAACGAAATTTCGCAGATTCACAGATGGTGCCTCCTGACTCATTGCCGGAGGGGGAGGAGCGCTTGTAAGCTCACTGCAGTGGAGCCGCAACGGCTCTTGGGGCTACCTGGAGGCAGCGCATGAACGGGTCAACTGCCGGTCTGTCAGGAGTGCCGCTTTTAGGTTCGGGGATAGCCTAATGCGGCACCGCCACCTGCTTCCCGCTGACGAGTTTCCGGTGGAGCTGGCCATCCTCGGCGACCCCGAGCTGCTGGCCTTGTACGGCAGGGCCATCCGGCAACTCGAGCGGGAAAGTATCCAATTCGGGGCGGCGGACCCGGAGACCGAGTTCCGCTTGGAAGAGCTGCGCGTCGAATTGGACCGGCGGGACAGCAGGGATGCACTAACGGCGAGCAAGCGTCGGATCCGAGGGCTCAACGGTAAAGCCGGAAGCGAGCCGCCGGACTCACTCTACGGCGGTGACGCCTAGTCCCGGCCCGCCGGGTCCTCCTTGCCGCTGTGGCGGGCGCACTGTGCGCAGCAGAACATGCTGCCGGCCACTTCGCTGCCGCACCCGGTTGCGAGCGCCCCTGGCCTCGGGCCCTAGGCCATCCCCTGATTCGTGCCCTGCCGGCATCGCTGCATCTTCCCGGCTTCGGTATAGTTATAGACAGTAGCCTTACCAATAACGAAGTTAATTCGAAGGGGCAGACGATAATGATCGCGAACGACAGTTCACGCGCCCACGCGGGCGAGCACGAATTCGGTGAATCCGGCGGCGGATTGCCGGATCCTTGGTGTTCCGACTGCAACAGCGACGAATACCTGGTTTTCGACGCCGTTACGCTGCTTCCGCCGGGGCCCGACGCCCCCGCAGTGCCGCGGTGGGACGTTAGCTACTGGTGCAGTCACTGCGACAGCTATTACGGCCACCAGACCTTCAAGGTGCCCGCTTCGGAGACAGGGACTGTGGGGATCGATTTCGGCGCCGACGGCTACATGCATTGCGGGGAACCCATGCAGCCGGTGGAGCGAGTCGACCAAGCGATTCAGGACCCTGTGGACACTGCTTCCCCTGAGACCGGTCCGCTGCCAACGGTGCGGGTGAACGTTGAGATTCTTCGCTGCCGCTGCGGCTTCAAGATGGAGGTACCCGTCTGAGGCTCCGACGGAGCAACATCCGTGCTCCCGGCATTACCCGACGACGGCACGGCACCGGATTCTCCTATCGCCACCCCGATGGCTCGAAGCTTTCCGGCGACGAGCTGCGCAGGGTCAAGGCGCTGGCGGTCCCGCCTGCATGGGCCGACGTGTGGATTTCACCGGCGCCGAACGGCCACATCCAGGCGGCGGGAACGGACGACGCCGGGCGGCGGCAATACATCTACCATGCCCGTTGGCGCGAACTCAGGGACCGGGAGAAGTTTGACCGCGCGCTGGCCTTCGGCCGCACCCTCACGGCAGCACGGCGGAGAGTGACGTTGCTGCTCCGGTCCGGGGAGACGACCCGGGAGGTGGCCTGCGCCGCAGCGTTCCGCTTGCTCGACAGTGCGTCCTTGCGGATCGGCTCCGAGGTCTACGCCGAGGACAACGGGTCCTACGGAGTCACCACCTTGTTGGTGCGGCACGTCCAAGTGCACGGGGACACCATCCGGCTGGATTTCCCGGGCAAGAGCGGACTGCAGTGGGACGTGGAACTAAAAGATCCGGACCTCGCCGCCTGGCTGGCCGTAGCGAGAGGGAAGAATGCGGATGATCCGGCCATCGGCTACCGCAACAACGGCGGCGCCTGGTCGTCGCTGGCGGCGTCCGAACTGAACGATTTCATCCACGCACTCTGCGGGCCGGACTTCAGCGCCAAGGATTTCCGGACGTGGCAAGGGACCGTTGCCGCTGCGGTCGAACTGGCCCGCTACAACGGCAAACCCGGCTTGACCGCCCGGCGCAAAGCAGTAGTGGCCGCCATCAAGGCGGTAGCGGAGCGGCTTGGCAACACGCCCGCCGTGGCCCGTTCATCGTATGTCGATCCGCGGCTGATCGACCGCTTCATGGACGGTCAGGTTCCCGACGCCGTCACGTATTCCGCCGCCGAGCGCAGCCTGCCGACTTTCCTTGCGAACTAGGAACAGAAATCGCCCGCGGCGCTAGAATGAGAGTGCCCCGGCAGGCGGGATTCCCCCCAACGTCCACGTCTGTCGGGGTTGTTGACGCAGCCTACCAGCCGCGGGACTTCCACTCATCCAGATGAGGCCGCTCCGCTCCCAGCGTTGTTCCCTTGCCATGGCCGGGATGGATGACGGTGTCGTCGGGCAGGTAGCCGAACAACCGATCCCGGACGTCATTGAAAAGCGAAGCAAAACGCTCCGGATCCTTCTGCGTATTGCCTACCCCGCCGGGAAACAGCGAGTCGCCGGTAAAAACATGTGCGGGACCGTCCGGAGCGCGGTAAAGCAGTGCCACCGAGCCCGGGGTGTGTCCTCGCAGCTTGATGGTTTCCAGCGAGAATCCGTCGAACCGGCCGATGTCCTGATGCTCGAGGGAAACATCAATGGGCACGTCAATCGCAGGAATATCCTCCGCGCCCGCGGCCGTCTGCGCCCCGGTAGCGGCTACCGTGTCCCGCAAGGCGCGGACATGGTCCCAGTGGCTGTGCGTGGTGATGATCAACGCGACCTTAGCGGTCCCAGCCGCATCTGCGGCCCCGTCACGCAAGAGCTGCTGAATGGCCGGAAAGTCGTCGGCAGCATCGATCAGTACCTGCGTGCCGGATTCTTTGGCGGTCAGCAGATAAACGTTGTTGTCCATTTCGGAGACCGAAATGCCGCGGATAGTGACTGCAGGATCTTCATGAAGCAACATGTGTTCCAGCCTACCGACAGTCGACCCGGACGGCTCCGGATGTCATTCTGGTTGTAGCAGTGGACAGGCTGTGGACACGACGAGGAGCGGGCACCGGCGATGGAAGCGAGTGGTTTTGACTGGCGGATGAACCGCGACAGCGCCGTGCCGCTGTTCGAGCAGCTCAGGCTGCGGATCATTGAAGCGGCCGACGCCGGGGAGCTGCCGGTGGGGACCAAGCTGCCGCCCGTCCGGCGGCTGGCCGATCATTTGGGTGTGGTGCCGAATACGGTGGCCCGCGCCTACCGGGAACTGGAAACCGCCGGCCGGGTGGAGACGCACGGCCGTGCGGGTACGGTGGTCAGCGCCGGAGCAGGCAAGGCCCGGCAGCAACTGGGCGACGCTGCTGAAGCCTTCGCCCTGGCGGTTCACGGCCAGGGGATTGGCACCAGAGAAGCCCTCGCCGCCGCCAAGGCCGCCATGGAACGCCACGGCATCAAGTAGCGGTACATGAAGTAGCGCTATACCACGCAGGCGGAGCGAAGCTGGAGAGCCGGGGCTCGATGCAGCCGGCCCAAGAACTTTGCCGAGCTCCGCCGTCGTGCTTGGCGGCTGCTCCAGGCGACTCTCCATCCCGGACGGTAGTTGTCCGCGGCAACCGTTGGCCGTGACCAATGCAATACAAGTTCGAACGGGCTTTCGATTAGAGTGGATACCGTGCTAAAAGCAAGTGAAACGTCCGTCCCGGCGACCGATTCCGACTCTGCCACCCCCGTTTCCCGCCCCGCGGATATGTCACGCTTGGTCGTCAAGGGCGCCCGCGAGCATAACCTGCAGAACGTCAGCGTCGATCTGCCCCGCGACTCCATGATCGTTTTCACCGGGCTGTCCGGCTCCGGGAAGTCTTCGCTGGCTTTCGACACGATCTTCGCCGAGGGCCAGCGCCGGTACGTGGAATCGCTGTCTTCCTACGCGCGGATGTTCCTGGGCCAGGTGGACAAGCCCGATGTCGATTTCATCGAGGGCTTGTCGCCTGCGGTGTCCATCGACCAGAAATCCACCAGCCGCAACCCGCGCTCCACCGTGGGAACCATCACGGAGATCTATGACTACTTGCGCCTGCTGTGGGCCCGGGTGGGTCGCCCCTTCTGCCCGCAGTGCGGGGAACCTGTGGAGAAGCAGACCCCGCAGCAGATTGTGGACCAGCTGCAGGAGCTGCCCGAGGGTACCCGCTTTCAGGTCCTGGCGCCGGTGGTGCGTGGCCGCAAGGGCGAGTTCGTGGACCTCTTCAAGGAACTGAGCGCCAAGGGATTTTCCCGGGCCAAGGTGGACGGCAAGCAGATTCAGCTGTCCGAACCGCCGAAGCTGGGCAAGCAGTACAAACACACCATTGAGGTGGTGGTGGACCGGCTGGTGGCCAAAGAAGGTATCCATCAGCGCCTGACGGATTCGGTGGAGACGGCCCTGGCGTTGGCCGAGGGCCGAGTGCTGGCCGACTTCGTGGACCTCGACGAGGACGACCCGGGCCGGACGCGTGCCTTTTCCGAACATCTGGCGTGCCCGAACGAGCACCCATTGGCCATCGACGAAATCGAGCCCCGCTCGTTCTCGTTCAACAATCCTTTCGGCGCCTGCCCCGCCTGCACCGGTATTGGCAGCAAGCTCGAAGTCGACGTGGACTTGGTGGTCCCGGATCCGGACCGCAGTCTGGCCGACGGCGCCATCGCCCCGTGGTCGCTCGGCAAGGCCACCCAGGAGTATTGGACCCGGCTGCTCGAGGGTCTCTCCCATGAGCTCGGATTCTCCATGGATGAGCCGTGGAAGAACCTGCCGAAAAAAGTCCGCGACGCCGTGCTGCTCGGCAAAGACTTCAAAGTGGTGGTGCAATACCGCAACCGCTTCGGACGGGAGCGTAAGTACTCCACCGGTTTCGAAGGCGCCTTCCAGTACATCCAGCGCAAGCATGAGGAAACCGAGTCCGAAATGGCCCGGGACCGCTACAAGGAGTACATGCGGGAAGTGCCCTGCCCGGAGTGCAACGGCGCACGGCTGAACCCCGCCTCGCTGTCCGTGCTGATTAACGGCAAGTCCATTGCGGACATCTCCGCCCTGCCGCTGCGCGAGGCCAGCGCGTTCCTGGACACCCTGGATCTGACTGCCCGCGAAGCCCAGATTGGCCACCAGGTGCTCATCGAGATCCAGGCGCGGCTACGCTTCCTGCTGGATGTGGGCCTGGAGTATCTGAATTTGGAGCGGGCGGCCGGCACGTTGTCCGGCGGCGAGGCCCAGCGGATCAGGCTGGCGACGCAAATCGGCTCCGGCCTGGTCGGCGTGCTCTACGTATTGGATGAGCCCTCGATCGGTTTGCATCAGCGGGACAACCGCCGGCTGATCGAGACCCTGACCCGACTGCGCGATCTGGGCAACACCCTGATTGTGGTTGAGCACGACGAGGACACGATCGCCGAGGCCGACTGGATCGTCGATATCGGACCGGGCGCCGGTGAGCACGGCGGCGAAGTGGTCCACTCCGGCTCCCTGCAGGAGCTGCTGGACAACACGCGTTCCATCACCGGCGACTACTTGTCCGGCCGCCGCCGGATTGAGCTTCCGGCCAAGCGCCGCAAGGTGGACAAGAAGCGCCAGCTGAAGGTGGTCGGTGCGCGCGAGAACAACCTCCGCGGCATCGATGCGCAGTTCCCGCTGGGCGTTTTCACCGCGGTCACCGGTGTCAGCGGCTCCGGCAAGTCGACCTTGGTCAACGACATCCTCTACAAGGTGCTGGCCAACAAGCTCAACGGGGCCAAGCATGTGGCCGGCCGGCACACTCGGGTGGAAGGGGTGGACCAGCTGGACAAGGTGATCCACGTGGACCAGAGCCCGATCGGACGCACCCCCCGGTCCAATCCGGCCACCTACACCGGTGTCTTCGACAACATCCGCAAGCTGTTCGCCGAGACCAACGAGGCCAAGCTTCGCGGCTACCTGCCCGGCAGGTTCTCGTTCAACGTGAAGGGCGGGCGCTGCGAAGCGTGCTCGGGCGACGGCACGCTGAAGATCGAAATGAACTTCCTGCCGGACGTCTACGTCCCGTGCGAGGTCTGCCACGGCGCGCGCTACAACCGGGAGACACTGGAAGTCCACTACAAGGGCAAGACCATTGCCGAGGTCCTGGACATGCCCATCGAGGAGGCGGCGGACTTCTTTGCCGCGTTCACCCCGATTGCCCGGCACCTGCGGACCTTGGTCGACGTCGGACTGGGCTATGTCCGGCTCGGCCAGCCCGCCACCACGCTGTCCGGCGGCGAGGCGCAGCGGGTCAAGCTGGCCAGCGAACTGCAGCGGCGCTCGAACGGTCGCAGTGTCTACGTGCTGGACGAACCGACCACCGGCCTGCATTTTGAAGACATCCGCAAGCTGCTGCAGGTGCTGCAGGGCTTGGTGGACAAAGGCAACACGGTGATCACCATCGAACACAACCTCGACGTGATCAAGAGTGCCGACTGGGTCGTGGACATGGGTCCCGAAGGCGGTTCCGGCGGCGGACAGATCATTGCCAGTGGTACGCCCGAGCAGGTTGCGGCAGCCGAGGGAAGCCACACCGGCCGGTTCCTCGCGGAGGCACTCGTTCGCCAGTGAGCCGCGACGGGATGACATATTCCGCCGCGGGAATGGGTCCCGGCCGATCCGCGGATCTATGGGAAAATGCCCGGGTGACTCAAATGCCTGCGCTGGTCTTGTTCGACCTTGACGGAACCCTTGTTGACCCCGCGGGCGCCATCACCAGTGGGCTTGCCGGTGCCTTGCAGGCTGCGGGGCTGCCGGTTCCCCCGGAGGAGACGCTGGCGACCTTGGTGGGGCCGCCGCTCGGCGACTCGCTGCGCGGCGCCGGCGTCCCGGAGCAGCGGCTCGGCGAAGTGATCGCCCTGTACCGCGCGGGCTACCGTCAGCACGGGATGGCCGCAAGCCGCCCGTACCCGGGTATCGCCGCACTGCTGGAGCGGCTCCTGGCAGCCGGCATGAAGCTGGCAGTTGCCACGCAGAAGCCGACCGGCTTGGCCCGCGAACTTCTCCGTCTCAAGGGCCTGGATACCTTCTTCGAGGGCATCCACGGAGCCGACGGCGACGATCCGGCCCCGAACGCCCCGAACCTGGGCAAGGTGCCCATCCTGCAGGCGGCGCTGGACGCTGCGGACGGGTTCGGCCCGGTGCTGATGGTCGGCGACCGACTCTACGACATGGTTGCCGCGCGCCATCTGGGCATCCCGGGCATCGGCGTGAGCTGGGGATTTGCCGCCGACGGCGAGCTGGAAGCCGCCGGTGCGTCCGCTGTCGTGCATTCCATGCCGGAACTCGAAGCCGTCATCGGACGGCTGGCTGTTGCGCAGCCGGCGACTGCCGGGGCACCGGGGCCGGCCGCATGAAGACCTTTGAAGTGACCCGTGCGTCGTTCCGCGCCGCCCTGCGGGGCAGTTGCCGGCCGACCATCGAAGGCATCGACAACTTTCCCGACGCCGGCCCGGTCATTGTCGCGCCGAACCACCTGTCCTTTTTGGACAGCATCATCATCCAGGCCATGATGCCGCGGAAAGTCGCGTTCTTCGCCAAGGCCGAGTACTTCACCACGCGGGGGCCCAAAGGGGCCGCCATGCGCTGGTTCTTCAGCAGCGTCGGCTCAATTCCGGTGGAACGGGGCGAGCAGGCCGCCAGCGTGGCAGCACTGCAGAGCGCGGTGGACGTGCTGGAACGCAACGAGGCCTTTGGGATCTATCCTGAAGGAACACGGTCCCGTGACGGCAAGCTCTACCGCGGGCGAACCGGTGTGGGATGGCTGGCCCTGACCACCGGAGCACCGGTACTGCCGGTTGGGCTGATCGGCACCGAGCAGCTTCAGCCCGCCGGGAAGATGATGGTCCGGCCGAAACACTTCACCGTCCGGATCGGCAAACCGCTGTACTTCGAGCGGACTGGGCCGGGGCATTCGCTCCCGGCGCGCCGTTCTGCGACGGACCAGATCATGGACGCGATCGCCGACCTGACCGGCCAGGACCGCTCACACAGCTACAACAAGACGCCGTCGGACTGACCGGCCGTGCGGCACCTGAGAGGACGAAGGGAGTGACCGACAATGGCTGATCCTGCCTCCTACCGTCCGCGGACGGGGGAGATCCCCACCAATCCCGGCGTCTACCGCTTCCGGGACGAGCACGGCCGCGTCATCTACGTGGGCAAAGCGAAGAACCTGCGGTCAAGGCTCAACAACTACTTTGCCAGTCCCAAAAACCTGCTGCCCAAGACCTATGCCATGGTGCACACGGCGGCGTCAGTGGAGTGGACGATCGTGGGCAGCGAGCTGGAGGCCATCCAGCTCGAGTACACCTGGATCAAGGAATTCACGCCGCGCTTCAACATCATGTTCCGGGACGACAAGTCCTACCCCTACCTCGCCGTGACGATGGGGGAGAAGTTCCCGCGTGTCCAGGTGATGCGCGGGGAGCGGCGCAAGGGCGTGAAGTACTTTGGCCCGTACTATCCGGCCAAAGCTATCCGCGAGACCGTGGACACCCTGCTGCGGGTTTTCCCGGTGCGCAGCTGCAGCACCGGCGTGTTCAACCGCGCTCAGCGCACCGGCCGGCCCTGCCTGCTGGGCTACATCGACAAATGCTCGGCGCCCTGTGTAGGCAGGATCTCGCCTGAGGATCATAAGGCGCTGGCAGCCGAGTTCTGCGCATTCATGGGCGGCGAAGCCGACCGGTTCATCCGGGCACTGGAGAAGAAGATGGCAGCGGCGGTGGCGGAACTCGACTACGAGGCGGCCGCGCGGTACCGCGACGACATAGCCGCGCTGCGGCGCGTCTTCGAACGCAATGCCGTCGTGCTCAGTGAAGACACCGACGCCGATGTGTTCGCGCTGGCGGAGGACGAGCTGGAGGCGGCTGTCCAGGTGTTCCACGTGCGCGGCGGCCGGATCCGCGGCCAGCGGGGCTGGGTGGTGGAGAAGGTGGAGGACCAGAGCACTGCCGACTTGGCCGAGCACCTGCTGCAGCAGGTATACGGCGACGCCGACGGGCCGGACAGGATCCCGCGCCAAGTGATGCTGCCGCAGGAGCCGGAGAACGCCGCCGAGCTGCAGGCGTGGCTGAGCACGCTGCGCGGCAGCAAGGTGCAGATCCACGTGCCGAAACGCGGCGACAAGGCAGCCTTGGTGGCCACCGTCCGGGAGAACGCCGAACAGGCCCTGGCGCTGCACAAGAGCCGGCGGGCCGGCGACATCACCACGCGCTCGGCGGGCTTGCAGCAACTGCAGGAGGCGTTGGATCTTCCGGTCGCGCTGCTGCGGATCGAGTGCTACGACATCTCCCACGTGCAGGGCACCAACGTGGTGGCCTCCATGGTGGTGGTGGAAGACGGGCTGCCGAAGAAATCCGATTACCGCCGCTTTGCGATCACCGGCGACGCCGCCCGGGACGACACGTCGGCGATGTACGACGTCATCAGCCGGCGGTTCCGGAACTATCTGGTGGATCAGGGACGGCTGGCCGCCCCCGGCCCAGCAGGCACAGCCGGCGCAGCGGACGCAGCAGCCAGCGAAGCCGCAGAGCAGGCGGCGCAGCCTCCCACAGGAGGTGGGGACACCGCCGTCGTGCTCGAAGAGACTTTGACGCCGGCACCGAAGACCAAGTTTGCCTACCCGCCCAATCTTGTGGTGGTCGACGGCGGGCCGCCGCAGGTCGCCGCGGCCTCCCGCGCACTGGCTGACCTGGGCATCACCGATGTGTTCGTGGTGGGCCTGGCCAAGCGGCTGGAAGAGGTGTGGCTGCCCGACGACGATTTCCCGGTGGTCCTGCCGCGCTCGTCCGAGGGGCTGTTCCTGCTGCAGCGCATCCGCGACGAGGCCCACCGCTTCGCCATCGCCTACCATCGGCAGAAGCGCGGCAAGGCCATGACGGTCTCCGTACTGGACGGCGTGCAGGGGCTGGGCCCGGCCAAGCGGAAGGCTTTGCTAAAACATTTCGGCTCGGCCAAGAAACTGAAGGCAGCCAGTGTCGAAGAGCTGCAGCAGGTGCCGGGCATCGGTCCCGCCATGGCGGCGTCGCTGAAGCGGCAACTGGCGCCCGGAACCGCAGACGAGGCCGCGCCGGCCGTGAATATGGCTACCGGCGAAATCATTGAATCTTAGTTAGGCTAGAGCTGAAATCGAGGGGTGTGTGGTCGGGATGGATGGTTTGACAATGACGGTGGACGAGGATTTGACGCCGGAGAAACCGGTGGAATCCGAACTCCTGGTGGTCACCGGCATGTCTGGAGCCGGCCGCACGACGGCAGCCCACGCGCTGGAAGACCATGGCTGGTACGTGGTGGACAACCTGCCTCCGCAGATGCTCGGAACGCTGGCCGAACTCGTGTCGCGGATGCCGCAGTCGCTGCCCAAGCTGGCCGTGGTGGTGGACGTGCGCAGCCAGAGCCTGTTCCGCGATATCCGCGAGGCGCTGCATGCCCTGGCCGCCAGTGGGGTCCACTACCGGGTGCTATTTCTGGACGCTTCCGACGAGGTCCTGGTCCGGCGGTTCGAACAGGGACGGCGGCCGCACCCGTTGCAGGGCGACGGCCGGATTTCCGACGGCATCACCGCCGAACGTGAACTGCTGGGCAGTCTGAAGGATTCGTCCGACCTCGTGGTGGAAACCACCGACATGAACGTGCACGCCCTGGCCACGGCGATTACGGAGCTCTTTACCGACTCCGGTCCGATCGTGCTGCGCATGAACGTAATCAGCTTCGGTTTCAAGTACGGGCTGCCGGTGGACGCGAACTTCGTCGCCGACGTCCGCTTTATCCCGAACCCGCACTGGGTTCCCGCCCTGCGCCCTTTCACCGGACTCGACGAGAAGGTCCGTGACTTCGTGCTGGTCGATTCCGGCGCCCAAGAGTTCGTCGATCGCTACGTGGATGCGCTGGAGCCGGTGCTGGAGGGCTACCGGCGGGAGAACAAGCACTACGGAACCATCGCCGTCGGGTGTACCGGTGGCAAGCACCGGTCGGTCGCGGTCGCCGAGGAGATTGGCAAGCGGTTGGCCCAGCTGCCCAGCGTGAAGGTGACCGTCCAGCACCGGGACCTAGGGCGCGAATAGTGGCAATCCTGACCGGACCGTTGCCGCTGGTTCCGGTCGCGGGTACCTCCCGCAGCCGGGCCGGGGAGAGCGGGGCGCCGCCTTCCGTCGTCGCGCTGGGTGGCGGGCACGGGTTGTCCGCCTCGCTGGGTGCGCTGCGCCTGCTGACCACCGAGCTGACCGCCATCGTCACGGTAGCGGACGACGGCGGGTCCTCCGGCCGCTTGCGCGAGGAGTTCGGTGTTCTCCCGCCCGGAGATCTGCGGATGGCACTGGCCGCCCTGTGTGACGACACCGACTGGGGCCGGACCTGGCGCGACGTGATGCAGCACCGCTTCAAATCCTCCCCGGGGTCGCAGCAGTCACTGGACAACCATGCTCTGGGCAACCTGCTGATTGTCACGCTGTGGGAACTGCTGGGGGATCCGGTGGCGGGCCTCAAGTGGGCCGGAGCCCTGCTGGGAGCACGCGGCGAAGTACTGCCGATGGCCACCGTACCGCTGACCATCGAGGGCGATGTGCTGGTGGAGGACGAGGACGGGCGCTTACGGACCGCGCTGATCTCCGGCCAGTCCCGGCTCGCCGCGGCCGGACGGAACAGCCACGTTAATGACGTTCGCCTACTGCCCGACGATGCCCCGGCCTGCGTCGAGGCGCTCAATGCCGTGGAGTACGCCGACTGGGTGATCTTGGGTCCCGGGTCCTGGTACACCTCAGTGCTGCCGCACCTGATGCTGAGGGAGATGCGCGAGGCGCTGTGCAACACCCAGGCACGGCGATGCCTGACCATGAACCTCTCCGTGGATACCAAGGAAACATCGGGCATGACGGCGTCGGACCATCTGGCCGCGGTGAAGCGCTGCGCTCCCGGCATGCGCTTCGATGTGGTGCTGGCCGATCCGCGGGTGATCGAAAACCGCGGGCAGTTCGAGGAAGCCGCCGCAGAACTCGGTGCGCGCGTGGTCTTCGGTAGAGTAGGAAGCTCAGGCGGACGCCCCGTACACGATCCGTTGAGACTGGCGAGTGCCTACCACGACATCTTCGGGGACAGCAAGGATTAGGTAAGGACAAGGTGTATGGCGCTGACCGCAGCAGTCAAGGATGAGCTTGCTCGCCTCGACATCAAGAAGTCCCAGGTCCGAAAGGCGGAGGTCTCCGCGACGCTCCGTTTTGCCGGCGGACTTCACATCATTTCGGGCCGCATTGTGATTGAGGCCGAAGTGGATCTGGCTGCGACGGCCCGGCGTCTGCGTACCGCCATTGCTGAAGTGTACGGCCACAGCGGCGACATCATCGTGGTCTCCGGCGGCGCCCTGCGCCGCGGCAATCGCTATGTGGTGCGCGTGGTCCGGGACGGAGAGTCCCTTGCCCGGCAGACCGGCCTGCTGGACGGCCGCGGCCGACCGGTCCGCGGGCTGCCGTCCGTGGTGGTCAACGGCTCGGCTGCCGACGCGGAGGCGGTGTGGCGCGGCGCTTTCCTGGCGCACGGATCGCTGACCGAGCCGGGCCGCTCGTCCGCGCTGGAAGTCACCTGCCCCGGACCGGAAGCGGCGCTGGCTCTGGTCGGCGCGGCCCGCCGTTTGGGGATCGCCGCCAAGGCACGTGAGGTCAGGGGAGTGGACCGGGTGGTGATCCGGGACGGTGACAGCATCGCCGCGCTCTTGACCCGGATGGGCGCCCATGATGCGCTGATGGTGTGGGAAGAACGCCGGATGCGCAAGGAAGTGCGGGCCACCGCCAACCGACTGGCCAATTTCGACGACGCCAACCTGCGCCGCTCGGCGCAGGCCGCGGTGGCGGCCGGGGCACGCGTCGAACGGGCGCTGGAGATCCTCGGTGAAGATGTGCCCGAGCACCTGCGCTACGCCGGTGAACTGCGGGTGGCGCACAAGCAAGCTTCCCTGGACGAACTTGGCCGCCTGGCGGACCCGGCGATGACCAAGGACGCCATCGCCGGCCGGATCCGCCGGCTACTGGCCATGGCCGATAAGCGTGCGGCCGAGTTACGGATTCCGGGCACCGAAGCCAATGTCACGCCGGAGATGCTGGACGACTAGACAGAGGATGGGCAGTACGCCGGTTTGACGCCGGCGGGACCGGTCAACGACGACCGGTTTGAGAGCTACCGGGCGGAAACCTCCGTCCGGTTGGACAATCCGACCCGGCCGCGGACCGCGGGCTGGGAGACAACGGAGGAAACCATGAGCACATACGAACTGCCCGAGCTCGACTATGACTACGCAGCCCTGCAGCCGCACATCTCGGCCCGGATTATGGAGCTGCACCACTCCAAGCACCACGCCACCTACGTGGCCGGCGCGAACACCGCGCTGGAGCAGCTGGCCGAGGCCCGCTCCAAGGGCGAATTCGGCAACGTGCCGAAGCTGTCCAAGGATCTGGCCTTCCACCTCGGCGGGCACACCAACCACTCGATCTTCTGGAAGAACCTCTCCCCGGAAGGCGGCGACAAGCCCACCGGTGAGTTGGCCTCGGCCATCGATGAGTACTTCGGTTCCTTCGACGCGTTCCGCGGCCACTTCGACGCGGCAGCGCTGAGCCTGCAGGGCTCGGGCTGGGCTGTGCTGGCCTATGAACCCCTCGGCGGCAACCTGGTCATCGAGCAGCTTTACGACCAGCAGGGCAACATCCCGGTGGGCACCATCCCGCTGCTGATGCTGGACATGTGGGAGCACGCCTTCTACCTGGACTACGTCAACGTCAAGGCCGACTACGTCAAGGCGTTCTGGAACATCGTCAACTGGGCCGACATCGCCGCCCGCTTCGACGCCGCCCGCTCCGGCGCTTCAGCGCTGATCACCCCGGCCAGCTAAGGCCGAACCCACAAGGCACCGATCCGGTGATACAGGGACACCACCCACCGGGTCATAATCTCCTTCAGGAGGTAGAAGCACATGACTACTCGAGTTGGTATCAACGGATTCGGCCGCATCGGCCGCAGCTACTTCCGCGCAGCTCTGGCCCAGAAGACAGAGCTCGAAATCGTGGCGATCAATGACTTGACCGATGCGGACACGCTCGCCCACCTGCTTAAATACGACAGCGTGCTGGGCATCCTTCCGGACACGGTGGAAGTAGACGCCGGCAACCTGATTGTCGGCGGCCGGAAAGTGCGCGTTCTGTCGGAGAAGGACCCGGCAGCCCTGCCTTGGGGCGATCTCGACGTCGACATCGTGATCGAATCCACCGGGCGGTTCAACAAGAGCGGAGGCGCCCGCAAGCACATAGAGGCCGGCGCCAAGAAGGTCCTGGTCTCGGCGCCCGCCAAGGACGAGGACATCACCATCGTGATGGGAGTCAATGACAGCGAGTACGACGCCGATGCGCATCACCTGATTTCGAACGCCTCCTGCACCACCAACTGCCTGGCACCGCTGGCGAAGGTGCTGCACGACACGTTCGGCATCGAACACGGACTGATGACCACGATCCACGCCTACACCGCGGACCAGAACCTGCAGGACGGACCGCACCGGGACCTGCGGCGCGCCCGGGCGGCGGCCATCAACCTGGTGCCAACGTCAACCGGCGCCGCGAAGGCCATTGGCCGGGTACTCCCTGAGTTGGAGGGCAAGTTGGACGGCTTTGCGGTTCGGGTGCCGGTACCCACCGGGTCGATGACGGACCTGACCGCCACGCTGTCCCGAGAAGCGACCGTGGAAGAGGTCAATGCGGCCTTCAAGCAGGCCGCCGCGGACCCGCACTGGGCCGGGATCCTCACTTATACCGAGGACCCGATCGTGTCGTCCGATATCGTCACAGACCCGGCGTCTTCGATCTTCGACTCCGGACTGACTAAGGTTATGGGTAATCAGGTGAAAGTTGTTGGCTGGTACGACAACGAATGGGGCTACTCCAACCGCCTGTTGGACCTGACCAACCTGATCGCATCAAAGCTGTCCTAGGTAGGCACCACCCGTCCTCCGCACGAAGGTAGAAATGACTGCACATTCTCTCGATGAACTGCTGGCCGCCGGAGTCCGCGGACGCCGCGTGTTGGTCCGTTCGGACCTGAACGTCCCGTTGGAGGGCGAATCGCCGGAGCTGAAGGTGTCCGACGACGGACGCATCCGCGCGTCGCTGCCGGTCATCACCAAGCTGGCGGAGGCCGGAGCACGGGTCATCGTGACGGCACACCTCGGCCGCCCCAAGGGTGCGCCCGAGGAGAAGTTCTCGCTGCGCCCCGCGGTCGCCCGGCTGAAAGAGCTGGCGACCGTCACCGTCAAGTTCGCCGAGGATACCGTGGGTCCGGCAGCCCGGGACGCAGCTGCCGGGCTGCAGGACGGCGAAGTGCTGGTGCTGGAGAACGTGCGCTTCGACCCACGCGAAACCAGCAAGGACGACGCCGAACGTGAGGCCTTTGCGGCCGAACTGGCCGCCCTGACCGGTGATAATGGGGCCTACGTGGACGATGCGTTCGGTGCAGTGCACCGCAGACATGCCTCGGTCTACGACATCGCCCGCAAGCTCCCGGCCTACCAGGGCGATCTGGTGCGGACGGAACTCCAGGTGCTGAACCGTCTCACCGAAGCCCCGCAACGGCCGTACGTGGTGGTGCTGGGCGGCTCCAAGGTCTCCGACAAGCTGGCCGTGATCGAGAACCTGCTGGGCAAGGCCGACTACCTGCTGGTCGGCGGCGGCATGGTCTTTACCTTCCTTGCCGCCCAAGGGCATCAGGTCGGCGCCAGCCTGCTGGAGAAGGATCAGTTGGACACCGTGCGTGGCTACCTCGCCCGTGCCAAGGAACTGGGCTGCACGTTCATCCTGCCGACCGACATCGTGGTGGCGGAGAAATTCGCCGCCGACGCCGCCTGGGAAGTGGTGCCCGCGGACAGCATCGAATCATCATCGTTCGGCGCCGAGGGCATTGGCTTGGACATTGGGCCGGAGTCGGCCGAAGCTTTCGCCCACCAGATCCATTCGGCGAATACGGTCTTCTGGAACGGGCCGATGGGCGTGTTTGAATTTGATGCCTTCGCCAATGGAACCCGCACCGTGGCAAAGGCGCTCACCGGGAGCGACGGCTTTACCGTCGTCGGTGGCGGCGATTCCGCGGCTGCGGTGCGCACCCTCGGCTTCGACGACGACGCCTTCGGCCACATTTCAACCGGCGGCGGCGCCAGCCTCGAATACCTCGAAGGCAAGGAACTGCCCGGCCTGGCCGCACTGGACGGCTGACGCCGGCCGGGGCCGTCGCCGCTAGCCGGTTTGGTTCCGGAATTTCCCAAGCCACAGCGCGGCCCGCCGCGCCAAACGACGCACAGCACCACAGATGGAGATCGCAGTGACCACTTCGACCAACGGCAAGTTCGACCGCAAACCGCTGATCGCCGGCAACTGGAAGATGAACATGGACCACGTCCAGGGCATCACGCTGCTGCAGAAATTGGCCTGGACGCTCAGCGATGCCCGGCACGACTACAACCGGGTCGAGGTTGCTGTCTTCCCCCCGTTCACGGACCTGCGCGGCGTGCAGACGCTGGTCAACGGCGATGACCTGAAGCTCGTTTATGGAGCGCAGGACCTCTCGCCGCACGACTCAGGCGCCTACACCGGCGACATTTCCGGACAGTTCCTCGCCAAGCTGGGCTGCAGGTATGTGCTCGTGGGCCATTCCGAACGGCGTGAAATTCACGGCGAGGACGACGCCCTGCTGAACGCGAAGCTGAAGGCGGCCTACCGGCACAAGCTGACGCCCATTCTGTGCGTCGGCGAGGGCCTGGAGGTGCGCCAGGCCGGAGGCCACGTGGAGCACACGCTCAGCCAGTTGCGTGCAGACGTGGCCGGCCTCGACGCTGAGCAAGCGGCTAGCTTGGTCATCGCCTACGAGCCGGTCTGGGCGATCGGCACCGGGGAGGTGGCCGGTCCGGATGATGCCCAGGAGATGTGCGCAGCCATCCGCGCCGAGATGGCCGTCCTGTTCGACGAGACCGTGGCCGCCGGCGTCCGCCTGCTCTACGGCGGATCCGTGAAGGCGGGTAATGCCGCCGCCATCCTGAACGAGCGCGATGTCGACGGCGTGTTGGTAGGCGGGGCCAGTCTGGACGCGGGCGAATTTGCTAATATTGTCAGGTTCGAACACCATCTGCTGACAAAGTGATGTCTGCCCGCCACTGGGATATCCCGACAGCTGACGAAAGGCCACTGTGGAAGCTCTGAAGATCACTCTGCAAATCCTGCTCGGCATCACCAGCCTGCTGCTGACCCTGCTCATCCTGCTCCACAAGGGGCGCGGTGGCGGCATGTCCGACATGTTCGGCGGTGGCATGACCACCAGCCTGGGATCGTCCGGCGTCGCAGAGCGAAACCTCAACCGGTTCACGGTGGTTCTGGGATTGGTCTGGGGCGCGGTGATCGTGGCTCTCGGCCTGATGATGCGTTTTAGCGCCGAATCCTAAGCGCGGAATCCTCACCAACTCTTCGCCGGGCCCTCCGCTTTCCGGCCCGGTTTCGGCCGGCCGGAATTCCGAGAGACTTTGCCCCAACCCCTTAACCCTGCGCTGTTCCCACCGTAGACTGGTGCCCGATGCAGGGGGCATCCATTGTGGTAATCGGGGGCAAACATGGTTGATCCGTCGAATTCCTTCCGGGCCGTCCGGGTCGGTTCCGAAACGGGTGCCGGGCTTGCCGGTTGGCAGGCCGTTACCGGCCGGACGGTCGTCCCGGTCACCAAGGTCCCGGTCACCTACTGGTGCCCGAAGGGACACGAGACCACACCGGTCTTCGCCAATCTCGGCGAAGCCGATATCCCGCCGCTGTGGGATTGCCCGCACTGCGGCCAAACAGCCGCCAGGGAGCCCGGCGGCGGCGGTGCCGAGGCCCGGAGCAGCGAGGAGCCCTACAAGAGCCATCTGGAGTACGCCAAGGAACGGCGCAGCCCGGATGAGGCCGAGGCCGTAGTGGAGCAGGCGCTGGAAAAGTTGCGCCGGCGACGGCGGGAAGCGCTTCGGCGGGCCGAGTCAGCCCGCCAGCGCCAGAGCGACTAGGGACACCTCTGTGGCCGTCTCCGGCTGCCTTCAACCCGCAGATCCACCTTCTTCGCCGGCCGCGCCGGGAGAATCAGGCTTTTAGTCGTCGCCGTTTTCGGCCGGCGAGAGCAGGGCCTCCGGGAGCTTGGAGGCCGCGTCCTGATCCAGCAGCCAGACGGTGCGCTTGCGTCCGCGCGCGCCGGCGGCGGGTACCTGCACCGGGCTGGCACCGGCCAAGGCCAGCCCCACAGCGCCGGCCTTGTCGCTGCCGCCCACTACCAGCCACACCTCGTCCGCGGAATTGATCGCGGGCAGCGTGAGGGTCACGCGTTCCGGCGGCGGTTTCGGCGCATCGGTTTCACCAACTGCGGAGCGGTCTTCAGTTCGGATACCGGCCATCTCGGGAAACAGCGATGCAATGTGGGCGTCAGGGCCGACGCCGAGCAGCAGCACATCGAACTTCGGTAGCGGGCCGCTGGTGCCCTCGCCACCCGCAGCCTGCCGGAGGGCCGCGGAATAGGCGACGGCGGCCGCCTCCGGGTCGGCGTATTCGCCGGCGGCGCCGAAGGGGTGCACGCGGGCTGGATCCAGGGGGAGTCCGTCCAGCAGCGCTTCGCGCGCCTGCCGCTCGTTGCGGTCCGGGCTGTCCTTCGCGACGAAACGTTCGTCTCCCCACCAGACATTAACCTTCGACCAGTCGAAACCGGTGGGAAGCCCAACGGCGGCGACCGCCTTGAGCGTGTTGATGCCCAGGCTGCCGCCGGTGAGCACCACGGTGGCTTCGCCGCGTTCGGACTGGACGGCTGCCAGCCGTTCGACCAGTCTCTTGGCGGTCGCGGCCGCGAGGGCGGCGACGTCGGGGTGGACGATGACGTGTGGTTCAGCGGTCACTGCGGCGCACGCTCCTCAAATTGGTCCGGGGCAACCCGTGTATCAGCACTTCACCGAAGACCTCATCCGGGTCGAGCCGGCGAAGCTCTTCGGCCAGGCATTCTTCCAGCGGCCGGCGCGGCAACGAAATCCGCTGGACCGGTTGGCCGGGCATCAGGAGTTCGGCCACGCTGGGGCCGGGGCGCAGAATGCGGATGTCGCCGGTAGTCCGCGAGATCTGCACTCCTCGGATGCCGGTGCCCGCGAGGTCTTCCACGATGGTCACCGGAGCGTTCAACGCCAATGTCAGCCACGCCGCCAGCAAGACCGTGCTCGGGGAGTCGGATGCCCCCTCCACCGCGACGGACGTGACCGGGGCCGGCTCCAGTTGGTCCAGGACAGCGGCCAGCTGGATGCGCCATCTGGTCAGCCGCGTCCAGGCCAGATCGGTATCGCCGGCGGTGTAGGTGTCGCGCAGGCTGAACAGCGCCTGCTGCGGGTCGGACTCATTGCCGGAATCCGTGATGCGGCGGTGGGCAATCCGTCCGACCGATGTGCGCGAGGCATCCTTCGGCATGCCGTGCGGCCACCAGGCCACGATCGGGGCATCTGGCAGCAGCAGGGCGGCGACCAGGGACTCGCTTTCGGACGCCAGCTGGCCATAACCGTAGAGCACGATGACCTCGGCTGCCCCGGCGTCGCCGCCGACCCGGATCTGGGCGTTGAGGCGGGTCTTGGCCTCCGATCCCGCATCCACCAGCACAATGATCCGGCAGGGATGTTCGCGGCTGGCGGCATTGGCAGCGGAAATGGCCTCCTCCTCATGACCCAACGAGGTCACGACCACCAGGGTGAGCACCCGTCCCAGCGCCACGACGCCGCCCTGCTCGCGCATGGCCACGATTTCCTTCGAGACCTTGGAGGTAGTGGTGTCTTTGAGGTCTTTGATCACGGCCTTCTCCAAGTGCGTCCGTCGCGGGCCAACAGTTCATCGGCCGACGCCGGTCCCCAGCTGCCGGGGGAGTACGGCTCCGGCCTGGTCCGGCTTTCGGCCCAGTGTTCCTCAAACGGATCCAAAATCTTCCAGGAGAGCTCAACTTCCTGGTGCCGCGGGAACAGCGGCGGCTCGCCGAGCAGCACGTCCAGGATCAGCCGTTCGTAGGCCTCGGGGCTCGACTCGGTAAACGCATGCCCGTAGCCAAAGTCCATCGTGACGTCGCGGACTTCCATTTGGGTGCCCGGTACCTTGGAACCGAAGCGGATGGTGACCCCTTCGTCCGGCTGGACGCGGATCACCACCGCATTTTGGCCGAAATCGTCCTCAGTGTGGTTCGGGAACAGCAGATTCGGGGCCCGCTTGAAGACGACGGCGATCTCTGTCACCCGGCGGCCCAACCGTTTGCCGGCCCGCAGGTAGAAGGGAACACCGGTCCAGCGCCGGGTGTGGATGTCCAGCCGCAGCGCCGCATAGGTCTCGGTGACCGAATCGGGATTAAAGCCTTCTTCCTCCAGATAGCCAATGACCCTTTCGCCACCCTGCCAGCCGCCGGTGTACTGCCCCCGGGCCGAATGGGCCGAGAGATCCTCGGGAAGCTTGACGGCGGCCAGCACCTTTTCTTTCTCCGCCCGCAGGTCCTCCGCGTTAAAGGAGATTGGTTCCTCCATCGCGGTCAAAGCCAACAGCTGGAGCAGGTGGTTCTGGATGACGTCGCGGGCCGCGCCGACGCCGTCGTAATAGCCCGCTCGGCCGCCAATACCGATGTCTTCGGCCATGGTAATTTGCACATGATCCACATAGTTGGCGTTCCAGAGCGGTTCAAACAACTGGTTGGCAAAGCGAAGGGCCAGCAAATTCTGGACCGTCTCCTTGCCCAGATAGTGGTCGATTCGGAATACCGCGTCCGCCGGGAAAACCGATTCAACGATGTTGTTCAGTTCACGGGCGGACTGTAGATTATGGCCGAAGGGCTTTTCAATGACCACCCGACGCCATGGCGTGCCCGGCGCATCTTCGGTGGCCTGGGCGAGGCCGTGCGAGGAGAGCATCTGGCACACCTGCTCGAACGCCTTGGGCGGGATCGAGAGGTAGAAAGCGTGGTTCCCCTGGGTGCCGCGCTGTTCATCCAGCTCCTTCAGCGTGGCCCCCAACTGCTCGAAGGCGTCGTCGTCGTCGAAAGCTCCTTCGACAAACCGGATGCCGGCGGCCAGATGCGTCCAGATGTCCTCGCGGAACGGGGTGCGGGCGTGCTGCTGCACGGATTCCTTAACCTGTGCCGCGAACTCGGCGTCGTCCCATGGCCGGCGGGCAAAGCCGACCAGCGCGAAGCTGGGCGGCAACAGTCCGCGGTTGGCCAGGTCGTAAACGGCCGGCATCAGCTTCTTGCGCGCAAGGTCTCCGGTCACGCCGAACAGGACCAGGGAACAAGGGCCGGCAATGCGGTCAAGCCGCCGGTCGCGGGGGTCCCGCAGCGGGTTTGCCGGACGGCGGGGTGGAGTGGAAGGTGCCATTACTACTTTCCGGCGAGTCGGGATACGGCGTCGATCACCTGGCGCAAGCCCGCTGCTCGGTCAGCCAAGTGAAGGCGCAGCACGGGCCGGCCGGCCTCGCGCAGGACGTTGGCGTCGCCGGCTGCCTGGGCTTCAATTAGTTCGCCGAAGCTGAACGCGCGGCCCGGGATGGGGATGTCCGCGGCGGCTTCGCCGGTCAGCTGCAGGTAGACGCCGGTGGCCGGTCCGCCCTTGTGGAACTGGCCGGTGGAGTGCAGGAAGCGCGGTCCCCAGCCGAACGTGACGGGACGGCCGGTTGCTGCGGCCAACAGGGGGCGGATCCGTTCCAGCTCCGCCTGGCCGAAGCGGTCCAGATAGGCCTGGACGCTGAGGTAGCCGTCCGGTCCAAGTTTGCCCAGCAGGTCCCGGAGCGCGTCGTCAAGCGAGCTGCCCATGCCGAGTCCGCTGCCGCGTACCTGGACCGCACCGTCGGTGAAGTCAGGAAGCATTGCCTCCGGACGCTCTTCCAGCAGTCCGCGCGCGGCGGCCTTGGCCGCTTCCACATCCGGCTGGTCGAAGGGGTTGATGCCCAGCAGGCGGCCTGCCACGGCCGTGGCGTACTCCCAGAGCAGCAGTTGGCTGCCCAGGCTGCCGCCCACCGCTATTTCGTCAGCCCCGAGGGTCACCTCGTGATCGGGAGAGACCAGCCGGACTACCAGCACATCGGCGGCTTTGGAGACTGTCTCGGGGTCACCGGAGTTGACCACCACCGGCAGCACGCCGGTGCCGAGCTTGCCGGTGGACTCGGCTATCAGCTGTTCGGCCCAGTCGCCGAAGCCGACGATCCCGGAACCTTCATCGACAATGGCGATTTTGTTGCGGAGCGGCTCCGTACCGGCCATCGCCGCACCCAGTGCCAGGGCCATGTTGTCGGCGGAGTCCTCGGAGAGCACTTCGGCTGCCTCTTCGGCGTCGTCAAGCAGCTTTTCGATGTCCACGCCGGCCAGCCCGGAAGGGACCAGACCGAAAGCGGTCAGCGCGGAGTACCGCCCGCCGACGTCGGGATCGGCGTTGAACACCGCGCGGTAGCCGGCTTCGCGCGACGCCTGATCCAGCGGCGACCCGGGGTCGGTGACCACAATGATCCGGGAAGCGGCGTCCAGGCCCGCGTCGGCAAACGCCTGCTCGAAGACCCTGCGCTGCGAATCGGTTTCCAGGGTGGAACCGGATTTGGACGCCACGATGATGGCGGTATCCGCAAGCCGTTCCGCCAGGGCGGCACCCACCTGCTGCGGATCCGTGCTGTCGAGCACGGTCAGCTCCACCCCGGCGGTATTGGCGATGACTTCGGGGGCCAGCGAGGAGCCGCCCATACCGGCCAGCACGAAACGGGTCACGCCTTCGGCGGCAAGTTCCCTGCGGAGCTCCAGAATGTCCGCCACCAACGGGCGGGACAATGCGGCGGCATCCACCCAGCCGAGGCGGACTGCGGCCTCCGCTTCGGCCTCCGGGCCCCACAGGGTATTATCCTGCGCGGCAATCCGGGACGCGACCCGGTCCTTGACCAAGGTGTCGATGTGCCGGCGGACAGCGGCCAGCGCAGCTCCCGATGCTTCGAAGGCCAGCGAACTCATGCCTTCGAAGCTCCCGGTGCCGAGTCCAGCGCGTTCTGGACGGTCTCGCGCAGCTGCTGCCAGCTAGTGACGAACTTCTCCAGCCCCTCCTCCTCGAGCAGTTCGACCACTTCGTTGTAGGAGATGCCAACCTTGGCGATCTGGTCCAGCACCTTGTTCGCGTCGTCGTAGCTGCCGGTGATCCGGTCGCCCTCGATCTTGCCGTGGTCGGCGACGGCTTCCAGCGTCTTCTCCGGCATGGTGTTGACCACGTTGTCAGCCACCAGTTCGGTGACGTACAGCGTGTCGGGGTAGTCCGGGTTCTTCACGCCGGTGGAAGCCCACAAGGGCCGCTGCGGGCGGGCACCGGACGCGGCCAGGACCTGCCAGCGTTCGGTGGCGAACTGCTCTTCGTAGATCTGGTAGGCCAGCTGGGCGTTGGCCACGCCCGCCTTGCCCTTTAGCGCGATTGCTTCATCGGTGCCGATCGCGTCCAGGCGCTTGTCGATCTCGCTGTCCACCCGGGAAACAAAGAAGGACGCCACCGAGTGGAGGCTGGCCAGGTCCTTGCCGTTCTCCTTGGCCTGCTCCAGGCCCAGCATGAAGGCGTTGATCACTTCGCGGTAGCGCTGCAGCGAGAAGATCAGCGTGACGTTGACGCTGATGCCGGCCGCTAGGGTCTCGGTGATGGCCTCGAGGCCTTCGGTGGTGGCGGGAATCTTGATGAACGCGTTCGTCCGGCCCACGGCCTTCTGCAGGTGCTTGGCCTCGGCGACGGTGCCTTGGGTGTCGCGGGCCAGCCGCGGGTCCACCTCGATCGACACCCGGCCGTCCACGCCGTCGGTGTCCGTGGCGAGTGCGGAGAACAGGTCACAGGCTTCGGCCACATCGGACGTGGTGATGGCGAAAACCGCTGTGTCCACGTCGGCGCCGTCGGCGGCCAGCTGGTTCACCTGTGCCTCGTAGCTGCGGCCGTCCTGCAGGGCCGCGGCGAAGATGGACGGGTTGGTGGTGACGCCCACAACGTTCTTTTCGTCGATCAGCGCCTTCAGGGTCCCGGAACTAATCCGTTCGCGGGAGAGATCATCGAGCCAGATGGAGACACCGGCATCGGAGAGAGCCTGGGTATTCGGGTTGGACATCGCGTCCTCCTTAGGAGTTGTTGATCTGTGCGAGCGAGTCACGGGCGGCCTCGACAACAGCCTCGGCCGTGATGCCGAATTCGCGGAACAGGGTTTTGTAGTCGGCGGAGGCACCGTAGTGCTCCAGGGACACGCTGCGGCCGGCGTCGCCGACCAGGCCCTCCCAGCACTGCGCGATGCCGGCTTCCACCGAGACCCGCGCCTTGACGCCGGCCGGAAGCACGGATTCGCGGTAGGCGGCGTCTTGGCGGGCGAACCACTCGAGGCACGGCACGGAAACCACGCGGGTGGCGATGCCGTCGGCCTGCAGCGTTTCGCGGGCCTGGACGGCCAGCTGCACTTCGGAGCCGGTGGCCAGCAGGATCACCTGCGGGGTGGCGTCGGTGCCGCCGGACTGGGCTTCGGCCAAGACGTACGCGCCCTTGGCCACGTTATCGGCGGAGGCGAAGCCGGCATCTCCGCGGTCGTAGACCGGCAGGTTCTGCCGGGTGAGCACAATGCCGGCCGGGTTGCTGTGGTTCTCCAGCATCGCCTTCCACGCCTGGGCCACTTCGTTGGCATCGGCAGGGCGGACGACGTCGAGGCCCGGGATGGCGCGCAGGCTCGCCAGCTGCTCCACCGGCTGGTGGGTGGGGCCGTCTTCGCCGAGGCCGATGGAATCGTGCGTCCACACGTAGATGGAGGGCACGCCCATCAGTGCGCCCAGCCGGATGGCCGGCCGCTGATAGTCGCTGAAGATCAGGAAGGTTCCGGAGAACGCCCTGGTGTTGGAACTGAGCACAATGCCGTTGACGATGGACGCTGCCGCATGCTCGCGGATGCCGAAGTGCAGCACCCGGCCGTAGGGGCCGCCGGACCACATATCGGTCTGCCGCGACTCCGGAATAAAGGACGGAGCGCCTTCGATCGTGGTGTTGTTCGATTCGGCCAAGTCGGCCGAGCCACCCCACAGTTCCGGGAGTACCGGACCGATGGCGTTGAGCACCTTGCCGGAGGCAGCGCGAGTGGAGACGTCCTTGCCAGCGGGGAACTCGGGCAGCGCCTGCTCCCAGCCTCGCGGCAGCTCCGAAGCCTGCACGCGGTCCAGCAGGGCAGCGTTCTCCGGGTTGGCTTCCCGCCACGCCTGGTAGCCGGCGTCCCAGTCCGCGCGGACCTGCTTGCCGCGGGCGGCAACCTGCCGGGCGTGGTCCAGCACCTCCTGCTCCACGGCGAAGTGCTGCTCCGGATCGAAGCCGAGCAGTTCCTTGACGGCGGCGACTTCCTCGGCGCCCAGCGCCGAGCCGTGGATCTTGCCGGTGTTCTGCTTCTTGGGGGCCGGCCAGCCGATGATGGTGCGCAACGAGATGATCGAGGGCCGGGACGTTTCGGCCTTCGCGGCCTTCAACGCCTCGAACAGGGCCGGAATGTCTTCGGCGTACTCACCGGTTTCGGTCCAGTCCACGCGCTGGGTGTGCCAGCCGTACGCTTCGTAGCGCTTGAGCACGTCCTCGGTGAAGGCGATGTCGGTGTCGTCTTCGATGGAAATCTTGTTGTCGTCGTAGAGCACCACCAGATTGCCCAGTTCCTGGTGCCCAGCCAGCGACGAGGCCTCCGAGGTGACGCCTTCCTGGAGGTCGCCGTCGGACGCGATCACCCACACCGTGTGGTCGAAGGGGCTCTCCCCGGCGGCAGCATCGGCGTCGTACATGCCGCGGGTGCGGCGCTGCGCATAGGCGAAGCCGACGGCGGAGGCGAGGCCCTGGCCCAGCGGACCGGTGGTGATTTCAACACCCGGCGTGTGCTTGTACTCCGGGTGGCCCGGTGTCAGCGAACCCCAGGTCCGCAGGGCCTTCAGATCGTCCAGTTCCAGGCCGTAGCCGGAGAGGAACAGCTGGATGTACAGCGTCAGCGAGGTGTGGCCGGGAGAGAGGACAAAGCGGTCGCGGCCCACCCAGTGCGGGTCCGTCGGGTCGTGCCGCATGAACTGCTGGAAGATCAAGTAGGCGGCCGGCGCCAAGCTCATGGCGGTGCCGGGGTGGCCGTTGCCGACCTTCTCCACGGCATCGGCGGCGAGCACGCGCACCGTGTCCACCGCCCGCTGGTCCAGCGACGTCCACGACAATTCCTGATCTTGCATATGCGGCACCAAGGGGCCCTTTCTGATCGACATCAGCAGCATCGACGGTCCGGAAAAGGCGCCCGCAGCCGCGGACCCGGTGGACTACGCCGTTCATACTGCCTTGAGCATTGTTGCGCCACATCCCCGCGGATTGGCGCTCGGTCCCCACTCTATCCGTTGGGCCTGCAATGCGCAGGAAGCTATACGGTGCGAACAGTCACACAGGCCCCCATTGTTTTGCCCCAGCCGGCGCGGCCACCGCGTGTGTCGGTTTCTACGACAGATAGAAGGAGTATGATGTAGGTGCACCTTGACCCGCCCTCAGCGGCCGGGCGTTTTCGTGTGTCAGATGGACTCCAGCAGAACTGAGTGGTTTTTCCTTGAATATGCAGACCGTGCCGGACCAGGCGTTGGCCGTTCCGGCCAAGCCCGGCTTTTCGCGCAAGGCCAAAGCGTACATAGCGCTCACGAAGCCCCGTGTCATGGAACTTCTGCTGGTCACCACCCTGCCCACGATGATCTTCGCCCACGGCGGCTTCCCTGACCTCTGGTTGATGGCCGCCACGATGATCGGTGGCGCGTTGGCCGCGGGGTCCGCCGGGTCCTTCAACTGCTACATCGACCGGGACATGGACAAGCTCATGCACCGGACGGAGAACCGGCCTCTGGTGACCGGTGAGCTCACCCCCCGTGAGGCTCTGGTCTTCTCCTGGGTGCTGGGCGTTGTGGCCGTCGCGCTGCTCTGGTTCGGTGCCAATCCGCTGGCCGGCATGCTCGGCGTCGGCGCGATCTTCTTCTACGTCGTCATCTACACCCTGATCCTCAAGCGCCGTACCTCGCAGAACATTGTCTGGGGCGGCGCCGCCGGATGCTTCCCGGTGCTGATTGCCTGGGCCGCAGTGACCAACACGCTGGCCTGGCCCGCCGTGATCCTGTTCATGGTCATCTTCCTGTGGACACCGCCGCACTACTGGCCGCTGTCGATGAAGTACAGCGACGATTACAACGCCGCCAACGTCCCGATGCTTGGCGCCATCGCCAGCGCCCGCCAGGTATCCGTGCAGGTGGTTCTGTACGCCTGGGCCACGCTGGCCTGCTCGCTGCTGCTGGCTCCGGTCGGCGGCGCTGGCTGGGTCTACACCATCGTGGCACTGGTGAGCGGTGGCTACTTTGTGTACGAATCGCACCGCCTGTACGCGCTGGCCAAGCGGGGTACCGAAACCCCGGCCGCCACGAACAAGAGCGCCATGCGCGTGTTCCATGGCTCCATCAGCTATCTGACGGTTCTGTTCCTGGCTCTGGCGGTTGACCCCTTCATCGGCGGCCCCGTCTTCGGCTAACCACCGCCCGGTTCGAGGACGCCTTTGGCTTCCTTCTGCCAGCGACGCCTGTGCCCCGCTGCACGGCGCCGTCGTCCATCACCGGCACTTGCTGTGTCCTGGCGGCTCCCGCGCTGACCTAAGATAGCGGGATGAATCCCTTCCGCGGTCTCATTGCCTATCCGGTGACTCCTTTTCACGACGACGGTAGCGTCAATTTCGCGGAGTTGAGCCGCCACGTTTCCGCAGTGGCCGAGTCGCCCGTCGACGCCATCACCGTGCTTGGCAGCTCCGGCAACTTCGCCTATTTGGACCGTGCGGAACGGCGGGATGTCGTCACAGCGGCTGTGGAAGCGGCGAAAACAGTGCGCCCCGGGCTGCCGGTGTGTGCGGGCGTGAGCGCCGTGGGCACCCGTGAACTCCTGCAAAACATCGACGACGCCGCGGCGGCGGGGGTCGATGGGCTGCTGGTTTCCACCGTCTCCTACTATCCGTTGACCGACGAGGAAGTCGCAGCCCAATGCGTTGCGGCCGCGCGGCAGTCGGCGCTCCCGGTGTGCCTGTATAGCAATCCGCGCACCACCCAGTTCAGCTTTAGCCTGGATTTGGTGGCGGAACTTGCAGTTGAACCGAACATCGTTGCCGTGAAGGAGTCTGCTCCTGACGCCGGTGTCTTCCGTACACGTTATGAAGAACTCCGGCGGCGGCTGCCCGCAGAGGTGAAGGACTTCAGCCACGGCATGAGCGGCGATGCCTTGATCGCTGAAGCCGGATTCGCCGCCGACGCCTGGCACGGCGGACCGATCGCGGTCCTGCCGGCGCACTACCGCCTGCTGCGCGATGCCCTGGAGGCAGGTGACATGGAAGCAACAGACGCGGCGCGCGCCGTGCTGGCACCGTTGATGGCCTACTTTGGGACGCTCAGGCCCCTCAGCAACCTGTACGGCCTGGCCAGGGCGGCTGGCATCGACGCCGGCGACCCCCGCCTGCCACTGCAACCGCTGCCCGGAAGCAGTCGTCGCGAACTGGCCCGACTGCTCGAAGGCATTGAGGCATTCCGACCGGCTGAACCGGCGTCGGCGGGGGAGTAGCGCACCGGGGCACGGGCGGGGGAGGATCGCGCCACTGCTGTCGGGCGGCACACCTGTCGCCCCACCCACTCTTCATCACCGCTATTTCCCCAGCGCAAGCTGCCCACTGACTCCCGTTGCCGATCACCTAGTCTGGCTGTTTGGCCACCGTCCGCCAACTCGGACTTCAGTAGTTGGCACGATCTTAAATTGTCCTACCCGGCTGGTTGGGTTGGGTCATGGAGGAGAACGCTGAGCGGGAACCGGTCTCCGGGAAGGGCCGGCGGTTGCCGTCGCAGGAGGAGCGTGAGGCGGCGATCGCGTTGATTCTGGCGCGGATGAAGCCGGCCCGGACGGAGCCGGTGC
>NZ_JBNHFF010000008.1:0-180937 GCF_059089965.1 Arthrobacter sp. SPT-J7
AGCGGGCAGCGTCCGGCCAACGGCGGGCAGCGCCCCGCCGGGCAGCCCGGACTGGTGCGGCCGGCGCCGAAGGCCAAGGTCCGCCGTGCCCGCCTGCTGGTCAGCAAGGTGGACCCGTGGTCGGTGTTGAAGATGGCCTTCCTGCTCTCCGTTGCCCTGGGCATCGTCACCGTGGTGGCGTCGATCGTGCTCTGGACAACGCTGGACATCACCGGCATCTTCGACCGCGTTAACGGGCTGCTGAGCGAAATTGCCGGTACTGAGGGCGGCGGCTTCGACCTGCGCTCCTATGCATCACTGGGACAGGTTGCATCGTTCGCCACCATCATCGCCGTCGTGAACGTGGTCTTGCTGACCGCGCTGGCCATGTTGTCCGCGGTGCTGTACAACATCTCGGCCACGCTGGTGGGCGGCATCGGGGTCACACTGACGGACGACTGAGCCGATTTGAAGTTCCGGCCCGGCGTACTGTAAAGTCGTATCTCGGCCCGCAAGGGCAGGGGGCGTATAGCTCAGGCGGTTAGAGCGCTTCGCTGATAACGAAGAGGTCCCAGGTTCAAGTCCTGGTACGCCCACGGATTTACCCATCCCACCGATTTCGGGAGGACACCGTGAAGAAGTTGCTGCTGTTGGCAGCCGCGGCTGCGGGCGTGTTCGCTTATAAGAAGTGGCAGGAATCCGAAGCGGAGAGATCCGCATGGAGCAAGGCGACTGATAAAGTCGACTGACTCCGTCTCGGCCGGCAGATACCGGCCGAAACCCTCCGGGGGCATGGCGCAATTGGTAGCGCACCTGCTTTGCAAGCAGGGGGTTAGGGGTTCGAGTCCCCTTGCCTCCACCGGACGAGAGAGGCCCCGATCTGCGGATCGGGGCCTCTCTGCATGTGCGCCGGATGCGTGATTGCCCCGGGTCGCCCCTACGCTGATGTGGTGATCATTTTCCTGGCCACGCTGGCTGTGCTCGGCATTTCCGCCTCTGGTCCCATCATGGCGGCCACTGCAGCGCCGGCCCTCGCCATCGCGTTCTGGCGAAACATGCTCGGTGCCGTGGTGATGGGAGTTCCGTCAGCCATCGGCCAGCGCCGCGAGTTCCGGCAACTCACGACGTCGGACCTTGGCTACAGCGCGCTGGCGGCGGCCGCGCTGGCACTCCACTTCGCCTGTTTCATCACGGCGCTGCAATTGACCTCCGTGGCGGCGGCGACCGCTCTGGTCTGCCTGCAGTCGGCATGGATAGTTCTGTTTAATCGGCTTCGAGGAGTCAAGGCCTCGCGGCTAATCTTGTCCGGCGTCGGTCTCGCCTTCGTCGGGGTGCTGGTGATTTCCGGGTTCGACCTGCGGGTCTCCAGCGAGGCGCTCCTGGGCGACCTGCTTGGCCTGATCGGCGGAGCTATGGCGGGAATCTACACGATGGCCGGAGGGCGGGTCCGCCGCCGGCTCTCGACCGGACCGTACACCACCATCTGTTACGGTCTGTGCGCGGTGATCCTGCTGGTGATGGCGCTGGCCTTCGGCCAACCGCTGGTCGGGTTCCCTGTTGATGCCTGGGTCGGCATCATTGGCGTGACCGTCGTCGCCCAGTTGCTGGGCCACTCGGTCTTCAACCACCTGCTGGCCGTGCTGAGCCCGCTGGTTGTTTCCATGTTCATCCTGCTGGAAATTCCGGGAGCAGCGCTGCTGGCGGCCATTTTCCTCGGTCAGAGCCTGCCGTGGGGCACCTACCTCGGGCTCGGCCTCATCCTGGCCGGGCTGGCCGCCGTTGTGCTAGCCCAGAACCGGCCAAAACTGGTTGCTCCGGCGCCGGCCTCGGAAGCCACCGGCCCGCCCCGGGAATAGCCGGCTAGAGGCCGCCGCGGGGAACGCGCAGCTGGGTGCGGGCTTGGTGGACCCGGCGCAGCAGTTTTGCCGGGTAGTACACGGTCATGAAGATCAGCATCGGCACCTGAAGCACGCGGCGGTCGATCTTGTGCGCTTTGTACGTCCGCTCGAAGCGCGTGACGTAGTACCGGTAGTCCTTGGGCGAATCTTCCAACCGCCGGGCAGACATGCCGCTGATCATTTCCGGCACGTATTGGATCCTGAGAGCGTGGTCGGCCAGATGGACCGAAATATCGATGTCCTCGTGCAATTGGTCCTCTTCATCACGGCAAACCTCCTGGCTGATGATGTCCCAGGCTCCGCGCCGGATGGCCATATTGGATCCGAAGAGGAAGTGGTACTGCTTCTTGGCCAGCTTCAACACAAAGCGGCGCATGCGGTCGTCGGCCTGCAACCCGAAGCGGCGCATCGGCATGTCGTAGTACAGCACCGGGCCGGTGCACGCCATCACTTCCGGATCGGCGAAGGCGCGTTGCACCTGCTCGACCCAGTCAGGTTCCAGCACTGAATCCGCGTCGATCCTGCCCAGGATCTCTCCGGTTGCGTGGGCGAAACCGAAATTGCGGGTGGGAATCAGGCCCTGTTCGGCATCCTGCTGAAGCAGGATCAGCGGCACGTCAGGGTACTCGTCCTGCATGTGGCGGACCAAGTCTGCTGTTGCATCGGTGGATTTGTTGTCCACCACGATGATTTCCGCTGGCGCCACGGACTGGCACAGGGCAGCATAGATGCACTGGCGGATGACGGACTCTTCATTGAAGGCCGGAATGATGATCGATACCCCGGGCGCGGCGCTCTTCACGGCATGAATCTATCAGCCGTGTTCTTGGTGCGCGGGGAGGCGCGGGCTGCGCCTGGCTGCGCCCTGAAACGTCGAATGGGAGCCCCCATCCGGGAGCTCCCATTCGCAGGTCGGGTTGGTTCGTTAGGACTTACTCCTTGGCGTTCTTTCCCTCCGCCTTGTCGGCAACTTCAGCCGCCTTCTGCCCGGCCGAACGAGCCGAGCTGGAGGCGCCGTTACTGGAGGCACCAGCTGCTGCGGCAGTTTGGCCCGGGGCAGTTCCCGCTGCAGCATCTGCACCCACGTTTTCCACAGCATGCTTGGCCGAGCCGGTAGCAGAAGTGGTTCCCGCACTGGTTTCAGCGGTTGTTGCAGTCGGTGTTCCGGTGGTGGTGGGTCCCGGTACCGGTGCGGCAGCCGGGGTGGTGGGCTGGACCGGTGTCTTCCACGGATCTTCGACCGGCCGTGCTGCGCGCCAGGCGGCCACCGCGGCCACGGCTGCTGCACCGAGAATGCCCAGGATCAGCCAAACCTTGCCGCCGCCGGACTTTTGCTGCTCTTGGAGCCCCTTGGCGGCGGACAGCTTGGCGCTTCCGGCACCTGCCTTGTGGGCCTTGTGCAGCTCCATGGCGGTCAGCTTCGCTCTCTCAGCAGCCGCCTTCTGGATCTTCTTGATAGCCCGTTTGGATCCGCCTGCCTTGATCAGGGCAGCTTGAACCGAGGGAGGCACGGCGTCCTTGTCCAAGGCCCTGGCGACCTGGTCTGCGGTTGCGCCGATCCGGGCTGAGACGGTCGGAATGTACTCGCTGACCACCTTGTCGCGGGCATGCGTGATGGCCGGGGTTGCACGGTCAAGGGTGACCTGGATCCGCGGTGCCGCTTCATCCACGGCATGGGAAATCATCGGGGCCAAGCTGTCCAGCTTCTCCTGAAGCCGAGGCGTTACAGTGGCGACGCCGTGCGAAAGGTCCTTCGCTGCGGTTCCAATACCTTTTTCAATCCGCGGGACGGCCCAATTCCTAGCGGCTTCCACTTTGGGAGAGGCCCAGTCCTTTGCCGTTCCTACGGCGACAAAAATGTTGCCTTCTGCATCGCGGGCTACTCGATGGGTCTTCTTCACTACTACCTCCCGGAGATGGTGACGGTCGCTCATCAGCCTACTTCCTGTGCTTGGGCACGGCTATGCCGATCAAGGAATGCCGAGGATTTTCACTCACCGCGGAACCGGCCACAGTCGGGCTTCGGCGCAAAACGGCGTGGAAGAATGGTGCCATGACTGCTATTGCTACAGCTAAAGCCACTATCCATACCAACCACGGGGACATCGTGGTGAACCTGTTCGGCAACCACGCCCCGAAGACCGTGAAGAACTTCGTGGGACTGGCCACCGGCGAAATCACCTGGAAGCACCCGCAAACCGGTGAAGAGACCAACGCTCCCCTCTACGACGGCGTGATCTTCCACCGCATCATCAAGGACTTCATGCTCCAGGGCGGAGACCCGCTGGGCCAGGGAATCGGCGGCCCGGGTTACCAATTCGACGACGAAATCAACCCGGACCTGAACTTCAACGAACCGTACAAGCTGGCCATGGCCAATGCAGGCATCCAGGGCGGCCGCGGCACCAACGGGTCGCAGTTCTTCATCACCACCGTCCCCACCACTTGGCTCCAGGGCAAGCACACGATCTTTGGCGACGTCACCGACGAAGCCTCGCGCGCCGTCGTCGATTCTCTTAATGCTGTGGCCACGGATATGCGTGACAAGCCGCTGGAAGATGTGGTCATCAACAACATCACCGTAGAGCAGCTCTAAGTTGCCTACCGTCCCCGCCCGGAACGCCGGGCGGGGACCATGTCCCAGCAGGAGCGCCCCCATGTCCTACGGAATGCCAGCCGAACCGCCGCAGACCGATGTCCCTGTCTGCCCGCGGCATCCAGACCGCGTCTCCTATGTGCGCTGCCAGCGCTGCGGACGCCCGGCCTGCCCCGAATGCCAGCGCTCGGCTTCGGTAGGCATCCAGTGCGTCGATTGCGTCAGGGAAACATCCCGAAGCACGCCGTCAGTACGAACGGTCTACGGCGGAGCCGCGGTGATGGGCCGGCCGGTGGTGACCTTGACCTTAATCGGCATTTGCGCCGTCGCGTACCTGCTGCAGTGGGTGATCCCGGGCTTCACCGAACAGTTCTTGTACGCTCCGCTGTACACCCTGCCGAATCCTTACCTGCCGGCGGAACCGTGGCGGATGATCACTTCGGCCTTCCTGCATTCGCCGAACTTTCTGCTGCACATAGCCTTCAACCTCTACGCCCTGTGGATCCTGGGCCGGCATCTGGAGCCATTGCTGGGCCGCCTGCGGTTCCTGGCGCTGTACCTGTTGTCCGGCTTCGGCGGATCGGTCGGCGTGCTCCTGCTTTCAGCGCCCAATGTTCCAGTGGTTGGCGCCTCGGGGGCGATCTTTGGACTCTTTGGGGCCTTGTTCATCGTGCAGCGGCAGCGTGGCGGCGACGTGCGGTCGTTGTTGGTGCTGATCGGCATCAATGCCGTGCTGGGATTTGTGGTGGCCGGAATAGCCTGGCAGGCACATCTGGGCGGTCTGCTGGTCGGCGCCCTGTCCGCGGTGGTGCTGGCCTACGCGCCCAAGGGTAAAAACCGCAGCATCGTGCAGTTCGGAGGTCTCACAGGCATTTTCCTGCTCCTGGTGGCAGTGACGGCGCTCAAGGCCTTCGGCTAAACAAGCCAGGTTCGCCTCAGGCGGGCGGGTACTTCAGTCCTTTTCGGACTGCGGCACCTGCCCGTCTTCTTATTTCCCCAGCCTGTGGGTGAAACTGTGGAGAGAAACCGGTCGCGTTCGGCGGAAAAACGGTTTTATCCACAGGCGTTGTCCACAGTGAGGATAAGTTACACACATGTAGTTCCACAGGTGTGGATAACGCGATTCCGGCGATGAAGGGGCAGAATCGGGAATAATCCCCAAAGTTATGCACGCCTGTGGATAACTTCGGTCTACAAGTGTGAACACGTGGACAACTTAGACTCCAACCCATGCAGCGTGGCATGCCTTACCGTGGAGGGCGACACAATCCGACGGCAAGAGACACAAGCGGGCCCGGCAACCCGGCCGTCGGGTAACGTTAAAAATCCGGTCCCTGGCTCGACCAGCCAAGGACTGCGCCGGCCGTCCCGAACCCAGTTGACAGTCGAATGAATGTCGGGTCCTCGCGTTTTGCACGGCCTGCCGGGTCTTATCGAGGACCTGCTCCTGCCAGCCTGTGCCAGGCCGGGCCACCCATGCGCCCTTCCGTGATGGGAAGGATCAACAGAAGGAAACATACGTGACTACCGAAACCGGCAACTCCGCACGAATCGACCTCACCAGCGAGGAAATCTTCAGTGCCCACGAGGGCGGCAAGCTGCAGATCGGCCTCACTGCCCCGCTGGAAAGCAAGCGTGACCTTTCCATCGCCTACACCCCCGGAGTAGCCCAGGTCAGCCGTGCGATCAACACTGACCCTGAATTGGCGCAGAAGTACACGTGGGCCTCACGCTTGGTGGCCGTGGTCTCCGACGGAACCGCGGTCCTGGGCTTGGGCAACATCGGTGCGGCCGCATCGCTTCCGGTGATGGAGGGCAAGGCGGCCCTCTTCAAGCAGTTTGCCGGTCTGGATTCGATCCCCTTGGTCCTGGAGACCACCGACGTCGACGAGATCATTGAGACCTTGGTGAGGCTGCGTTCGAGCTTCGGCGCCGTGAACCTAGAGGACATCTCCGCGCCGCGCTGCTTCGAACTGGAAGCGCGGCTGATTGAAGCCTTGGACATGCCGGTCATGCATGACGACCAGCACGGCACCGCCGTCGTTGCTCTCGCCGCACTGACCAACGCCGCCAAGGTGGTCAACCGCGAACTGTCCTCGCTCAAGGTGGTCATCTCCGGAGCGGGCGCTGCCGGCATTGCCGTTGCCGAGATCCTCTTGGCTGCCGGCGTTGCTGACGTGACCCTGCTGGATTCACGCGGCATCATCCACAAGGACCGCGGCGACCTGACCGACATCAAGGCTGCCTACGCGGACCGCACCAATCCGCGCGGCACCACCGGCGGCAGCGCGCAGGCGCTCGACGGCGCGGATGTTTTCATCGGCGTTTCCAGCGGCACGATCCCGGAAGAGACGCTGGAGAAGATGTCCGACGACGCCATCATCTTCGCGCTGTCCAACCCTGACCCGGAAGTACACCCGGAGACGGCGGCCAAGTTCGCCAAGGTCGTGGCCACCGGCCGCAGCGACTTCCCCAACCAGATCAACAATGTGCTGGCCTTCCCGGGCATCTTCCGCGGAGCCCTGGATGCCGGAGCCCGCCGGATCACGTCCGCGATGAAGGTAGCAGCTGCCACCGCCATCGCGGACATCGTCGGGGACGATCTTGCCGCCGACTACATCATTCCCAGCCCGCTGGATTCGCGGGTAGCACCGGCGGTTACTGCTGCCGTAATCGCCGCCGTCGACGAAGGCTGACCGTTCCGCGCCGTAGCTCTCCGCAGCCCGTAAACAAGACAGGCGCCCGTTCCCGGATCCGGGAGCGGGCGCCTGGCGTTTCACCTAAGCGTGCGGGTTAGAGCCATTTATTGCGTTTGAAGAACCAATAGAGCCCCAAGGCCATCAGGACCATGAGGAGCAGAGCGAAGGGGTAGCCCAAGGGCCAGTGAAGCTCGGGCATCGCCTGGAAGTTCATTCCATAGATCGCTGCGACAAGAGTCGGAGCGAAGAGAATCGCTGCCCATGACGAGATCCGCTTGACCTGCTCGTTTTGGGCGACGCTGGTTTCTGTGAGTTTCTGCGCCTGCAGCGTCGAACTGAGGCTTAGGGCATTCTGCAGCACGGCCCGGAAAGCATTGACGCGCTCGGTTAGCCGGATCACGTGGTCCTGGACGTCGCGCAGCCCTCGGGCCACCTCCAGGTCCAGGGCATGGTCCTCCGGGCCGCGGTGCAGGATGGAAATGATGCTCTCCAGCGGCTGGATGGCACGCTGGAACTCGATGACTTCGCGCAGCAACTCGTAAATTCGGCGTGAAACGTTGGGGTCCCCGCCGAAGAGTTGGTCTTCGATTTCGTCGATGTCGTTCTCCAGGCCGAACGCCACCGGCTCGTACTCATCCACGACCTGGTCCAAGACCGCATAAAGCGCCGCCTGCGGGCCCGCCGCCAGCAGATCAGGTACAGCTTCCATCCGATGCCGTACGCGCGACAGGTCCGGCGACTCGGCGTGCCTGACGGTAATCAGGAAATTCTGCCCCATGAAGACGTGGAGTTCGCCGAACTCCACTTTTTCCGTCTCATCCATATAGCGGGCGGGCCGGAGCACGGTGAACAGCGTGCTGCCGTACCGTTCGAGCTTGGCGCGCTGGTGGCCGCGCAGGGCGTCTTCCACGGCCAGATAGTGCAGATCGAACTCAGCTGCCACGGTGGCCAGTTCAGGCTCGCTTGGCCTGTAGAGGCCGATCCACGCCATCCCACCGTACCGGTGCAGTTCGTTGAACGTCTGCTCCAGGTTTTTCGGGGTGGAGGCACGTACGCCGTTGACGTAGATGCCGTTATCGACCAGCACCACTGCCTACGAACGCCACCTGGTCGTCATCAGGAATCCGGCGATGGCGATGCCGAAACCAATCATGATGTTCCAAGACCCTGCGGCCGGCAGCGGCCACGCTCCCTGCGTGATGTAGAAAACGATGATCCACAGCAAACCCACGATCATGAGGCCGAACATCACCGGCTTGAACCAGACGGCATTGGGCGGGTTACCCTTGGCAGTCAATTCCTCGGGACGCCGTTCGGTCCTCTTGCGGCGCTTCGACTCGGGCACAGATCCTCCGGGGCAACAGGGGCGGTTGGCATTTGGACCGGGCGGCAGTCTCCACGCGAGTCCACCGCCGTCGGGCCGTCTAATTGTTCAGTCTAGCCAATGTATGTGACGTTCGCCGCCGCGCATTTGCCGGGAGCGCTGCCGCGGGCAGATCATAGTGGAGTGCTGCTGGTTGACGCAGGGCTCCCGTTATCCGGATCGGGGCTTGCCGCCGGCTCCACCAGTCTCCCATCCGCAACACGATTGGCCCGATCGTCACATGAGCAAATCCCCGCGCATCCTCGTCATCGACAACTATGACAGTTTTGTCTACACTCTGGTCGCCTACCTGCAGCAGTTGGGTGCGGAAACAACCGTGGTGCGGAACGACGACGTCACGCTGGATGAGGCGGTGGAACTGGCCGGAGCCCGCGACGGCGTCTTGGTCTCCCCCGGCCCCGGAACGCCCGCGGAAGCCGGCATCTGCATCGAACTGATCCGCTGGTGCGGCCGGGAGGCGAAGCCGATGTTCGGTGTGTGTTTGGGGCACCAGGCGCTGGCCGAGGCCTACGGAGCCACCGTGACCCATGCCCCCGAACTGATGCACGGCAAGACGTCCGACGTCACCCACCGCAACCAGAACGCCTTCGAAGGCGTGCCGAACCCGTTCACCGCCACCCGCTACCATTCCCTGGCCGCGGTGCGCAGTACTATTCCTGCCGAACTCGAGATCACCGCGGAGACCGAGAGCGGAGTGGTGATGGGCCTGGCCCACCGGAGCGCACCCCTGTGGGGCGTGCAGTTCCATCCCGAATCGGTGTTGACCGAAGGCGGCTACTTGATGCTGGGCAACTGGCTGGAATCGCTGGGCGCAGCGGGCACGGCTGTACGTGCTGCCACGCTCAGCCCGCTGATTTCCCACTGACTAGCCGGCGCTAACAATACCCGGCGCCGACAAGACCAGCGCAGACAAGCACCTGCGGTGGGTCGCGGAGCGCAGCGTCGGGCTACCTCGGCACTAGGTGATTAGTCGTTGCCGCGGCCGTTTCCGTTGCCTGAGTTGTTGCCTTCGCCCCTGTTGCCGTCCCCATTGTTGCCGTCCCCGTTATTGCCGCGGTCGTTGCGTTGATCCGATCCCCGGTCGGTTTCCGGCTCGGGAGACGGAGGCTCGACGGCAACGGCCAGGATGATCTCGGTGCCTTGCTCGACGTTGGTTCCCGCTTTGACGCTTTGTCCGACGACGGTGCCTGCCTTCACTACCTCGTTCTCGACTTCTTCCACCCGGTAGGGCAGGCCGACCGCGGCATCGTCGAGCATGGCTCCCGCGTCCTCGACGGTTTCGTTTACCATGTTGGGAACGCTGACCAACCCGTTCGACACAATCAGGTCCACCGTGGCCCCGGTCTTCACCTTCTTGCCGGGAGCGGGATTCGTGGTCACCACGTTGCCCCGTGGCAGGGTGGCACTGTTCGCGGGTTCGCTGTCCCCTGGCTCCAGGCCAAGTTGCCGGAGCTTGTCCCTGACTTCGGCTTCCGTGCGGCCGGCCAGATTGTCCGGGATAGTCGCGAATTCACGGCCCTGGGAGATGTAGACCACCACCTGGCTGCCCGATTCCACCTGTTCGCCGACCCCAGGGTGGGTTCGAGTCACCATGTCCTTTTCGACGTCGTCGCTGAACTCCTGTTCCACCCGGGGCTTGAGTCCGGCTTCCCAGATGGCATTGGTGGCATCGTTCTGGTCCATCCCTGCCACCGCAGGCACGGCAACGGTATCCGGGACAGCATTTTGCACCAGCACGTTGTACAGGTAGTAGCCACCGCCCACCAGCACCAGCAGGAGAGCGATCACCAGCGTCACCGTCCAGGCCCGGCGCCTGGCCCGGCGTTCGGGTTCAATATCGTGCTCAGTGCCCACTGCCAGGGCGGTGGGCATCTGCTCACGGTCGTAGGCGGCGGTGTGCGGACCAGCGTCGTCCTCGGGTGCGTAATCCGTCGGCGTCAGTGCCGAGGTCTGCCCAGACACCGCCTGAGCCTGCTGAGTGATCAGTTCCGTGGCCGCGGCCTGGGCGGGAAACGCTTCCGTTGCCGGACCGGACGGCTGGTGCAGTTCACCGTGCGAGGCCGCGCGCAGCGCTTCGGCAAATGCTGCGGCTGTCTGGAACCGGTCGGCTTTGTCCTTCTGGAGCGCATGCTCCAGCACGGAATCAAGCGCCGGGGTCACCGCCGGGTTGAAACGGCTGGCAGGTTCGGGAAGTTCGCGAACATGTTGGTAGGCCACCGAGACCGGGCTGTCGCCGATGAACGGCGGCCGGCCGGCAAGCATTTCGTAAAGCAGGCAGCCCGCCGAATACAGGTCGCTGCGGGCGTCGACGGTTTCGCCACGGGCCTGCTCCGGGGACAAGTACTGAGCGGTTCCCAGAACCGCCTGGGTCTGCGTCATTGTTGCGGCCGAATCGGCCAGCGCCCGGGCTATGCCGAAGTCCATGACCTTGACGCTTCCGTCCGGCGTGACCATCACGTTGGCCGGCTTGATGTCCCGGTGCACAATGCCCGAGCGGTGGCTGTATTCGAGCGCAGCCAGAATGCCGAGCGTGTAGGCGATCGAGTCGTCGATGCCGAGCTCGTGGCCCTTGATGAACTCGCGCAGCGTCCTGCCTTGGACGTACTCCATCACGATGAAGGGAACCTTGACGTCGTGCGCCGCTGCTCCGGGCAGATCCATGTCGCCGGTGTCGTAGACGGCAACAATCGCTGGGTGGTTCAGCCCGGCCACCGCTTGGGCTTCCCGCCGGAAGCGGGACTGCAACATCGGGTCGCGGGCAAGATCGGCGCGCAGTTGCTTGATCGCTACCGAGCGGCCCAAGCGGATGTCGCGGCCCAACAGGACGTCGGCCATGCCGCCGCGTCCGATGAGTTCACCAACCTCGTAGCGGCCAGCCAGTATGCGCGGCGAGTCCACTGGTTGTCTTCCTTCCATCAAACCAACCGGGATCCGGTCATGGCTTGCCTGCCTTATCCGTGCCCGTCGTCGGCTGGGTCTTTGCCTCGGGTGACTCGGTCTGGGTCGGTGCGGGAGTTTCCTGTTGCTGAGGTCCGCTGGAGACCACATAGCTGACGGTGGATCCGGCAGGGACTTCGCCGCCGGCCGGCGAAAGGCTGAGCACGGTTCCAGCCGGCTGATCGCTCGGTTGTTCGCCAGAGCGCTGCGGAACTAGGCCCGCATTCTGCAAGGCGCTCTGCACCTGGCTCTCCGACTGGCCGACCAGCCCGCCGGGGATGGACACCGTCCCAGGGCCGGTGGAGTAAGTGACCGTGATCGGCGTGCCTACCTCGACCGTGCCGGTTGGCGCGATGTCGATGACTGTGTTTTTGGATTCGCCGCTCTCCACCGGGTTCGGGACCACTTGGTAGCCCATGTTTTCGAGCTCCGCGCGGACGTCACTGAACTGCCGGCCCAGGAACGCATTAGCTGAAATCCGATTGGTTTCCACCGTCGGCGTTTCGCTTGGTGTTTCGCGTGGTGTTTCGCTCTGTGTTTCCACGGGCGTGGCGGCGGTTGTCTTCGGCGAGGACGACCGGGTCGCTGAGCTGGTGGCGGCGGAGGACGACGACTCGGTTCCACCAGTGGGCGTCAGCATGGGCAGCAGGATCGCCCCGGCGACGGCGAAGAGCACAAGCAGGATCAAACCAATCAGCGGCCAGGTCCACGGACTGCGCTTTTTCTGCTGGCGGCGCGGCGCCTCCTCCGGATCGTCGCTGTCCAGGTCCTCGTCGGTCCAGTTACGTTCGGCGCCGAGGCCGGCGGCTCCGGCTGCGGCGCCGGCGCCGGCCACGGCCGGCAACTGGGAGGTCCCGGGGCTGGCGGTGGGGCTGACGGCGCGGGTGGGAGCGGTCCCGGTGGTGGGCACCGGGGCAGTCATCACTCCGGTGTTGCCCTCGCCCTCGAACAGCAGCATGCCGGGTACGGCGGCTTCGGCGGCGCGGATGTCGCCGGCGCGGATGGCGTCGGCCGCCTCCGCCAGTTTTTCGGCGGTTGCGGGCCGGTCGGCCGGGTCCTTGGCCAGCATTGACATCAGCAGTGCCCGGATCGGCCGCGGGAGCGACTCAGGCAGTGGCGGCGGCGTGTCGTTGACCTGGGCCAACGCGATAGCGATCTGCGACTCTCCGGAGAACGGCCGGGAACCGGAGAGGCACTCGTAGCCGATCACACCCAGCGAGTAGATATCGCTCTGCCCGGTGGCGGTCTGACCTGTGGCCTGTTCAGGGGCCAGATACTGGGCGGTGCCCATGACCTGTCCGGTTGCCGTCAGCGGCACCTGGTCTGCCAGCCGGGCGATGCCGAAATCGGTGATCTTCACCCGTCCTTCGGGCGTGATCAGCAGGTTGCCGGGCTTGACGTCGCGGTGCACCAGTCCCTGTGCATGCGCAACGGCAAGCGCCCTGGCAGTCTGGGTGATGATCGACAGCGTCCGGTCCGGGGAGAGCACCCGCTCGCGCTCGATGATGGCCGAGAGCGGATGGCCGGGCACGAGTTCCATCACCAGGTACGCGGATCCGGCCTCTTCGCCGTAATCGAAGACGTTGGCGATGCCGATGTGGTTCAGCAACGCGGTGTGCCGGGCCTCGGCGCGGAAGCGGTTGAGGAAGCCCGGATCGCCGGTGTACTCCTCCTTGAGGATCTTGATGGCGACGATGCGGCCTAGGACCTGGTCTTGCGCCTTCCAGACCTCACCCATGCCGCCGATGGCGATTCGTTCAGTGAGCTGGTACCTGCCGCCTAATGTGATACCCGAGGTAGGTCTCACTTATTTAACACCGCCTCTAGGAGTTGCTTAGCACTTGTACTTGCGAGTGAAGAACCGGTAGCCACATCGACATCTTCGAAGACCACTGATACGACAGCTTGGGGATCGTCCGCGGGCGCGAACCCGGTGAACCAGGAGTTGTTGCCTTCTTTGCCGGCCATCAGTTCGGCCGTGCCGGTCTTGCCCGCGACTCTCACGCCGGGAATCGCCGCGCGGCCGCCGATGCCGCGGTCCACCACGTTGACCATCCAGTCCTGGATCAGCTTGGCATTGTCGGCGGAAAGGGAACGCTGAAGCTCTTGGGGCTTCGGGCTGTCCATGACCCGCAGGTCCGGGGCACGGACGGTGCGGACCAGGTTCGGCTTCATCAGCACGCCGTCGTTGGCGATGGCACTGGACGTCATGGCTACCTGCAGCGGTGTCACGCGCACGTCGTACTGGCCGATGGCCGACTGGGCGAGCAGGTCGTCGCTCATACCGGTGGGGAACCGGCTGGCGGTGACATGGGTAGGGATCTGGTAGGACTCGCCATAGCCGAACTTGGCAGCCTGTTCGGCGATCGCGTCTTCACCCAGGTCCATGGCGATCTGGGCGAACGGAGTGTTGCAGGACTGCTCCAGGGCAAAAGAGAAGTCGACAGTGGTCCGGGCGGCACAGCCGCCGTTGACGTAGTTCGGCAGCTCAACGTTGGTGCCCGGAAGCTTCAGCGCGGGCGGGTTGTCCAGCTTGCTGTCGGCGTCGTACTTGCCGGACTCCAGGGCGGCAGACGCTACCACCAGCTTGAACACGGACCCGGGGGCCAGCAGGCTCTCGTTGGCCGCGTTGGTGAACGGCGACAGGCCTGGCACATCCTCCAGCGCCGCCATGTTCTTGGTGACCTTTTCGGTGTTGTGGCCGGCAAGCTTGTTCGGATCGTAGCTGGGCTTGGATACCATCGCCAAAATGTTGCCGGTGTCCGGCTCCATCACCACGATTGAGCCTTTGACGCCCTCGGGCATCAGGTCCCAGGCCAGCTGCTGCAGTTCGGCGTCCAAGGTCAGCTCCACAGAGGCGCCTTCAACCTGGCCCCCGGAAAACATCTGCACGATCTGTTCGTAGAAGAACTCGTCGCCGGAACCGGAGAGCTGGGCGTTCATCGCCGATTCCATCTGCGTGGAGCCGTAAACCAGTGAGTAGAAGCCGGTAATCGGCGCGTAAAGCTCTGGTTCGTTGTAGACCCGTTGGTAGGCGAACTCGTCGTCGGAAGGAACAGACTCGGCGATGGGATCCCCGTCCACCAGAATGGCGCCGCGGTTCTTGTCGAAGTCCTTGTAGATGGTCCGGCTGTTCCAGGGGTTGGCGTTGAGGTTCTCTGCCTCGAAAAACTGCACCACGGTGAGCGATCCGAAGAGCAGCGCGAACATCGCGAGGGCGACAACCCAAGTGTTGCGGATGGCCTGGTTCATGGCTGGATCACCTCCGTGGATCCGGTGTTCCGTTCGTCGGTCTTGCTGCGGCGCCACGGCCGGTCACCCGGGGGACGGCTGTCGGTTGCCGGGCCGGTCACGGTGGGGCGGCGAGCTGCGTCGGATATCAGCAGCAGCAGGGCAACGATCAGCCAGTTGGCCAACAGCGAGGAGCCGCCGGCGGCCAGGAAGGGTGTGGTCAGGCCGGTCAGAGGGATGAGCCGGGTGACACCGCCGATCACCACAAAGCACTGCAGCGCCAGGGTGAAGGAGAGCCCCGTGGCCAGCAGCTTGCCGAAGGCGTCCCGGCTGCCCAGAGCGGCACGGATGCCGCGGCTGATCAAGAGGACGTAGAGCATGACAATGGCGGAGAGGCCGATCAGTCCAAGTTCCTCGCCGAGGGCGGCAATGATCATGTCGCTGTTGGCGAAGGTCACCAGGTCCGGACGGCCCTGGCCCAGGCCCGTGCCGGTGAGTGCCCCGCTGGCCAAGCCGAACAGGCCTTGGACAATCTGGTGGCTGCCGCCGACGGCGTTGTAGACCTCGGGATCAAAGGCCTTGATCCAACTGTTGATGCGGGCGGTGACATGCGGAAAGAGCTGGAAGGCGACAAAGCCGCCCACGGCGATCATGAGCAGGCCGATAATGACCCAGCTGACCCGGCTGGTGGCCACGTAGATCATCGCCATGAAGAGTCCGAAGAACAGAATGGAGGAACCGAGATCGCGCTGGAAAACCAGCACGCCGATGCTCACCAGCCACGCTGCCAGCATCGGGCCCATATCCTGCCAGCGGGGCAGCTGCAGCGGACCGATTTTACGGCCGGCAAGCAGGATGAGGTCCCGGTTGGTGGATAGATACCCGGCAAAGAATATGGCGAGGGTGATCTTGGCGATTTCACCAGGCTGGAACGTTGCGAATCCCAGGTTGACCCAGATTCTGGCGCCGTTGACCTCCATGCCTACGAAGGGCAACAGCGGGAAGATGAGCAGGGCGGCGCTGGCGATCAGCGACAAATAGGTAAAGCGGCGCAGCACGCGGTGGTCGCGTAACAGCCAGATGACGGCGACGACGACGGCGATGGCGATGCCGGTCCAGAACAGCTGTCGGGTTGCCGCGGTGTCGCCGGTGGCGATGTCCAGCCGGTGGATCATCGCCAGTCCGATGCCATTCAGCGCGGTGACGATGGGAAGTATTACCGGATCGGCATACTTGGCGCGGAGGCGCAGGACCACGTGGACCGCCAGGACGAGCACCACTAGGGTGATGCCTTGGGTGAAGAAGTCGGTGTCAAAGGCGCGGTCCTGGTCCAGCCCAACCAGCATGTTGGCGCCGATGCCGACGACCAGCGCCAGTATGAGCAGAAGCAGTTCGGTGTTGCGCCGCGAACGGGGCACTGTCTGGATGTTACTCATGGCTTATCCCCCTACACATTCCGGCGGCAGGGCGGCTTCCGCACTGGCAGCCGGACTCGGCGTGACGCGCCGTGCGGCACTCGCCCGTTCCGTCGGTACAGCGCTGGGGCTGGGCCCTGGTTCGGGGCAGTTCTGTTGGCTACTGATCCGGAGCTGCTCCACGATTTGTTCGGCATGCACCAGATCCCGCGCGGAGATGCTCGAATTCAGCCGCTGCTGTTGATAAACGGGCAGGCTGTCCAGCGGGATGTTGTAAACGGTGTCCACATGTGAAAGGTCAAGCGGGCCGAAGTTCTGCGAGACGCCGTTGAAGATCGCCACCCGGCCATCCGACGCGCCGACAAAATACTGTGTCTGGGTCCAGAGGTAGCCGAACCACAGCACAGCCACCAGCAGAAGCGACATGACGGTCAGGAACGCCGGAATCAGCCACGGCTTGCGGAGCGGAGCGGCCGCTTCCACCTCGGACGCCTCCGGTGCCTCCGGGGCCTTGTGGGTCAACAGCGCCGCTGCGCGCCGCTTGTTGGAGTGGGCCGTGACGATCGGGATCTGTCCGGTTTCCGTGGCCAGCGCCGCGGCACCCACCAGCACATGCGGGCGGTTTCCCAGCTCACGGCGGATGGCGTCGGCGCGGATCGCCTCGTGGGGTTCATCCGGTTCACTGGGTGCCTCGGAGTCCGCCAGCACCCCTGAGACTCCGTCCGGAGAGGCACCCGCAGCGGCCGCCGGCCCAGCGGCTGCACGGGAGGCACCGCCGTCGTCGGTTGCCGCCGACTCGAGCGGTTCCGCGGTGAGGTTCAGGGATGCGGTGTCAGCGGCTTCAGACGGTGCCTCGACGACTTCGATCATCACAATGGTCACGTTGTCGGGCGAGCCGCCGTCGAGCGTGAGGTCCACCAGTTGATCCACGGCGTCCTGCAGCGTGGGCGCGTTGCGCACCACCGACTCCACCACGCGGTCCGGCACGACGGCATTGAGCCCATCGGAGCAGAGCAGCCACTTCTCCCCCGGCTCGGCATCGTGGCTGGCCAGGTCGAGTTCGGGGCTGGCATCCACGTCGCCCAGCACGCGCATGAGCACGTTGCGGTGCGGGTGGATCTCGGCTTCCTCGGGGCGGAGCCGGCCTTCGTCGATGAGCCGCTGGACGAAGGTGTGGTCAATGCTGACCTGCTCGAAGATCCCGTTCTTCAGCCGGTAGGCGCGGGAATCACCGATGTGCGCGAATTCGAGCTTGTCATCGTGCAGCAGCAGGGCGGTCACGGTGGTGCCCATGCCGGCCAGCTTGGGATCGGTCTGTACCAGCTCCGAGAGGATGGAATTGGCGGTCTGGATCTCGTCGGCCAGGACCGTGGCCGGTTCCTGATGGCCCGCGCGGTCCAGATGGACCAGGTCCAGCACGGTGGAGGCGGACGCGACGTCGCCGCCGGCATGGCCGCCCATGCCGTCGGCAACTACGGCAAGAAAGCGGCCGGCATAGGCGGAGTCGTCGTTCTTGGACCGCGTCATGCCCACGTCCGACCGCGCTGCATAGCGCAGAACCAGAGCCACGGTCATGGCCTCAATTCAATGACCGTCTTGCCGATCCGGATGGGAACTCCCGGGTCAACGGGCAGGGCTCGGGTCAGTTGGTTTTCGGCCAGATAGGTGCCGTTGGTGGAACCCAAATCCTCAATGAACCAGCGGCTGCCCTGCGGAAAGAGGCGGGCGTGGCGGCCGGAGGCGTAATCGTCCTCCAGCACCAGCGTGGCTTCCTGTGCGCGGCCCAGCAGGATGGGACTGGCTGCCAACTCCAGCGAATGCCCGGCCAGCGGGCCTTCGGTGACCACCAGCCGGCGCGGAGCCGCCCGGGGTGTCGGGGCGGCTTCGGCCAAATCGGGATTCTTGCGCACTTCCCGCGCGGTCGGGCTGCCGGTGCGGTTGCGTTTGCCGATCTGCAGGTCGCGCCGCAGGGCCGAGACGATGCTAATGATCATGATCCAGAGCAGGATCAGGAAACCGAACCGCAGTGCGGTGACAACAAGCTCCCCCATTAGGCCCCGCCGCCCCGTGTTGGCAGCAGGCGGAAGGTAATGCGGGTGCGGCCCATGGTGATGATGGAGCCGTCGGTGAGCTCGGTCTGGCCGAGGATCTTTTGGCCGTTGACGTAGCTGCCGTTGGTGGAGCCCAGGTCAACGGCCAGTGCGGAGCCGCCCGCGGTGCGGATCTCCAAATGGCGCCGGGAGACGCCGGTGTCGTCGACCATGATGTCGGCTTCGGAGGAACGCCCCAGCACGATTGAGGGTGCGTTGAGCGAGTAGCGTTGCCCGTTGATTTCGAGCACGGCCTGCAGTTGGGTGGGCTGCCGGGACGGTGCGGCCGGTGCGCTGCGTTGAGCCGGGCGCTGCTGTTGGCCGTCCGACTTCACCACGGTGGCCTGGACTTCGAAGTCGCCGCCCTTGAGGGCGCCGTCCTTGGCGAAGGAAACGCGAACCGGACCTTGCAGAGTGTATTTCTGGCTATTGACGTGGCGGATCACCACGTCGCACAGTTCTTCGGCCAGGGTTGCCCCCCATTGCTCAGCCATCGCGTAGTCGGAGTCGCCCAGTCGGACCTCGAAGACGTTAGGGGCCAAAGTGCGGCCCTGCGCCAGGGTGATGGAACCATTGTCCAGCTCGCGGCGCAGGCGGCTGGCAATCTCCACCGGCTGCACCTGGCCTTTGCCGCCCACGGAGAAGGCGCCACGGACCATCTTTTCGATGCCGCGTTCCATACTGTCCAGAATTCCCATCGGGCCGCCTCCTCCCTGTTGTCGTCCTGCATGCTTTGCCTGCGAGAAGCGGACAGAGCACACCGGTCTGGCGATTCTCCCATTCGATACTACTTGCGCGTGTCCCAAAAGGCCCTATTCAATAACGATTGCCCAAGCCGCGGCGGTGCGGCAACGTGGTGAAGCTCACCTGGGCGGACTGCGACGGCGGCGGGCGTCGCCGGCCGTTGAGGCCCTCTCGATCCCCGTGCCCGTGCGGATTGAGGGGGCTGGATCCCCCGATTGGGAATTTGGGCCTGTTTCACGCTACTATTGATCTCGCTGTTCTTGAGGAAAGCGAACCGGGAAAAACGGTTCCAGCCGACGGAACATGTGAAATGCGCGCGAGTGGCGGAACGGCAGACGCGCTGGCTTCAGGTGCCAGTGTCCGAAAGGGCGTGGGGGTTCAAATCCCCCCTCGCGCACGCAGAGCAAGAGCCCCGGTCTTCGGATCGGGGCTCTTGCCGTTAACTTCCGGTTCCGCAGCCCCGTTGCGCAGCGGCAGGACCGCGCTGATGGACCTTTCTTGTGCTGGCGCGACGGGATATTGTGCCAGCCATGCGCATCAAGATGACCAGCATCCATGTCACGGATCCGGCAGCCGCCTTCACCTTCTATACCGAGGTGCTCGGCTTCCAGGAGTTGATGGCCCTGCCCGAATTCTCCCTGTTCATCGTTCAGTCGGACGAGCCGGGTGAAGGTGCAGGACTGTTGCTCGAACCCAGCGACAATCCAATCGGCGCGGCCTACCGGCAAGGGGTGTACGACGCCGGAATGGCTGCCATAGTCTTCGGCACGCCGGATGTGCAGGCCGATTACGAGCGGCTGACCGCCGCCGGTGTACGGTTCACCGGCCCACCGGCTCCGGACCCCTCCGGCACCCTGGCCGCCGTCTTGGACGACGGCTTCGGCAACCTGATCCAGCTGCACCAGGACTGAGCCGGGCGGTCTGGGCCTGCAGGTAGTTGAGCACGGCCGAGGACGACGCGGCGATGCTCCAGGGCGCGAAAGAGCCGTTCCGCGGCCCCCGAACCTTGGACGGGGACAACCCCCGTACCGGGCGGACGGAGTGCTTTTCTTTCCTCCGCCCGGTGCGGCGGGTCAGGCCTGCTTGCCGGCTTCCTTCAGCCGCTGCTCTTCCTTTACGCGCTGCTCTTCCGCACGAACGGCGGCGAAGGAGGCGCGCTCGGCAACCAGCCACTGGGGCGGATCCTGCAGCAGCGCGGTGATCTCCGCCGTCGTCAGCGCCTCGGTGACGCCGCCGCGTGCCAGGCCGGAGATGGAGACGTTAAGCTTGCGGGCCACCTCGGGCCGTGGATGCGGGCCGTTACGGCGCAGGTCGGCCAGCCACTGGGGCGGATCCGTCTGCAGTTTGTTGAACTCTTCACGCGAAATCAGGCTGTCCTGGAACTCCTGCGGGGCCGCGGGCAGGTAAATGCCCAGTTTCTTGGCGGCCGTGGCCGGTTTCATGGACTGGGACGTTTTCGCGCTCATGAGCCCAGCCTATCCGCCCTGCGCTACGGTGATGAAGTGCAGGATGCAGACGACGAGCCGAAAACGCCGGCCCCGCCCGCCGGACTGAAGGTTGGCTACGTCCCGGGCGTGACGCCGGGGAAGTGGACGCGCCGTTGGGTTGAGCGGTTGCCGGACATCCCGTTGACCGCTTTCCCCTGCGCGCAGGACGAACAAACCGCCATCCTGCGCGACGGCCGGGCAGACCTGAGCTTTGTGCGGCTGCCGGTGGACCGCCAGGGTCTGAGCGTGATTCCTTTGTACGCCGAACTGCCGGTGGTGGTCGCGCCGAAGGAACATGAAATTGCCCTGTACGACGACGAGGTGCCCTACCAGGAGATCGCGGGCGAGAACTTCCTGAACCCGGAGGAGATGGGTGGTGCCAAGACCGGCATGGAGGTGGTGGCCTCCGGGGCCGGGCTGATGATCCTGCCGATGTCCGTGGCGCGGCTCTACAACCGCAAGGACGTGGTGTACCGGACGGTCACTGACCAACCGGAAACGCAGATTGGCCTCGCCTGGCTGGCGGACCGGACGGATGCCGCCATCGAGGAATTCATCGGGATTGTCCGGGGCCGCACCGCGCGAAGTTCGCGCCAGCCGTCGGTGCAGGAACAGCAGGAGAACACTAAAGGCCGCAAAAAGACGGCCCAGAACGACGGCGGAGCCTCCGGCGCGGCGAAGGGCGCCAATGCAGGCAAGGGCTCCGGCGCGAGGCGGGAACGCGGTTCGGGGCCGGCGGGAGGCAAGCAGTCCGGCCAGGGAAAGGGCAAGCCCGGCGGCGGTCGCACACCCAAGGGCCGCGGACCGCGGCGCGGACGGCGGTAGCGTCCGTCCGCCGGATGCCGGGTCCACGGCGGTGTTGGCTAGGCTTCAGTTATGACCGTGAGCAGCCCTGACCATCTGGACGATACCGATCTTGCGGCCTGGCTGGTGCGCGCCGCCGGAACCCTGGCCAACGGAATGCGGTCGGGGGTGACCACGTTCGAGGAGAAGACCAGCATCTCCGACGTCGTCACCGCTGCCGACCATGCCGCGGAAAAGCTGGTGGTGGACACGCTGCGTAAGCTCCGGCCGGACGACTCGATTTTGGGCGAGGAAGGCTCCAGTCACCAGGGAACGTCGGGCCGGACCTGGGTGATCGACCCGGTGGACGGAACCTACAACTTCTTCACCGGAGGCCATTATTGGTGCTCCGCGCTGGCATTGACCGACGACGCCGGGTCCCGGCTGGGGGCGGTCTACCACCCCGCAGAGGACGTGCTGTGGCTCGGCGGGCGGGACCTGCCCACCGCCCGGAACGGCCTGCCCGTGGCGGAGATCGCCAGCGCGCCGCTGGCGGCCAGTTGCGCCTCGGCGTACCTGCACCATACCTACTTGCGGGACGAGGCCGCGGGCGAACCCTACCTGCGCACGCTGCTGGGTTCGGCCACCTACCGCAGTTGGGGGTCCGCCTCCTGCGAGCTCGCCGCCACGTCGGCCGGACTCTTTGGGGTTTGGTACCAGCAGGGGCTGCCGGACTGGGACTGGCTACCGGGCCAGGCCTTGGTGGAAGCGGCAGGAGGGTCCTCCGCCGTCGTGGAAGTGGATGGCTATCGTTGGTCGGTGGCAGGCGGCCGACAGCAGGTGGCCGAGGCAGTCAGCTTGTTGCAGGGGTAAACGGGTTTCCGTGCCGGCCGGCGTGGCATAGTGGGGCTGTGGAAAAGACCTACGAAACCATTCAGCTGGAATGCCTCGGCGAATTGGCCACCATTGTCATCAACCGTCCCGGTTCGCTCAACTCGCTGAACACCCAAGTGGTGGCCGACCTGGCGCAGTTCGTCGCCGACATCCGGTCGCCCGAAGGCCAGGAAGTCCGCAGCATCCTGATTACGGGCGCCGGCGAGAAAGCCTTTGCAGCCGGCGCCGATATCCGCGAACTGTCGTCGATGGGGCCCGACGATGCAGAGGCGCACAGCGCGGCCATGCAGGACCTCACCCGGGTGCTCGAGACGTTGGACCTCCCCGTGATCGCTTGTGTCAACGGGTTCGCTCTGGGCGGGGGCCTGGAACTGGCACTGGCCTGCGACTTTATCTACGCCACGGAGAACGCGAAGTTTGGCCTGCCGGAAGTCGGGTTGGGCCTCATTCCCGGCTTTGGTGGCACCGTTCGGCTGCCGCAGCGGATCGGCGCCGGGCGAGCAAAGGAACTGATCTATACCGGTCGCAGCATCGGCGCCACGGAAGCGCTGCGGATCGGCCTGGCCAACGCCGTTTTCGCCACCAAGGACGACATGCTGGACGCTGCGGCCGCTACCTGCCGTGAGATTTCCGCGAAGTCCCCGGCCGCCGTCGCCAATGCCAAGCGGACCGTGGATGCGGCCCTCGGCATTCCCACGGCAGAGGGGCTTCAGATAGAGCGCCGGGCCTTCGGGCAGGCCTTCACCACGGAGGATTCGCGGATCGGCAGGGACGCTTTCCTGGACAAGGTGGCGCCCGCCTTTACCGGGCATTAAAGGCGGGCGCGGGCAGGGTGATCAGCGAGTGGCGCGGTGCCACGCCGGATCGTACTGGGTGGCAAGCCGGGCCAGGGTCAGTGCTGCCAGCATCAGGCCGAAGTCGCGCAGTGCCACGTCGTAGAACCCCGACAGGGTCAACAGGTTGATGATGATGCCGGCCAGCCACAGGGCCACGACGTAGGCGGCGTAGCGGGGCTTGATCCAGACCAGGATGCCGGCGGCGATTTCGATGACGCCAACGATCAGCATGGCGGTGTGGGCGCTGAAGGGGAGCAGGCTAACGACCCACGGTGCCAAATACTGTTCCCAGTGGGTGAGCAGGTTGAAGAACTTGTCCAACCCCATCAGGATCGGCAGGACGGTGAATCCCAGCCTCAGCATCCAGAAGGCGCCGTAGGCGGGCTCGGTCCTGACCCGCTGCAGTGTTGGAGTGATGGTAGCCATCGGAACCTCCGGAAAATTCTAAAAACCGAATAAGTATTTTTAGAATCCTCCGAATCGGCTCCGATGTCAATGGCCGCCTGGTTGCCGCCGCTAATGCTCCGGATGCCAGGCGTCGGCCTGCGTGAGCCGTTTGGTCACCGCGGGGCCGCCGATGCTGGTCAGGACCGAACGCTCGCCGACGATGACCAGCAGGCTGCGTGCGCGGGAAGCCCCCACGTAGAGCATCTCGCGGGCCCGCTCCGGATCGGCGAACCCGTTGACTGCCAGCACCACCACGGATCGTTCCAGGCCTTTGAACCCCAGCACGTTTCCATAGAACACGTCGCTGTCGTCGAAGAAGGCGTCCCAGTATCCTCGCCAGCCCAGCGCGTCCACGTCCTGCTGCTGAACCGGGTGCTTTCGCTTGGTGGTCAGCAGGGCCACCTGCTGCGGGGCCCAGCCTTCACGCTCGATCAGCTGGTTGACGGCATCGTCAGCCCGTTCAATAACGGTGCCGGCCGGTGCTTCCACTATCCGGATCCGGGCGCCCGAAAGGCCCCGGGGGATGGCCAGTTCGTTGGACAGCGCGCCGGACAGGGCCGCGATTTGCTTGGTGTTCCTCAGGTTCTCGTTCAGCACGAAGGGCGGCGCTTCGATCGGCGGCCGGCCCTCGCGGCCGAAGATCCGCTGGTCGTCGTCCATGAAGACATACAGCCCGCCCGCAGCGGGATCCTTCAGGCAGACCAGGACGGATTCCCACCAGAGCGCACCGAAGTCCTGGCCTTCATCAACCACGATGGCATCGAAGAGCTCTTGGTCCGGCTGGATCTTGGCCAGGCGTTTGAGCGTCCGGGGCAGGTAATGCTCGTAGTACTGGTTGGTCAGCAGCCGGGGGTCCAGCGGATGGTGCGCGCCCCAGCGCACTGGCAGGTCGTGGAACATGCCCACGTGGGCGGGGCGGTCGGCCGGTTTCCAGCCTGCGGTTTCTGTCTCGAAGTAGCGGGCCAGGCCCCGGCTGTAGCAGAGCAGCGCTACCCGTTTTCCGGCCCGGGCCAGCCGCCGGGCCTGCTCCAGCGCCAGCCACGTCTTGCCGGTTCCGGCCCCGCCGATGATCCGCGCGCGCCGCTGGTTCTTGAGCACATCAAGGATCGCCGCCTGGTCTCGGGTCATTTGGTCGGCGCGGCCTTCGTGTTCTGCCGCCGCGGAGAGGGCCCCGTTGCCGGGCAGCGGTCGGGTCAGCTGCGCCAGAATGCGCTCGGCGACGTCCGGGGTGGTGTCGCCGTCGCCGTCGCCGTGGAAGTTGATTGCCTCCCGGACAGCATCGTCCGGATACTTCAGGTCCTGGGCGCCGATCACCATCGCACGCCTCAGGCCGGGAATGTCCCAGCGCCGGGGCACCGACGTGTAAGGAAATGCCAGCAGGTGCGCGAAACGGACCTGCCGGCCAAGCCCCAGCTGGGCGCCGAGATAGCGCTGGAGCATATGCCGGCCGTCTTGGACCTGGACCAGCGGGTCTTTGATCCGGTGTTGCTGGCCGTTGCTGGCCTGGTACCACTGCCCCGCGTCGTAGCTGACATGTCCGCCTTTGACTTCGATGGCTGCTATCCCGACGCCGGGCCAAATGACGAGCAGATCGATTTCCCGCTCGGTGCCGTTTTCGATGAGGTTGACCGAATGCAGCAGTGCCGCGGACGGCGGAAGCGTTCGCACCAGCGCGTCCCAGACCTCCCGTTCGGCATGCCTGTCCCGGCCGAACTCAGGCTGTTCCGGAAAACAGCGCGGCATACCGCCCCCTCAACATCAACACAGTGGTTTATCACACAGACTACCCAATGCACGTCACCGGTCCGCCGTCGCCCGGCACGGGAGGCCGCGGCAGGCATCGGCGCAGGCTGCTCAGCAAGCGTGGCAATTCGTTGCCGAGCCACCGACCGTTATGTAGCGTTAAGCAAAGTGGCAGCTGAAAGCGGCGCACGCGGCGCCGTTCCTCAGCGGATTGAGGATGATCATGGCAACTGTAGATGAAACCGTTGAGATCGCCCGGCCCGCCGAGACGGTCTACGCCGAATGGCTGCGCTTCGAGTCCTTTCCCTCGTTCATGCACGGCGTGAAGTCCGTGATCCGGACGTCAGACACCACCCACCACTGGGTCACGAAAGTCGGCGGTGTGCGACGCGAATTCGACACCACGGTGATCGAGGAAGAGCCCGGACAGCGGATGGTCTGGACCTGCGAAGGCGGCGTCAGGCACCGCGGGACGGTGACCTTCGGAGTGGTCGACGCCAACACCACTTCTCTGCACGTCCATATCGACTGGCAGCCGGGTTCGCTGCTGGAGAAGGCCGGTTCCGGACTGGGCTCGGACCACCGCGAAGTGCGTAACGAGCTGTGGCGCTTCAAGAATTTCGTGGAGTCCGGCGGGTCGGAAACCCATGATGTCGGCGGCAAGGAGTTCTACGGCGGGACCTTTGCAGGGGGGTTCCCGCCACAGACAACGGCGCAGCGATACCTCCCCCGGAACGAGGACGCCAACGCCTACAGTTGGGAACCGGACCTCAGCGAGGCGGAGCGGGAGCGCCGGAGGCTGCTGCACCTCAAGAAGCGCAGGGAGGCCCGGGAAAGCCGCGGCGAAGCCCGGGAAGGCCGGAGGCTGCTGCACCTCAGGAAGCGCAGGGAGGCCCGGGAAAGCCGCGGCGAGGCCCGGGAAGGCCACGACGAACCGCGCGAATGGGCCGACGATCCGATGCTGGACGACCCCGCCCTGCGCGAACCGCGTGCTAGGGACGAGAGCTCAGGTGCAGGGAGCTAACGGCGCGAACACAGCCTGAAGCCAGCCGTCCGGAACCGCCGTCAGGAACGCGCGCTGATCCGTTCGACCGAGTCTGCAGCCCGCTGCGACAGCTCCTCGGACAGCGGCGCACTCTTGGCGGAGTTCGCGGCATCTGCCTGGCCTTCGGGGCTCAACACGTATTGCCCGAAAGCCTTCACCAGGTCCACCTTGTTCTGGTCCTCGTATGTGGTGCAGTAGATGTGGTAGGACACCAGCATCAGTGGGTAAGCTCCGGCCGCGGTGGTCGCCCGGTCCAGTTCCAAGGCCAGATCGTGTGCCGGCCTGCCCTGGACCTGCTTGGCCTGGTCGAGCGCCGTGGCGGCTGCTTCTGCGCTGACCGGGACAAAGCTATCGCCGACTTTGAGGCTGGCCTTGCCCAGTGGGGCTCCGACGGCTGAATCATCGGCGTAGGTCACGGCGCCTTTGGTCCCGGCCGCCATGCTGACGACGCCGGTGGTTCCCTGCGCATTTTCGCCGGCGTATTCAGCGGGCCAGGTGTCGCTCGGCTCTGCCGTCCACGTGTCGGGCACGACGGCATGCAGATATTCGGTGAAGGTCTCGGTGGTGCCGGAGTCCTCCGAGCGGTTCACCGGCGTGACCGGCAGGTCGGGCAGGTCAACGTCCGGGTTGTGCTTGGCAATCGCGGGGTCGTTCCAGGACTTGATCTTTCCCTGGAAGATCTTTGCGATGGTCTCCGCGTCCAGATTCAGTTCGGTGATGCCGGGGAGGTTGAACGCCACGGCAATCGGGGAAATATACGCCGGAACGTCGAAGGCGCCCTCGGGGCCGCAGACTTTCCGCGACTGCTCCAGTTCCTCGTCATCCAAGTAGGCGTCCGACCCTGCGAAATCGACGGCGCCGGCCAGGAAAGCGGTGCGGCCGGCACCCGAGCCGTCCGGCGAATACTGCACCTGCGCGTCGGTGTGGAGCAGGCCGAAACCGGCCACCCATGCATCCATGGCGGCATTCTGCGACGATGCGCCGGCTCCGGTCAGGGTGCCGGACAGCGTAGAGCCTTGCTGCGCGGCGGACTCTTGCGCCGGACCCAGTGGGTAATCGGAACCGCAGGCGGCCAGGGACAAGGACATGAGGGCGGCGGCCCCTAGGGCGGCCGCGCGGTGTTTCAGCTCAGGCATCCGGACTAGCGTACCCGTGCGCTGGCGCGAACCCCAAGGCGCTAGCGTCCCTCCAGGTCCTTGACGGCCGGTCCTTCCAGTACCTTTCCGTCGGGGCTGAAGCGGGACCCATGCAGCGGGCAGTCCCAGCTCGCTTCAGCATCGTTCCAGGACAAGACACCGCCCAGATGGGTGCACACCGCACTGATCCGGTGTGTGGCGGCATCCACGGTGCACACGCCGACCGGCCGCGCATTCTCCCGGACCACCGTTCCCTGTCCCTCAGGCGGTGCAGTTTGGCTGGTCCGGGTTAGCCCGCCCAGCCATCCGGTCAGCAGTTCCAGCCCGGCGGACGCGTTGGTTTCGGCCGTGCTCGCCGCATCCCGGCCGGAAATGCGGGATTTGTAGAGCTCCTTGGCCCAGTGGTTGTCGCCGCCCAAGATCGAGGCCGAGAGTGCCAGCGCAGCGGCAACCCCGTTCGTCATGCCCCACTTGTTGAAACCGGTGGCCACCAGGATCCGCTTTTCGCCGGGTAGGACGGGGCCCACATAGGGCAACGCCCCCGCCGGTTCATAGTCCTGGGCGGACCAGGTGTGCGTCGGCTCGGCGCCGGGAAAATGCTGTTGGGTCCAGCGGACCAGGTCTTCGACCTGTCCGCGGGTGTGGCTCTGCCGCCCCACCACATGGCCGTTGCCGCCAGCCAGCAAGAGCTCCCGGCCGTCGTGGCGTGCCGTGCGCAAAGAGCGGGTTGGCGCGTCGATGGACAGGTACATTCCGGCCGGAACGTCACCCGGGACGGTGAAGGCGGCTGCGTAGGACCGCTTGGGCGTCAACACGCCGAAATGTCCCCCGCGGTTGAGCATGGGTGTTCCGGTGGCCAGCACCAAGGTCCCGGTCTGGACGTCACCCAACCCGGTTCGCACCGTGACGGTCCGCGCCGCGGTGCCGGCGCCGCCGTCGTTCGCATGGCCGACGCCGGTGACCCGCATGCCCTCGAAGACCATGCCGCCGCGGCCGCGCAGTTCGGCAACCAACGCGGCGAGCAGGCGCATCGGGTGGAGCTGGGCCTGGTCCGCTAACCGCAGCATGCCGGTCACCGCGAACGGCAGCTCGGCGGAGCCGGACACCGTTTCCACCGAAAGGCCCGCCGATTCGCTGGCACGCTGCTCGGCAGCCAGATCGTCCGCGCCCTGCGGGGTAGCGGCATAGGTGTAGGCGTCGCGCCGGTCGTATTCCACCTGGTGTTCGTCGCAGTACCGCAGAATCCACGCCTGCGCCTCTTGCTGTGCAGCAACATAGGCCGCGGTGGTGGCGGCATCGTGGTGGCTGGTGATGCGGGAGAGCTGGCCGCCCTGCAGCAGGGACACCTTGGCGGTGGTATGGCCGGTGGTTGCGGCGCCGACGGACCGGGCCTCCAGCACCGCGACCCGCTGTCCGGCCCTGGCGAGCAGCACCGCAGTGGCCAGTCCGGTCAGGCCCGCTCCGGCTACTACCGAATCGAACCCGGACTGGCCCGTATATGTATCCACGGCAATCCCGTCCGCGGTATCTAGCCAGAGCGAATGCATCGATGCTGTCCTTTCGGCCTGTACTACACACCACACCCTGTCCCTGCGGGCGCGTCAAGGCCCAAATGCACCGGACACCTGACAGGATGGAAGCAATGACGGCCGGCGGAAGGCGGAGGGCATGAAAACTGCGGTGCTGATGATCGATTTGCAGAACGCGTACTTCGAAGACCCTGCGTTGGCCAGCCGGCGGGAAAACGTGGTGGAAGCGGCAAACCTGCTGATCAAAACCGCGACGGCGGCGCAGGTACCGGTGCTGCTGGTCCGCACCGAGCACCAACGAGATCGTTCCACCTGGACAGTGAGCATGCTCGATGATGACCAGGGCTTCATCTTCGAGGGCACCGAACAGGCCGACCTCCTGCCAGGGCTGCAGGCGGAAGGGCTGGAGAGCATCGTCAAAACCCGCGATAGCGCGTTTTTCGGTACCGACCTGGCCGAGCGGCTGCGCCGTGACGGGGTGGAACGACTGGTACTCGCGGGCGTCGCCACCCACAATTGCGTGGCACAGACGGCGGCCGATGCGTTCGCCCACAACTTCCGCGTGGTCTTCGCCAAGGACGTCATGGCCTCGACGAATGAAGACTATGCCGACTCCATGATGCAGATCCTCAGCGACGAGTACCGCCAACCGATCTTGGGACGGGGCGCGATAGCAGAGCTGCTGGCCGGAGCCCGCGAACGCTGACCTGCCCGCCTAATCCTCCGAGAGCAGGTGGCACCAGGAGTCCGTCAGTGTCTCCAGGCAGGTCTCGCGGTCCACGAACCAGCCGGTGCTGATCCAGCGCTGGGACAAGTATTCCAACTGGCCGAAGGCAAGGACACAGCGGATTTTGCGGCTCGACGGGTCAAACCGGTCGGCCCGGTCCAGACCGGCGGTCATGTCTGCGGCTACGTCGCGGAACCAGTCCTCCAGCGTGGTGGCGACCTCGGGCTCGATCGGGGCCGCCTGATAGACCGCGTGAAGATAGGGGCGGGTCGCCTCCCACTGGTCGAACTTGCGGTTGAGCCAGGTCCGGACCAGGTCCCGCTTGCCCAGCTCCACCACGGCTGACAGGGACGGGTCGTCCACGCTGGTGAGGATGGCGTCCACGGTCTTGACCACCTCGCCCATTAATTGCGCCTTCGACGCGAAGTGCAGGTAGAAGGTGGTCCTGGTGGTGCCGGCGCCGGCCGCGATGTCGTCGATGGTCGTGGCCGCATAGCCCTTCGACTCGAAGAGCTCCAGACCGGTGTCCAAGAGGAGTTGCCTGGTCTGCTGTTTCTGGACTTCGCGCAGTGTTGCCATGCGTCACAGGATAGTCGGTGGCGGCGCCGTCTCCTGACCGCACGAACGTTACAACGCGGAGAGCGGCTCCGCCGGAACGCCTAGCTCTCCCGCAATGGACGCGATCCTTGCCGCCCACGATAGTTAAACGACGCTAAGCACATTCACTTGACAGCGTGTTGTCTGAATCACTAGTGTTGGCGCCATCACGGGGTCTGTTGCCCGCCGTCACATTCAGCAGCACCGCGCGCAGCCGTCAAAGACGCACCGGCACGCCCCAGTGCTACCCGTTCGCACCAACAAGGAGTTCCCTATGAGCCAGGGCCAGGAAAGCGTTACGTCACCGCAGTCCTATCCACCGCCACAGGCGCCGCCGACGGATACCCCGCCGGCCCGCACGAAGGGCACCCTGGCCGCCGCCTCGCTGGCGGTGATGGTGGCGCAGATTGCCAACGCCCTGCCCGGCGCCCTCAACGGCGAGTTCCAGTTGACCTTCAACACCTTCGGCTCTCAGCTGACCTGGATCACCGCGGCCTTCATGATTCCGGTGGTGGTCTTCGAACTGACCTTCGGTGTGCTGGGCGACAAGTACGGCCACCGCAAGCTGGTCCTCGGCGGTGCGGTACTGGTCATGATCGGTTCGCTCATCTGCGCCATTTCACCGACCGTCCAGGCGATGTGGATCGGCTCGGCCATTAATGGTCTCGGCGCAGGGGCCATCTTCCCCGCGTCGCTGGCGCTGGTTGCGTCGGTGGCACGGACGATGCAGGAGCGCGTGCGTGGCATCGCGATCTGGGCAGGCTTCCTGTCCGCCGGTTCGGCCCTGTCACCCTTGCTCGGCGGAATGTTCGCCGGCTTCGGCTGGTGGCGCGGCGCCTACGCCGTCGTGGTGCTCACCGGCCTTGCCGCCCTGCTGCTGACCGCCCTGCGTTCTGCCGAAGCCAAGGTGGCGCGGGAACGCCGGCTGGACATCTGGGGCCAGATCACCTTCGCGCTGGGCCTGATCCTGATTCTGTTTGGCCTGGTGCAGGGCCCGGAAGACGGCTGGACCACCTCCCACGTGGTGGCTGCCCTGGTCGCCGGTGCCGTCCTGCTGGCCGTCTTCGTGGCCATCGAACTGCGGGTGGAATCTCCGTTGCTGGAGCTGAGGCTGTTCCTGAACCGCCAGTTCACCATCTCCTCGATCGTTGCCGTGGTCGGCATGTTCGCCTTCCTGGGCGCCTGCTTCTCCACCAGCATGTGGCTGGGACCGGTCCAGCACCAGAACCCGCTCTACCTCGGCCTGCTGTTCCTGCTGCTGCAGGGCCCGGCGTTCGTGTTGATCCCTGTGCTTTCCCGGCTCCAGGCCCGGGTCTCCTCCCGCTGGCTGATGACCTTCGGATTCCTGGCCATGGCTGCCGGCGCCCTCATCAATTCCCACGCCGACGTGACCAACCGTGACGTCACCACCTTCATGCTGCCGTCCCTGCTGGTCGGTCTGGGCTTTGCCTTCACGTTGAGCCCGATGACTGCCGTGGCGGTGAACTCGGTGCCGCGGGAGATGACCGGCATGGCCAGCGCCACCACCAATTTGCTGCGCGACCTCGGCTTCGCCCTGGGTCCCGTGCTGGTGGGCGCTATCGCACTGTCCACCGCGGGCGGCCAGTTGGTGGCATCGCTGCAAACCTCCGGTTTGGCACCGGACCAACTGGGCCCGGCAATGGGCATTGCCGAAGCCGGCGGCCCCATCGCGCTTAACAGCATCCCGGATGGTGTTCCCGGTTCGGGCGCCAGCCAGTTCGCGCTTGAGGCTTTGGGCAGCGGATTCACCCAAGCCTTCCTGGTGGTTGCCATTGCAGCACTGGCCGCGGCCCTGCTCAGCTTCTTCGGGCTGCATGGTGTCCGCGAGACTGATCAGGAGCCGGAAGCAGTGCAGGCCGACGCCTAGTCCTCCCCGCCCGGAACAGATGAGGAAGCCGGTCACTCCCAACGGGATGACCGGCTTCCTTGCGTCGCGCGGACGTGATCCGCAGGCGCTTAGTGCTCGGCGTCCGGCTGCAGGCGGCGCACGAACGGGGCGCACACGACGGCAACGAGGCCCAGGATGCCGCCCACGGTGAAGGCGACCCGCACGCCGTCGACCAGGGCAACGTTTTCAGCGATGCCGCTTGCAGCGGCCAGAGTGGTGCCGATGGTCATGGCTGCGATCAGCACTGCGGTGCCCGCAGCCCCGGCCAACTGCTGCAGCGTGTTCATGATGGCGCTGCCGTGGCCGTACTGCTCGCGCGGCAGGGCACCCAGGGCAACGGTCATCAGCGGCGTCATCAGCATGGCCATGCCGATGCAGAACACCGTGTGGAAGGCGACGATCACGGCGATCGGGGTGTCAATGTGGACGCTGCCCAGCAGCCACTGTCCGCCGGCCAGCAGGACGGCGCCCGGAATGACGATGGGGCGAGGTCCGACTTTGTCGTAGATGCGCCCGACGATCGGGGAAACGATGCCTTGGATTAACCCGCCCGGGAGCAAGGCCAATCCGATCGTCAGCGTGCCCAAGCCCATGCCGTTCTGCATGAAGATGGGCATGACCATGACGGTGCCCAGCATGGTTGCCATGGCGATCATGACGATGACCACCGAGATGCGGAAGTTGTGCACTGTGAACGGACGCAAGTCCAGCAGGTCCGAATCGGTCTTGCGCAGGGCGCGCTGGCGGCTGATGAACAGCACCAGCGCGATGATGCCGACAACGAGGGAGACAACCGGCGCCCAGGCACCTTCCATCAGGTCGGCAATGGAGGAGAGCGCGTAAACGATGCCGCCGAAGGCGAAGGCGGACAGGATGACCGAGAGGACATCCAGCGGAGCCTTGCGGGTTTCCTTTCCGGTCTTGATGGCGAAGACACCGAAGAGGAACACGACGACGGCTACCGGGATCATCAGTCCGAACACCCAGCGCCAGTTCAAGGAGTTGATGATGGCGCCGGAAAGGGTGGGGCCGATCGCTGGAGCCACGGAAATCACGACGGAGTTCAGGCCCATCACCGTGCCTCGGTGCCGGACCGGGACGGAGGTCAGCGTGGTGGTCATCAGCAGCGGCAGGATGATCGCAGTGCCGCCGGCCTGGATGATGCGGGCGACCAGCAGGACTGCGAAGGTCGGCGCGACGGTGGCCAACGCCGTGCCCACGATGAACAGCAGCAGCGCGGCGACGAAGAGGCTCTTGGTGGTGAAACGCTGGAGCATGAAGCCGGTGGTCGGAATGACAACGGCCATGGTGAGCATGAAGCCGGTGGTCAGCCACTGAGCGGTGGTGGCCTGGATGCTCAGATCGGCCATCAGGTTGGGCAGGGCGACGGTCAGGACTGTCTCATTGAGGATCATGATCAGCGCTGACAACACCAGCGCGGTGATCACGGCGGCAACGCGCTTGGGTGAGATCCTCTCAGGCTCTACGGCCTGTGCCGCCGCCACTTCTCCGGGCGGAACTTTCTCCTCTAGGACGTCTTTCATGAACACCTTTTCTGTAGCGCTAGCGGGGCTAGGGGACTGGCTTCGTATTACTTACAAAAGTATAAGTATATGCCCTAGGAGGGTTGTAGGACGCAAGCTCTTAGTTCGGTCTGCCGATCAGGACGGCCAAGCGCTGGAGGGCCGGAAGGCTGCCTGCTAGCTGCTCTTGCTCCTCGGGGCCGAGTTTTGCGGCTGCCGCGCCGAGCGCTTCGGCCCACGCTGTTTCCAAGAGGGTTCTGATGCGTTGTGATTCCTCAGTGGGGTGCAGCGTGACGTAGCGTTTGTCGGCCGCGTCGCGGATGCGGGTCACCAGGCCGCGGGCAACCAGTTCGCGGAGCTGTGTACTGACGTTGCTGAATTGACGGTCCAAGCGGGCAGCGACTTCTGCGACGGTGATGCCGGGCTGGGACTCGATGACGCGCATGATGTCCACCATGCCGTTCGGAAGCAGCGGAATCCCGGCGTTTTCATGCGATTTGCGACGCACATCGGACGAGATGTCGATCAAGGCCACGGCCAGCTGGCGGTGGTCCACGGCGTGGCCCTGCACGGCGCCGGGCTGGGTGCTCTCCATCCCACAAGCATAAGATGCGGGGCGGATGCCGGGACGGGAGTCGGGACCCTCACCTCCAGTCCACCGAGCAGGACCCTAGCCCGCGGGCAGTGTGCGACGTAGCCTGAGGTGAACCGCCAGGAGGGACGTGCCATGGACCAGGACATCCAAAAATACATCAGCGCACTGGTCGAGAAGGAACAGCAACTGCGGGACTCCATGCCGGACGATCCGGACAAGGCCTCTGCCCGTACCACTGAACTTCGCCGGTTGGAGGAGCAGTTGGACCAGTGCTGGGACCTGCTCCGTCAGCGCCGGGCCAAGCGCAAGGCCGGCGAGGACCCCGGCGAAGCGGAGACCCGGCCGGTAGACGAAGTGGAGCACTACCGCCAGTAGCCGCGCCCACGAGGAGCCAGCAGCGGCAGGCGTCGCCCCGCCGTCGAACTGGGGCCGGAGTCAGGCACCCTTGGTGGACTTGGATCCGGACTTCTTCTTGGCCGGGGCATCGGAGGACGATTTGGCTTCCCGGTTCTTCTCCACGCTGCGGCGCAGGGCCTCCATCAGGTCCAGCACCTTGCCGCCTTCCTCCGCTTCCTCCTCGCCGAAGGTCTTCTCCGTGTCCAGCGCCTCGCCCTGCTCCAGCTTCGCCTCGATCAGGGTACGAAGCTGTTCCTGGTACTCGTCGGTGTAGTCGGCGGGGGTGAAGTCCGAGGAAAACGAATCCACCAGTGCCGCCGACATTTCCTTTTCTTTGGCGGAGATCCGTACGGTTTCTTCCAAAGAGGGAAAACTCGCCTCCCGCACTTCGTCCTCCCAGAGCAGGGTCTGCAGCATCAGGACCTTGCCGCGGACGCGCAGCGCCGCCAGCCGGGTCTTTTGCCGAAGGGCGAACTGGACAATGGCGGTGCGGTCCGTCTCCTCCAACGTCCGGCGCAGCAGGACGTACGCCTTGGTGGACTTCGAATCAGGCTCCAGGTAGTAGCTGCGGTCGAACATGATCGGGTCGATCTGGTCGCTCGGCACGAACTCCACCACTTCGATTTCGCGGCTCTTTTCCACGGGCAGCGACTTGAAATCCTCGTCGGTGATCACCACCGTGTGCTCGCCGTCGTCGTACGCCTTATCGATGTTCTGGTAGTCGACGGTCTTGCCGCAGACCTCGCAGCGGCGCTGGTACCGAATGCGGCCGCCGTCCTTGTCATGAACCTGGTGCAGGCTCACATCGTGGTCTTCGGTGGCGCTGTACAGCTTGACCGGGACGTTGACCAGCCCGAAGGCCACGGCTCCCTTCCAGATGGCTCTCATGGCACTAGTCAACACCCGCGGGCAATACAAAGCCAGAGGCAAGCCACTAGCCAAAGCGGGCAGGCGGCGGCGAGACTGGCGGTATGGCCACCCGGAAATCCAGTCAGCAGGAGACCGTCACGGTTGACGGGCACCGGCTCAGGCTCACCAATTTAGACAAGGTGCTGTATCCGGAGACCGGGACCACCAAGGCAGAGGTCATTGCCTATTACTCCGAGATTGCCGAGTACCTGATTCCGCATGCGGCCGACCGGCCGGTGACCCGCAAACGGTGGGTCCACGGCGTGGGCACCGCCGCTGAACCGGGCCAGGTGTTCTTTCAAAAAAACCTGGACACGTCGGCACCCGACTGGGTCCAGCGGCACGCCATTGAACACAAGAGCAACACCAACGTCTACCCCCTGGTCAATGACCGGGCCACGCTGACCTGGCTGGCCCAGATTGCCGCCTTGGAAATCCACGTTCCGCAATGGAAGTTTGGTCCGCGCGGCAAGATCAACAACCCGGACCGGATGGTGCTGGACCTTGATCCGGGCGAGGGCGCAGGGCTGCCGGAGTGCGTTGAGGTGGCATTCCTGATCAAGGACATTCTGGAGGGGATGGGGCTGGACCCCCGGCCGGTCACGTCCGGCTCCAAGGGGATCCACCTCTACGCCGGACTGGACGGCAAGCAGACGTCGGATGAAGTCAGCCAGGTGGCCCACGAACTGGCGCGCCTGCTGGAGGCCGACCACCCGGACCTGGTGGTCAGCGACATGAAGAAGTCGCTGCGCAAGGGCAAGGTGCTGGTGGACTGGAGCCAGAACAACTGGGCCAAGACCACCATTGCCCCGTACTCGCTGCGCGGCCGGCCGCACCCCACCGTGGCAGTGCCCAGGACCTGGCAGGAACTGCAGGACCCGGGCCTTACCCATCTGGACTTCCAGCAGGTGCTGGAGCGGGTCAAGCAGATCGGGGACCCGCTCTCCGGCATGGCCGGCGGCAGCGCCGACGAAGAGTCACTGGCCGCGGCGCCGGCGTCCGACCGGCTTAGTACCTACCGCTCCATGCGCGATGCGGACCGCACACCCGAGCCGGTGCCGGCAGCCATTGAACGCAGGGAATCGTCGGATGAACCGGTCTTCGTGATCCAGGAACACCACGCACGCCGACTGCATTACGACGTTCGGCTGGAGCACAGCGGGGTGCTGGCGTCCTGGGCCGTGCCCAAGGGGCCACCGACCACGACCGGCAAGAACCATCTGGCCGTCCAGACCGAGGACCACCCGATGGAATATGCAGCCTTCGAGGGCACGATCCCCAAGGGCGAATACGGCGCCGGGGTGATGACAATCTGGGACAGCGGCACCTATGAAGTGGAGAAGTGGCGGGACGGCAAGGAAGTCATCGTGGTGCTGCACGGGCGCCCGGATGGCGGTTTGGCGAACGACGGCGGGCCCGCCGGCGCGCGCCGGTACGCCTTGATCCACACCGGCGGCGAGGGCGGCAAAAGCAACTGGTTGATGCACCTGATGAAGGACCAGCCGCGCGCTGAACCAGGGACGGCGCAGGGCGTACGGTCGGAAACGAAGGACAAGGACGAGGACACCGAAGAGCACGAGCGGGCGACCAGTGCGCCGGCGGCGTCAGCCGGCGCCGGCTCCGCGCCGGGGAACGTTGATCCACCCCGACCGGTAAAACCCATGCTGGCGGTCCAAGGAACGGAGGCCTCCATCGACGAGGAGGACGGCTGGGCCTACGAGATGAAGTGGGACGGCATCCGCGCTGTCGCCGTCGTGGCGGAGGGCCAGGTGCAATTGATCAGCCGCAATGGCCAAGACATGACGAAGACCTACCCGGAGCTGGCCGACCTGCCGGATTATCTGCTGGCCCAAACAGCAGTGCTGGACGGGGAAATCGTCGCGCTCGACGCCAAGGGGCGGCCGGACTTCGGCCGACTCCAGAACCGGATGAATCTGGTGAAGGCAGCGGACATTGAGCGGGCGGCCAAGAAGTATCCGGTGGAGTATTTCCTCTTCGATTTGCTGGAATTGGACGGAACAGCAACGCTTGGGCTGGAATACTCCCAACGGCGCGAAATCCTCAACGAAGCGGTGGAGACCCCCCAGGACGGACACATCCAAGTTCCGCCGGCACTGGACGCCACCGTGACCGAAGCCGTCGCAGCCAGCCGGGAGGTCGGCCTTGAGGGGATTATTGCCAAGCGCACGGACAGCAACTACGCGCCGGGCCTGCGGACTAGGAGTTGGATCAAGATCAAAAACCAGCTGACCCAGGAAGTGGTCATTGTGGGCTGGCGGCCGGGCAAGGGGTCCCGCGCCCGCAAGGTCGGCTCGTTGCTGGTGGCCGTTCCCGACGGCGTGGAGCTGAGCTACCTTGGCCGCGTCGGTTCCGGCCTGACCGAACGCGAACTGGCCGAGATCGGATCCCGGCTGAAGAAAATGTCCCGCAAGACCCCGCCGCTGGAAGGCGTGCCGTCGGCGGATGCCTCGGATGCGCACTGGGTCCGGCCAGCGCTGGTCGGCGAGGTGCAGTTCAGCGAACGCACCGAGGCCGGAAAGCTGCGGCATCCAGTCTGGCGGGGCTTCCGGCCGGACAAGAAGCCGTCGGACGTCGTCGTCGAAATTCCGCAGTTCCAGCCCTGACGAGTCGGACCCCATCGCTTAAAAGTTTTTGCACCGAACCCCTATCATTCTGCGGCTCAATCGTTAGTCTTTACCCAGAGGAACTTCAGGGGGAAGTTTCCGGGGGATGTTTCTTGGGGAAGAAGGCCGTACCTCATGGGGAGTTCATTTAAGCCGACTATTCGCGACGTTGCCGAGCGGGCGGGAGTCTCGCTGGCAACGGTTTCCTATGTCTTATCCGGCCGCCATGGGGGCTCAACGCGGATCAGCGAGCCGACCAAGGCGAGGGTGGTGGAGGCAGCCAAGTCGCTGGGTTACGTGCCAAACCATGCGGCACGCGGCATGCGGCGCGGGCGCACGGACACGGTGGCCGTGGTGGTGGAGAATCTGGATTCGGCCTGGGACCGGCAGTTGGCAGAGGTGGCCAACCGCGTGCTGCCGGAACACGGCTACCGGGTGGTGGTCCTCCTGGGGCAGGAAGCCTGGCGGAACTTCATGCTCTCCGGCGGCGCGGATGGCGCCATTCTGGGGTTCAGCACCGAAACGCCGGAGGAAGACCACACCCTGCGCGATCTCGCGGACCGCGGAGTGGCCCAGGTAGTGGTGTCGCAGTTCCAGCAGCCGGACGGCTTCGACGTGATCTCGGTTGACGCCGAAGCGGGCATCGCCCAGGCGGCGGCATACCTGGCTGCCCGGCACAGCCGCATCGCAGTGCTGCACCGCGGCGGACCCGCCCCTGGTCCACGGGGCACCCGGTTGGGGCTGTTCCGGCAGGCGATGGCCGACCTCGGGGTCGAGCTGGACGAGAACCTGATCCGGGCCACGCACGGGTCCTGGCGTGAGTCGTACGAGGCGACCGGCGAACTTCTGAAGCTGGCCGATCCGCCCACGGCGTTCTTTACCACCGCAGACCTGGAGGCACTGTGCGTTTCCGGTTCCGCCACCGCAGCCGAACTTCGGATCCCGGAGGATATGGAGATCATCGGGGTGGAGACCTCGGACCTGGGGCACCATTCCGACCCGCCGTTGAGTTCGGTGGGCCCGGATCCGCTGGTGGGCACCGTGGTGGACCTGCTGATCGACCGGCTGGAGGGGCGTGCCCCGACCAGCGGCCGCTTGGTGCCTGCGCCGTGGAAGCTGCACCACCGAGGGACCACGGTGGCCGGCGCACCCGGTGAAGCTGCCGCCCACGGCGCGGATGAGCCCGTGGACAGCGTTTCCGACGGGGTCCCGTAGCAGAGCCGCCGCTAGAGTGCAGGGATGGACTGCACTCGGCACAGCTACGGCCCGGATCCCAGTCAGTACGCCGAACTCTACCGACCTGACCGGCGTCGGCACGCGGCCGTCGTCGTTCTCATCCACGGCGGATACTGGCGAGCAGTCTACGGGGCCGAGCTGGCACGGCCGCTGGCAGCGGACTTGGCCGGACGCGGCTGGATTTGCTGGAACCTTGAGTATCGCCGGGCAGGCAACGGCGGCGGCTGGCCGGAAACGTTCGACGACGTGGCCTCCGGCGTCGACCAACTCGCCATCACTGCGCAACGGCTGGGATTCGCGGCGGACCACGTGGTGGGGCTGGGCCATTCGGCGGGAGGCCAGCTGGCCGTATGGGCCGCTGGGCGGGGGCGGCTGCCGACGGGGGCCGCCGGACTGCGGGTGCCCGGGGTGGATCCGCGGGTGGAGTTCGATGCCGTGCTCAGCCAGTCCGGCGTGCTGGACCTGGCGCGTGCCCATGAGCTGGGCCTGAGCGGCGGGGCGGTGGAGAACCTGCTGGGCCGCCCCCGGGTCAGAGCGGCTGCGAAAGCGGGGCCTTCGCCGGCGCTGGGCGGCCAGGGCACCCGAGCGGAAGACACTGATGCGGATGCGCTTGATCCGTACGGGCTGGCCGACCCGATGTGGAACCTGCCGCTGCCGGTCCCGGTCTACGCCTTCCACGCAGACCAGGATGCGGACGTGCCGCGGGAGCTGTCCGAACGCTATGTCACCGCCGCCCGGGCGGCCGGCGGCGAGGCGGAACTGATCCTCGTTCCGGGAGACCACTTCGACCTGATCGACCCGGCCTCGGAGGCCTTCGTCCGGATCCGGCAGACGCTGGAGCGGCTGGGCTGATGGCCGTGCCGCAACCGGCACCGCTCTGCTACCTTGGCAGTGTGCTGACGGTCATAGGCGAGGCGCTGGTGGACGTGGTCCGGTCCGACACCCGGCCGCCGCGCGTGCATGTCGGCGGAAGCCCGATGAACGTGGCAGTCGGGCTGGCGCGGTTGGGCCACCCCGTCCAGTTCGTCGGCCGGTACGGCAAGGACCAGCACGGGGACCTGGTGCACAGCCATCTGCGCCGCAACTCCGTCCTGGTGCCGCTGGACCCGGACGCGTCGCCCACTAGCAAAGCCACCGCCAACCTGGATCCCACCGGAGCCGCCCGTTACTCGTTCGACCTGCTCTGGGAACTGCCGGAGCTTGACCAGGTCAGTCCCCGCCTGCTCGACGAAACGGTCTGGCTGCACACCGGCTCGATCGCCACCATGCTGGAGCCCGGCGCGCACACGGTGTTCAGGACCGTGCAGCGGGCGCACCCCCGGGCGCTGGTCAGTTACGACCCGAACTGCCGGCCGACGCTGATCACCGACCGGGATTTTGCCCGCCGGCAGGCCGAAAAGTTTATGGTGCTGGCCGACGTGGTGAAGGCATCTGATGAGGACCTGCGGTGGCTGTACCCGGACCGCCCGGTCGAGGAGACGGCACGGGATTGGCTGAAGCAGGGGCCGGCCGCAGTGGTGGTCACGCTCGGGGCCAGGGGCAGCTGGGGAGTGGTCCGGGCCGGATCCGCCGAGGTCGCCGCTCCGGCGGTGTCCGTGGTGGACAGTGTAGGAGCCGGTGACGCGTACATGTCAGGGCTGCTCGATGCGCTGCTGGCAGCCGGGTTTTCCGGTTCGGCGCGGCGGGAACGGCTGCGGGACATGGCCGCCTCCACGCTGGAAGGCCTGATGGCCCACGCTGCCCGGTCTGCCGCGGTCACGGTGTCAAGGGCCGGGGCAAACCCGCCGCATCGGGGCGAATTGGGCTAGCGCGGCGCCCGGCGGCAGGTTCCTCCCTAGACTGGTGCAATGCGCCTTATCGCCAGCGACTTGGACGGAACCATCATCGGCCGGGACGGGAAAATCAGCCCCCGCACCGTCCGTGCATTCCGCAGCGCCGCGGCCGCCGGCGTCGAAATCGTCTTTGTCACCGGCCGGCCGCCGCGCTGGCTTACCCCGCTGGCCGAGCAGATCGGCCACCGCGGCAGGGTGATCTGCTCCAACGGCGCCGTGGTCTACGACCTGGTGTCCGGCCAGGTCCTCTCGGCGCAGGCGCTGCCATACCAGAACATCCTCGAGGTGCGCCAAATCATCCTGCACCTGCATCCGTCCGTGACCTTCGCGGCGGAAACCACCGAGGGCTTTCAACTGGAACCGGGCTTTATCCAGCCAGGCTCGGTCGAACTGTTGGACGGCATCGTGCCCAAACTGCTGCCGGACAGTCTGCGCCGCACCGATGCGGTGGTGAAGCTGCTGGCCCGCGGCACGGACCTCGATCCGGACGACTTCCTCGCAGAGGTTGGCCCGGCGGTGGGCCATCTGGCGGCGGTGACGCATTCGGCGCCGGGCAACCCGCTGCTGGAAATGGCGCGGCCGGGGCTCAACAAGGCGGTCACGCTGGCCGAGTACGCGGATTCGCTGGGCATCGACGCCCAGGACGTGGTGGCCTTCGGCGACATGCCGAACGACATCGAGATGCTGCAGTGGGCCGGGGCGGGTTACGCCATGGCCTCCGGACATCAAAGGGCACTGGAAGCGGCCCCGTTCCGTGCCCCGGCTTTCAACGACGACGGCGTCGCCCAGGTGATCGAGGAACGCTTGGCCGGCCGAGGGCAAACGCCGCGCGGACCATTGGCCACTGCCTGAACCGACCACTGCCTGAGCCGGCCACCGCCGGAGCGGACTTCAGGAGCCGCGGCCCGCTCCGGTTGCCGCGGCTTGCGGCCGGGCTTCGGAACCTTCGGAGAGATACCGGCGGGCAAACCAGCTGGGGCCCACGGGCCGTTGCCTCGCGAACAAGTCCAGGTCGGCGAAAACCAACTCTTCGAACAGGCCGGCTTCGGCGGCTACACCGGTGCCCGGCGCAGCAATGAAGCTGCGGCCCGGGCCGTTCCACGCCACGGCCAATTTGCCGCGGCGGGCCAGCGCCCGAAACCAGCCGTCCCGGCCTGCGCTCCCGCCGGGCAGCACCAGCAGTTGCGCGCCCTCATCGGACATCGATCGGCGGGGCGAATGGAGCGCGCCCCGCACGACCGGGCCGGCGTCGTCCTCGGTCGCCAGGCAGATCAGCCGCCCGGTCAGTGGCACCACTGCGGCAGAGTCCGTGCAAGCCTGGAGCTCGCCGGCGGCGTCCAGCAGCCAGAGTTCGGTTGCAGCGCCGGTTCCGCTGCCTGTGCCGCCGGCCGCGGCAACCCCATACTTCGCCGCTAGCCTGCCCAGCTCGCGCCGGAAGTTGGGCGGGAATCCCGCCGGGAGCACCAGCAGCTGGGCGCCCAAGCCGGCCGCCTGTTCCAGCCAGCGCTGGCAGCGCACCGCTGCTCCATTGCCATGCAGCCCGGCAGCCTGCACAAGGGCAATGCGCATCGGTTCCTCCTGGTCGGCAACGGTGGGCGGGCCGGTAGAGTACCGGATGTGAGCAGTACCAGCCCGTACCTCAATCCTACGTTTCCCGGTTCCGGGCGGAACCGGCCGCTGGCCCTGTCCCACCGTGGCTTTTCCTTGGCCGGACAGGAGAACTCGATGGCCGCCTTCCGTGCCGCCGTCGAACTGGGCTACCGCTACCTGGAAACCGACGTCCGGGCCACCCGCGACGGCGTGCTGATGGCGTTCCATGATCCAACCCTGGAACGCACCACCGACGGCCGCGGCGCACTGGCAGCACACACGGCCGGACAGCTGGCGCAGGTGCGGATCTCCGGGGAGCCGATCCCCACATTCGAGGAACTGCTGACCGCCTGGCCGGATGTATGCCTCAACGTGGATGTAAAGGACATGGCTGCGGCGGACGAGCTGGCCCGGCTGATCGAAGCCCACCGGGCGCATGACCGCGTGCTCGTGGCCTCGTTCTCGGAGCGCCGCCGCTTCCGGGTCTTGCGGGGGCTCAGCCGCCCGGTCGCGAGCTCCGGCGGCGTTTATGCCACTGTAGGAATTTATCTTCTGGGCTTCGTCGGCCTGGCCACGTTGCTGGCGCGGCTGCTTCGGGTGCATGCCGTGCAGGTGCCCGTAAAATACGGCCGGTTCACGGTGGTCACGCACGGATTCGTGCGTCGCTGCCACCGCGCCGGCCTGCAAGTTCATGTGTGGACCATCAACGACCGCGCCGAGATGCTGCGGCTGCTGGCCCTCGGCGTGGACGGATTGATCTCCGACCGGGCCGACCTTCTGGCCGAGGTCATGGCCGAACGCGGGAGCTGGCCGCAGCGGGAGTCAATGCAGAGGGAGTCAACATGAAGGTCTTGATTGCACCGGATAAGTTCAAGGGAACGCTCTCGGCCGCCGAAGCTGCCAGCGCGATGGCCGACGGTGTGCTGCGGGTCTATCCGGATGCCCACGTGCAGCTGCTACCGATGGCCGACGGCGGCGAAGGCACGTTGGAGGCCGCTCTCGCCGCCGGTGCCGTGGAGCACAAGGACCGCGTGGTCGGGCCGTTGGACCGTGAAGTAACGGCGTCCTGGGCCATGCTGGAGCGGCCGGATCGCAAGACCGCCGTGATCGAGACGGCGCGCGCCTCCGGGTTGCTGCTGACCGAACCCAGCGTGCAGTCGGCCCTGGCGGCCCATTCCTATGGCAGCGGCCAGTTGATCGAGGCGGCGCTGAACGCCGGCGCCACCGAAATCGTGCTGGGCGTCGGCGGCTCGGCTATGACCGATGGCGGGTCCGGCGCGCTGCGCGCCCTCGGGCTGAGCATTTACAACGACGGCGGGGCCGAAGTCCTGCTCGGCGGTGCGGCCCTGGCAACGGCCGAGCTGCTGGATGCCACTGGTCTGGACCCGCGGTTGGCGGAGACGGTCATCCGGATAGCGGCCGATGTATCGAACCCCCTCTACGGCCCGGACGGCGCCGCGCACGTCTTCGCTGAACAGAAGGGAGCCGACGCGGTTTCGCGCCGGCTGCTCGACGAGGCATTGCAGCGCTGGGCGCAGTTGCTACTGCAGGCAACCGGCCGCGACGTGAACGTGGCCGGCGCCGGGGCGGCTGGTGGGTTCCCGTCCGGTTTCATCGCGCTGGCAGACGCCAACCTGGAGCGCGGTTTCGAGGTCGTCGCAGACCTGGTGGGGCTGGACGCCGCGCTGGCCGATGCCGACCTGGTGCTGACCGGCGAGGGTTCACTGGACCGGCAATCGGAGTTTGGCAAGGTGCCGCTGGCGGTGGCCGGACGGGCCCGCGAACGGGGAGTCCCCGCCGTCGTCGTTGCCGGTCACATCAGCCTCTCGCCGGACCAGCTGGCCGAACACGGCGTGCACGCGGCCGCCAGCTTGGTCGAGGCGGCCCGCAGCGAGGAGCAGGCGATGGCCCACGCCGCGCGCTATGTCACGTTGGCCACGCAGCACGCCCTCGAAGGGGCTTAGGCCCGGGGCCAGACCTATCATGAGGGCATGAGCAGTACCTCTGTCCCGTCCTCCGCAGCAGTGCGTCAACGCTTCCTTCCGTCCCTGGTGCTCTGGCTGGCCCTTCCGATGGCGGTGCTGGTGCCGCTCTGGGTGGTGGCCGGGCGGATGCTGTTCGGGATCGGCGGCCAGATGGTGCTGTGGCTGGGCATCAGCCTGGGACCGGTGCTGTTGGTACTGCTATTGCTCACCGGCATCAAGCTGGCCGAGGCGGCCCGCCGGGGTGGGCAGCTTCCGGTGCGGGCCGTCGTGGCGCCGGCACTCGCCTGGCTGTCGGCGATCGCCTTCGGATTCACCGTCCCGGACTTCGGCGGCGGGGCCGGAGACGGCACGTCCATCATGTCGCTGTTGGCCGGTCCCTCCGCCCTCGGGATGTCCACAGCACTGTGCAACCCGTGCGGCATCATCGCCCTGGCTCTGACCATCGCAGCCACGGTGTTCGCCTTCCGCGCCGCGGCCGATGGCAGGCCGGAGACGCCCTAGCTAGAGCTGTTGCGCCTCGCGGTTGCGCCGCACATGGCTGCGGGCATGCTCCACCGCAGCGTCCAGCTCCCCGAACAGGTGCTTGTGGTGCCGCAGTGACTCCAGGACCCCCACCCGGCGGGCCAACTGCAGGTGCCGGTCCTGGATCCCCTTGATGAGCACGGTGATGCCCCGGCGCTCCAGCTCGGTGACCAGGTCGGCAATGACCTTCGCCCCGGTGGCGTCGAGGATCTGCAGCTGGGACATCCGAATGATCACCACCTGCACGTTGCGGATGGCGCTTGCGCGTTCCAATACGCGGTCCGCCACACCGAAGAAGAGGGCGCCGTCCAGCCGGAACACCGCGATCTGTTCGTCGCCGTCCTGCGCCGGGCCGGGGATTTCCTCCCGGTGCACGCCGCTGGAATTGACCAGTGAGCGGAGCGCGAAGAACGCCGCTACGACGATTCCGATGACCACGGCCTGGATCAGGTCAAAGGACACGGTGATGATCGCGGTGACAATGAAGACGGCGGAGTCGGCGCGGGTGGAGCCCAGCACGCTGCGCAAGGTGCTGAGCGAGACCATCCGAAAGGCGGTCACCATCAGGACCCCGGACAGTGCGGCCAGCGGGATCTGGGAGACCGGCCCGGTGGCAAAATAGACCACCGCCAGCAACACCAGCGAATGCACGACGGCGGAGGCACGGGTGCGTGCGCCGGCCCGGAGGTTGACGGCGGTGCGGGCGATGGCCCCGGTGGCCGGCATGCCGCCAAAGAAGCCGGAGGCCAGCGAGGCCAAGCCCTGCCCCACCAGTTCGCGGTCGGCGTCGTAGGGCCCGGTGTCGGAGATGGAGGCCGCCACGCGGGCCGAGAGCAAAGATTCGATGGCAGCCAGTGCCGCGATGGTCACGGCTGGCCCGGCCAGCGCGGCAACCATGGCCAGATCGAGGGACGGCAGGGACGGGGCCGGCAGCGCACTGGGCAGGGCGCCGATTCTGGCGACATCCAGCCCGGCCAGCTGGGCCACCAGGGTGGCGACGACGATGCCGATGATGGATCCGGGCAGCTGCGGATGAATTTTCGGCGCCCCCACCATGATGGCAGCTACGATCAGCACGAGGACGATGGGCCAGAACATGCCGACAAGGGACGCGGTGCCCAGGGCTTGGACTGCCGAGACTGCCGCGTTCGTGCTCGGGCCCGGTGCGGTCCCGAAAGCAGCCGGTACCTGCTGCAGAAAAATGATGACGGCGATGCCCAGCGTGAAGCCCTCGATCACCGGCCACGGGATGAAACTGACCGCCCGGCCCAGCTTCAGCGCTCCGGCGACGAGCACCAAGAGCCCGGCCATCAAGGTCACCACGGCCAGCGAGGAGATGCCATGGCTGGCGATGACCGGCGCCAGCACAACCACCATGGCTCCGGTGGGGCCGGACACCTGGATGTTGGAGCCGCCGAAAACGGCGGCCACAATGCCGGCAATGATGGCGGTGATCAGACCGGAGGCAGCGCCCGCGCCTGAACTAACGCCGAAGGCCAGAGCCAGCGGCAGGGCAACGATGCCGACGGTAATGCCGGCCATGAGGTCGTTTTTCCACGTGCGCGGAAGCTGGGCGTAATCGGCGGCGCCGGGCAGCAGCGCAGCGGCTCCCTTCAAAGCCTTCACCGTACCGACGCCTCTTCGGGGGCGACTCCTGCCGTTGACGGGGAAGCCTCGCCGGCCGGCGGGCTGAAACCCGCCAGTTGCTGCGTAGTGGTGTGCAGGAGCTGCTGCAGCAGGCTGCGTGCAACGGTCAACAGGTCGGCTACTTGCGGATAGGCCAAGCGGTAGAAAACCTGCACGCCGCGCCGTTCTGCCAGCACCAGGTTGTGCCGCCGGAGCACCGCCAGATGCTGGGACAGATTCGAGGCTTCCTGGTTCGTGCCGTGCATCAGCTCAGTCACGGTCACTTCAGGGGAATCCGCGAGCAGTTCCAGCACCCGGATCCTCACCGGGTGGGAAAGTCCTTTGAACAGATTGGCTTTGACTTCATACAGCGGGGCATCGGCGGCGGGAAAGCGGTCCACGGTGTTCCTTCAGGAGTTCACTACTTTAGGATTCCATCATATAACCATCCATGGGGCGACCCGGTGCGAAGAGGCGCCCGCACCCCGGGCTGCTGCAGTGCCTGACCAAGGGTGCGGGCGTGACTATGTGTGCGGAGATGTTCGTGAACGATCAGATCCGGCCGGACGGCTCAGGCGGGAACCACCTCAAGCACGGGCAGGCTGTCCAGGCCGCGGCTGGAGTTGTTGATCTTCCGCACGCCCTCGCCGACAGTGAACGACTTGACCCGGCGGCGGAGCGCCTCCAGCACAGCGTAGGCCTCGAGCCGGGCCAAGCCCTGTCCGGCGCAGCCGTGGATTCCGTAGCCGAAAGACAGGTGGTCAATCGGATTGCGTTCCACCCGGAAGGTGTCCGGGTCCTCGTAATGGCGGGGGTCCCGGTTGCCGGCGTAGAAGAGGAGGGCAACCTGGGAGCCAGCCGGAATGATGGTGCCGTCCACGTCGACGTCCCGCGTGGTGCCGCGGCCTTGTGCGTGCATTAGCGCTTCCAGTCGAAGCGTTTCATTGAAGGCCGCCGGAATCAGCGAGGCGTCCTGACGGAGCAGTTCAAACTGGTCGGGGTTCTTGCCGAAAGCATCGATGGCGTTACCGATGGCGGCAATGGTCGTGTCCATGCCTGCCGCTACGTACTGGTGGATGATCTTGCCGCAACTCTCGGCGGGAATCTCGCCGCGGTGTCCGGCGTCAAAGATGGCCCGGCCGATACTGCCCTCGGCGAGCTCTTCCCGCTGCAGGCCGGTAGACCAGTGGAAGAGTTCCCCGGCCAACGGGAAGTTCTGCGCGGTGCGTTCGTTCATCGGGCCCAGCGTGTTGAAGGCGGCGGCGCCCCAGTCGAGGATCTTGCCGCGAACGTCACCCTGCACGCCAATCAGGTCCAGCACCACCTGCAGGGGCAGCTCACGGGCCAGATCGCCGATCGCGTCGAACGAGCCGCGCTCCACCGCTGCAGCCACCAGATCATCGGCCTTCTGGTCGATGCTGACCTTCAGCTTACGCAAGGCACGGGGGGTGAGGTTCTCTGTGAGGGCACTCCGCAGGGCCTCGTGCTTGGGCGGATCCGTGGCCAGGCTGGTGCCGGCCAAGGCGCCGTTCATATCCGGATTGAACGCCACCGCCGTCGAGGAGAACGCCTCCCAGTTGCCGAGGGCTTCACGGATTTCCTGGTATCGGGTCAACACCCACACGTCATTCTTTTCCAGCCGGACGGCTGCTGCCTGTTCGCGCAGTTCCGTGAAGGCCGGGTGGGGATCGAGCAATACTTCGTCGGACCAAAGGTCGATGTCGGACGTTTGCTGCACTGCAACCATTCCGTGGCACCTCGCATCTGTAAGGGCCGCAGGCAGCGGCACGCGCTTCTGCGGGGTTCGGGCATTGGGCCGTGGGCCGCATCGAGTCGACTGACTCGATGTGTCCGGCACCACTATGGCTATCCAACGGCGTCATGTTGCATAAGGCAAATGAATGTTTTGAATGAGAAGCATGCGCAGCGTGCATTCATACTGCGGGTGTCGCTGGGTCTATCAGGTCAGTCGCACCGGGCTCAGTGCCGTTCCTGCTGGGTACTGCCCGCCGAGCAGGAAGGCGCCTTCGCCGGTGAGCGCCGCCGAGAAATTGGTTGCCGCTGTTTCGGGTTGGCGGGTCAGGCGGGCAACGGCCACGAACCGGTCCTGCTTGCCGCGGCGTTCATGGACGAGCAGGACCGCGCCAGCATCATCGAAATCCAGGCGGGGGTCCCGGAACTCGACGTCGAGCATGCCCCAGTGACCGGTCAGCCGGACGGAGCCGGCGAATTCCATGCTGCCGCCCGGTTCGGTCGCGGCTCCGGCCTGGCGCAGGGGAAACCAGAAACCCTCCGCACGCCTGGCTGCGGGTTCGGTGACCTCGACCTGGCCGTCGTCGAGGGACTCGATGTAGGCGGTCAGGCTGGTCTTGATCGGCCAAAGTATTCCTGCATCCATCGCTGCTCCCTGCGGTAGCCGTGCCTGAATCCGTTTCAAGCACGTGATGGAGGTTGACGATACAAGAACATTCCGAGGCCGTTTGCCGGGTCCCGTCTTACATGGCTTTACAGCGCGCGTATTCACACGACAGTGTGTATTCTGGGCGTAAGCAAGATCACACGCCGGGGTGCTGCGGCGGGACAAGGCGGTGCTGCCGAGAGGAGGTTCAAGATGAAGATTGTCGTTGACTGGCCGCGGTGCGAGGGGCATGGGCTGTGTGAAGAGGCCGTCCCCCAGTTGATGCACCTCGACGACGAGGCCGGCGCCGCGACGAAAGAGCGGGTCTTTCACCGTGGCAGCCGGGAGCCCTCGTCGAGGCCGCGGTCAGCTTTCGTGCCGGAAGCCGAGCTTGATGGTCACCTGCCAGTCCGCGATCTTGCCTTCCTCGAGGCGGCCGCGGACGGATTTCACTTCAAACCAGTCGAGGTTGCGCAATGTCTTGGATGCTTCGGTGATGGCATTGGAAACCGCGGCGTCGATCCCATCCGGCGACGTGCCCACGATCTCCGTGACGTTGTAAACGTGGTTGGCCATGCTTCCTCCTTGCGGACGTATCCGGGGCTGATACCCCGAGGATGCCTGCAACGCTAGCGGCGGGCCACCGCGCGGTCTAGGTCCCGACGATCCGGGGGCATGTCAGCGCCGGGAGTCGGCCGCGTGCCATCGCCGGAGGCGTCGGCCGAGCAGGCCCTGGTCGGTCAGCCGAGCTTGGACGGTTTGACGCCCTCGTCTTCGGCAGCGTCCACCGGCTCGGTGCCGCGCCAACGGGCCACCGCGCTCATGCCGTGGAAGATGACCAGTGCGGCCGCGGTCCCCAGCGCGATCCCTTCGAACGTCAATGCGCCAACGGTCCAGGTGAAGTTGGCGATGCCGACCACCAGTGAAACGCCGGCCACTGCCAGGTTGATCGGGTTGGCGAAGTTCACCCGGTTCTGGACCCAGATCCGCACGCCGAGGATTCCGATCATGCCGTAGAGCACTACGCCGGCACCGCCCAGGACCCCGACCGGAACCGTGGCGATCGCGGCGCCGAACTTCGGGAGCAGGCTGAGCAGAACGGCGACGATGCCGGCCACCCAATAAGCGGCGGTGGAGTAGACCTTGGAGGCTGCCATCACGCCGATATTTTCGGCGTAGGTAGTGGTGCCGGACCCGCCGCCGCTGCCAGCCAGCACGGTGGCCAGGCCGTCGGCCATCAGTGCGCGGCCGGTCACCGGGTCAAGATCCTGTCCGGTCATCGCCGATACCGACTTCACATGGCCGATGTTCTCCGCCACCAGCACCAGCACCACGGGAACGAACAGGCCGATCACGGAGATGTGGAACTCCGGGGCGTGGAAATCAGGCAGCCCGAACCAGTCGGCGTCGCTGATAGCGGAGAAGTCCACTTCCCCGCGCAGGATGGCCGCCACATAACCGACCAGCACGCCGATCAGGATGGACAGACGGCCGAGCAGTCCGCGGAACAGCACAGTCACCAGCAGGATCGCCACCACCGTGATCAGTGCGGTCACGGGTGCTTGGTCGAAGTTTCGCTTGGCCGTTGGCGCCAGGTTGAGGCCGATCAGCGCCACGATGGCACCGGTCACTACCGGCGGCATGACGACGTGGATCCAATGTGTGCCGGCCTTGTGCACGATGAGGCCGATCAGGAAGAGCACGGCGCCGGCCATGATCAGACCGCCAAGCGCTCCGCCCATGCCGTGCTGGTTCATCGCCGCGCTGATCGGGGCAATGAACGCAAAGCTGGAGCCCAGGTAGCTGGGGACCCTCCCCGCCGTGACGATCAGGAACAGCAGGGTGCCCACACCAGAGAAAAGCAACGTGGTGGACGGCGGGAAGCCGGTCAACAGCGGGACCAGGAAGGTGGCGCCAAACATTGCGACCACGTGCTGGGCGCCGATCCCGATGGTGCGCGGCCAGGTCAGCCGCTCCTGCGGCTCCACCACTGTCCCCGCGGAAATGTTCTTGCCGTCGCCATGCAACGTCCAGCGGAACGGGGATGACTTCACGGGCGTGCTCATGGTGGGCCTCTTAAGAGTCGGGGGAGTCAGTGGAAATATCCGCAGGACATCCTACCGCTCCAGCAGTGGCACCGCGCCGTCGTGACGATCAAAGACGCGGCAGCTCCGTGACCCTGCCGGCGCCCTCAGGCGATGACGGCGTCCACGATCGCTTTGGCCTCGGCCTGCACCTGCACCAGATGGTCCGGCCCGCGGAAGGATTCGGCGTAGATCTTGTACACGTCCTCCGTGCCGGAGGGCCGCGCCGCGAACCAGGCGTTTTCGGTGGTGACCTTGAGCCCGCCGATGGCGGCGCCGTTGCCCGGCGCTTCGGTCAGCTTGGCGGTGATCGGCTCGCCGGCCAGCTCCGTCGCGGCCACGTCGGACGCGGACAGTTTGGCCAGCGCGGCCTTCTGCTCCCGGGTCGCCGCCGCGTCGATGCGCGCGTACGACGGCGACCCGAACTTCGCGGTCAGCCCGCCGTAGAGTTCGGACGGCGATTTACCGGTGACTGCGGCGATCTCGGAAGCCAGCAGCGCGAGCAGAATGCCGTCCTTGTCTGTGGACCACGGCTTGCCGTCGAAGCGGACAAATGACGCTCCGGCTGACTCCTCACCGCCGAAGACGCCCTCGCCGGAGAGCAGCCCCGGTACGAACCATTTGAAGCCCACCGGCACCTCTACCAGCCGCCGGCCCAGGCCGGCCGCCACCCGGTCGATCATCGAGGAGGACACCAGCGTCTTGCCCACCGCCGCCTCCGCCGGCCAGTCCGGCCGGTGTGTGTAGAGGTAGTCGATGGCCACCGCGAGGTAGTGGTTCGGGTTCATCAGTCCGGCGTCAGGGGTGACGATGCCGTGCCGGTCCGCATCGGCGTCGTTCCCGGTGGCGATGTCGAAGGCGGCGCCGCCGCCGCGCACCGCGTTGATCAGCGAGGCCATGGCCGACGGCGAGGAGCAGTCCATCCGGATCTTCTCGTCCCAGTCCAGCGTCATGAACGCCCACTGCGGGTCAACCGTCGGGTTGACCACCGTCAGGTCCAGCCGGTGCCGTTCGGCGATGGCACCCCAGTAATCCACCGAGGCCCCGCCCATCGGGTCGGCGCCGATCCGCACGCCGGCCGCGCGGATGGCGTCCAGGTCCAGCACCTGCGGCAGATCGTCAACGTACGCGCCGAGGAAATCGTAGGTTCCCACCGCGCCGGAGAACTGCGCCTGCCCCAATGTCACCCGCTTCACCCCGCGCAGGCCCTCTTCCAGCAGCTCATTGGCGCGCGCGGCAATCCAGCCGGTGGCATCCGAGTCCGCGGGACCGCCGTGCGGCGGGTTGTACTTGAACCCGCCGTCGCCGGGCGGATTGTGCGAGGGTGTGATCACGACTCCGTCGCCCTGTGCCTCGGGGTGGGCGGCGTTGTGGGTCAGGATGGCGTGGCTGATCGCCGGCGTCGGGGTCCAGCCGGTGCGGGAATCCACCAGTACCGTGACACCGTTCCCGGCCAGTACTTCCAGGGCGGTGTCCTGGGCCGGATCAGAGAGCGAGTGCGTGTCCTTGCCGACGAACAGCGGGCCGGCGATCCCCTGGCCGGCGCGGTACTCCACGATCGCCTGGGTGATGGCAGCGATGTGGTCCTCGTTGAAGGAGGCCTTCAGGCTGGAACCGCGGTGCCCGGAGGTGCCGAAGGCCACGCGCTGGGCCGGGTCGGCCGGATCCGGCTTGATGTCGAAGTAGGCGTCCCGCAGCGCGGTCAGGTCTACAAGGTCGCTGGGGAGGGCCACTGTGCCCGCACGGTTTGCCATGAATCAAGCATGCCAAAAAACCCAAGGATCCGTAGCGCTTTCCGGCGGATCCGCCGCGATAGCCGCGCATTCGGGCCCCGCCTAGACTGGTAGGGCACCCGCACCGCGGCTGCCCGAAGCAGGAAAACTACCCAGGGGGAATCCAGAGCATGTCCGGCACGGAGAACAGGCCGCCTTTCAACGATCCGAAGCACCCGGGCTGGTACACGGATCCGAACGCCGGCCAGGCCCTGCCGCAGCCGCCGTCGCTGCCCGAGGCGCCCCATCCGTACGCCTACCAGCCCGGCCCCGACGCCCAGCCGTATACCGGCCAGCAGCCGTACGGCGGGCCGGACTACAACCAGCCGATGTACTATACGCCGCAGGCTCAGCCGAAGGGCCTGAGCATTGCGGCGCTGGTGCTGGGCATCGTCTCCGTGGTGACGTTCGGCGTCATGTTCGTCCCGCAGATCCTGGCCATCGTCTTCGGCCACATCGCCCTCTCCAAGGAACCGGCCGGGCGCAGTCTCGCGCTGGCCGGATTGATCATGGGCTATGCGGTGACCGGCATCTGGTGCCTGCTGCTCTTCATCGGCGTCCTCGGCAGCATGTAGCGCCGCCCCCGGCCCACTGCTGGTTCACTTCACCATCCACTACGCAGTTCCGGCCCCTTTTCAGCGCTCAGAAGGGCCAGAGCTGCGGAGTGGATGAGGAAAAGGCCCTCAATGACGGCGATGCCCGGGCGAGGAGCCAATCCTCACCCGGGCATCGCCGTCGTGGTTGACATCCGGTGTTAGCGGATGCCGCCCATCAGCTTCTTCAGCGACGGCACGGCCGCGGCCAGGCCGACACCCAGGATGATCGCCACCACGCCGATGAAGCCGAAGTACGGGGCCTCATTCGTCGGGTCGTAGTAGCCGGCCAGGATGCCTGCCAGTGTGGTGCCGAGCGAGATGGACAGCAGGAACAGCGCCACCATCTGGGTCTGGAAGGCCTTCGGGGCAAGCTTGGTGGAGACCGAGGACCCGGTGGGGGAGAGGAACAGTTCTGCCATGGTGAACAGGAACAGGATGCCAACCATCGCCAGCAGCGGCGTGGAGTTGGCGCCGCCGCCGGCCAGCGGAATGAAGGCCAGGAACGCCAGGCCCATGACCACCAGGCCCAGGGCGAACTTCATCGGCGAGCTGGGCTGCTTGGGGCCGAGCTTGGTCCACACGGCGGCGAAGATGCCGGCGAAGATGATGATGAACACCGGGTTGATGGACTGCACCCAGCTGGCCGGCATTTCCCAGCCGCCCAGCGAGCGGTCCAGCTGCTTGTCCGCATACAGCGCCACCACGGTGAACTGCTGCTGGAACAGCGCCCAGAACGCGGCGGAGGCGATGAACAGCGGGATGAAGGCGTACACGCGCTTGCGCTCCACGGCGTCCACCCGCTTGCTGGAAAGGATCACCACGAAGTACACGACGGCGGCAATGATCGCCAGCCAGGCCATGATCGGGGCAAGGTTCTCGGCGGTGACCAAGCCGAAGGCCACCAGCAGCACCATAACGACGACGGCGGCAACGGCCACGGCAGCGACCTTGCCGTAGTTGCTGCGCGGCAGCGGATTGGCTACATGGTGCGAGGCCTCCGGGAGGTTCTTGCGGGTCAGCGCGTACTGGGTCAGGCCGATTGCCATGCCCAGCGCGGCCAGGCCGAAGCCGTAGTGGAAGCCAAGGTGCACCTGGGCCAGGCCGGTGAGCAGCGGACCGAACAGGCCGCCGATGTTTACGCCCATGTAGAAAATGGAGAAACCGGCATCGCGGCGGTCGTCCTTCAGACTGTACAGCGAACCGACCAGCGAGCTGGCGGTGGCCTTCAGGCCGCCGGAGCCGATGGCCACCAGGATCAGGCCGACGGCCAGGCCGGTGCCGCCCGGAAGCACGGCCAGCGCGATGTGCCCCAGCATCACCATGATGCCGGTGTAGAAGAGGACCTTTTCGGAACCCAGAATCCGGTCGGCTACCCACGCGCCCAGGATGGAGGAGAGGTAGACGCCGCCGCCGTAGGCGCCCACCAGGCCGGTGGCGATGCCTTCGTCGATGCCCAGGCCGCCCTCGGCGACCGAGTAGTACATGTAGTAGAGCAGGATGCCCTGCATGCCGTAGAAGGAGAAACGCTCCCAGAGTTCTACGGAGAAAAGATTGGCCAGCATCCGTGGATGCCCGAAGAAGGTTTTGCCGGTTTGGCTGGACTTTATTGCTTGTTCCGGCTGCGGATTCCCGGACTGCACGGTATTGCTCACGGTGTTCAATTCTGACATTTAGCGACACGCGTTGTCATATCCTTGCCCCTCGCGGGTGCGGATGCTAGAGCGTTTCCGCAGGTCAGCGGGGGGTTCAGCGGCGGGTCAGCGCACGTTCTCCAGCTGCGCGGCAACGGCCAGCAACGCCGCTTCGGAGCCAGGCCGGCCGATCAGCTGGACCCCCGTGGACAAGCCCTCCTCGGTGGTGCTGACCGGCACGGCAATGGCGGGCAGACCGCACACGTTGACCAGCGACGTGAAGGGCGAATACTGGCATTGGCGCATGTAGTCCACGTCCGCGCCGGCGGAGGTGTACCAGCCCACCGGCCGCGGCGTTTGGGCCAGCGCCGGAGTGAGCATCAGGTCGTAGCGGCCGAACTGCGCCCGGGTGTTCTCCTGGAAGCGTGCCAGCACGGACAAAGCTTCCGCCAGCACCTCGGGCTTGCGCTTCGCGGCCCGGCGCCGGAAGGCCCGGGTGAGCGGCATGAGCTGATGTTCGCGCCCGGCCTCCAGTTCCAGCCGGGCCAGGCCGGAGGTCCACACCGTGGCGAAGGCATCCGGGTAGCGGTTGTCGTAGCGGATATTAGCGTCCGCCAGGTCGTGGCCCAGCCCCTGGAGCAACTCCATGGCCGTCTCAAGCGCCTGGCGCGCTTCCGGTTCCAGCCAGAGCGGGTAGGCGGACTCGAACGGCGAGTCGGTGCTCACACCGATCCGGAAGCGGCCTTCGGCGCGGAGCGCGGCACCGAGGAAATCCGGTTCCCCACCGGAGGCTGCCCGGGCCAGTGGTTCGTCGGCCATGGCATCCATGAGCAGGCCCGCGTCGGCTGCGGTGCGGGCCAAAGGGCCGGCCACCACCAGCTGGCCGGCGTCGTCGCCGGTGGTGCCGGCGGGCAGCCGGCCGCGTCCAGGCTTGAGCCCCACTAGCCCGGTGGCGGCCGCGGGGATCCGCACCGAACCGCCGCCATCCGAGCCCGGGGCAAACGGCAGCATGCCCGCGGCGACGGCGGCAGCGCTACCGCCGGAGGAGCCGCCCGGACTCAGCGCAGGATCCAGCGGGTTGCGGGCCGGAGGCGCCACGCGGTTCTCGCTGTAGGAGGTCAGGCCGAACTCCGGCACCTGGGTCTTGCCCAGCGTGATGCTGCCGGCGGATTCGAGGACATCGACCAGCGGGTGGTTTGCCAGCGCCGGCCGGTGTTCCAGTGCGGCGCTGCCGTGCGTGGTTGGAAGGCCTGCCACATCGCTGAGGTCCTTGTACGCCAGCGGGAGCCCGTGCAGCCGGCCCAAGGTTCCGCCGCGGACCTGGTGGTCGTCCGCGGCCCGCGCCTGCTTGAGCGCCTGGTCGGCACAGACCGTAATGAAGGCGCCGAGCCGCGGATTCAGGGCATCGATCCGGCGCAGGTAATGGTCGGTCAGTTCCCGCGCGGACACTTCGCCGCGGGCCACGGCGTCGCGCTGGGCAACGGCCGTCAAGTCGTGCAAGGCAGTCATCGCCCGTAAGCGTAGCCCCGCGCCACGGTCCGGGCCAATCCCTTTGCGGCGTGCTGTGTGGAACCCGGCGCGCATTCAGCCGAGTAAGCGGGCTTCTATCGGTTCCTCCACTGCGATGGCTTCCGGTCCGTCGCCGGCCTGGGCGGTCACCCGGTAGGCCAGTTTGCCTTCGGTCTCGCTGACTGCCTCGGTCAGCTCGATGCCGTGGTAGACCAGTCCCACGCCGTCGTCGGTGCAATGCGTTTCGCCCAGGATCCCGTCTGCCACCAGCCGGTGCACCAGCGGCCGGCGTTGTGGCTCGGAGTCGTAATGGACGCCGTTGTCATAGGGCAGCAGCGCCAGGCCGTTGGTGACCGGCCGCAGGTCCGGGCCGAAGGAGTCGGTGGTGCCGCCGCGGAACCAGCAGATGGAGCCCGCGGAGACGCCTGCCAGCACCACGCCGGCGTGCCATACCCGCCGGAAAATGGAATCCAGTCCGTGGACCCGCCACACGGCCAGCAGGTTGGCCACTGAACCGCCGCCCACCCACACCACGTCCTGGCCGAGCAGGTGCTCTTCGATGTCGGGCACGTTCGGCATGGTGAACAGGTTGAGGTGGCTCAGGTCGTAGCCGGCCGTCCGGGCGGCCTCGTCCAGTTCGGCCTGGACCCAGCGCTGGTCGCCACCTGCCGTGCCCAGGTGCGTCAACCGCGGCGCCCGCCCGGCTGCCCCTGACAATTCGACGGCGTGGTGCACCAGATGGTTGAAGGCCAGCCGGCTGCGGACCCCGGCTTTGATGCCGCCGGACGTGGCCAGGATGGTCGGCTGGTCTGCGGCCATGGATACCCCTGTCTCATTAAGGTGCAGCGGACGATCCCACTATAGGCTTGTGGTGCGGCCGAATTGCCGGGGCGCGTGCTAAAGAAATCATCAGCGGCGGCAGTGGCTGCCGCGCAATGCGGAGGTTGCCATGAGCGATGTCGAGAACGTGGACGTCAACAGCGTAGGCGGCGACGCCACCATTTTGGACGTCCGCGAGGATTATGAATGGGAGGCCGGGCACATCGCCGGCGCGGTGCACATCCCGCTCAACGAGTTGCCCCTTCGGCTAGAGGAGCTGGACCCGGATGTGGACCTGCACGTGGTCTGCCGCAGCGGCGGCCGCTCCTTCCGGGCCACCGAGTGGCTGAACGGAAACGGTTATTCGGCGGTGAACATCCACGGCGGCATGGGTGCCTGGCTGGATGCGGGCAAGCCGATCGTGTCGGAGAACGGGCAGGAGCCCCGGGTCCAATAATGACCGGCGTCTATACCTTCCTGGGGCCGGAGGGCACTTTCACCGAAGCAGCCCTCCTCCAGGTCCCCGGGGCCGAAGACGTGCGCCGAATTCCGGCAGCCAATGTCGAAGCCGCCCTGGATGCGGTCCGCTCGGGCGAAGCCGGCGCGGCTATGGTTCCGATTGAAAACTCGGTCGAGGGCGGAGTCAGTGCCACGCTGGACGCGATAGCCGGCGGCGAGCCGCTGCAGATCATCGGCGAACAGCTGGTGCCCATCCGGTTTGTGCTGGCCGTCCTTCCCGGGACGGAGCGCCACGCGATCTCCGTGGTCTCCACCCATCCGCATGCCTGGGCCCAGTGCCGAACCTGGTGCACCGCCAACATTCCGCAGGCGGAATATCTCCCCGCGTCCTCGACAGCGGCGGCGGCAGTGGGCCTGCTGGAACCGGGCGCCAGCCACCAGGCCGCGATCTGCTCTCCGCTGGTCGCCCGGCAGCGAGGCCTGCAGGTGCTTGCCGATGACATCGGCGATATTCCCGATGCCGTCACCCGTTTCATACTGGTCAGCCGGCCGGGTGCCCTTCCGGAGCCGACCGGAGCGGACAAGACCACGCTTGTGGTTCCGCTGCCGCAGGACCATCCGGGGGCGTTGGTGGCGATCCTGGAACAGCTTTCCAGCCGGGGCGTGAACCTGAGCCGAATTGAGTCGCGGCCAACCGGACAGTTTCTCGGCGACTATTTTTTCAGCCTGGACGCGGAAGGTCACCTGGCCGAGGAGCGCGTGGCCGACGCGGTGCGCGGGTTGCACCGGCTCAGCCCAGGGGTGAGGTTTCTTGGCTCCTATCCACGGGCCGACCGCCGCGGCCTCACGGTTCCGCGCAACAACCAGGACGAAGCATTCCTGAAGGCCGATGACTGGGTCAGGAAACTGCTGCAGGCCCGCTGAGAACCGGCGGCAGGCTATCCGCCGGGTTGTTATGGTCAGTATGCTGAGGAAAACCGGCCTCGGGATCAAAGATCGGAGCAGCATGACACAGCAGAACGATAGGGACCAGTACCACGACGGCGAGCCGACACCGGAGGAGGCGCTGACCCAGACCTCCAGCGAAAGCCGCGTGGGGGACATCGGAGACCAAGGAAACGACCTGCGCTTCGCCGAGGAGCAGCAGTTGATCAACCAGCAGGCAGCCGGTGAGTTCCCGATTCCGCCGGAGGAAGACCTGCAGCAGCCGGACGCGGACCTCCCGGCGCTGGAAGCCGACGAACAGGCGATCGACATCCCGGGCGAGGAGCTGCACGACACCAACCAGGGTGACGCCAGTGACGATCCGCTCAACGCGGGCGGCGACGACACCTAAACTCCCTGCCCTCAAACACCCTGCGCCGGCAGCGGCTGGCACCGTCCTAAGCGGCGGGGCGGACGCTGCCGGCTGCCGGGACCGACTCGGTGCGCACGGCCAGTGACCGCGGCCGGACCTCAACGGTCAGCGACGTCACCGGCCCCGAGTGGTCGCCGTCGAGCTGGGTGCCCATCTGCTCGTGCGCGGTGATCCGAACGGTGCGGCCGCGGTGGTATTCGATTACCGGAATCGGCGCGGTGTGCCGCACCAGGGTCTTGGCGGCGATCCAGAGCCAGCCGACCACGCTACGCGGGCTGAGCACCACGATGTCCAGTTCGCCGTCGTCAATTTCCGCGGTGGGGATGAAATCGATCCCCGCCGGCAGCCTGCCGCAGTTGGCCAGCAGGATGCTGCGCACCCTGCGCGGTTGAGCCGGGCCACCGTCAATGCTGACCATGACCCGCTTGCGCTGCCCGGCAAGGTGGCGGACACCGGCCTCGGAGTAGGCCACCCAGCCGAACCGGCGTTTGAGGTCGTCCCGGGTGTCGGCCAATACATCCGCATCCACCCCGATGCCGGCGATCACCAGGAAACTGTCCCGGACGCGCGCTCCGGTGGCCTCGTTCTCCAGCGTGATGTCCGCGGTGTCGATCTTGCGGATGACACCGTGCAGCGCCACGTTGATGTTGGCCTGCAGGGCACTAGGCTCAAGGCCGAGGTTCCGCGCCAGCAGGTTGCCAGTGCCCAGCGGCAGCACCCCCATCGGCACCTGGGTGCCGGCCAGTTCCGAGGCAACCACACGGATGGTGCCGTCCCCGCCGCCGGCAATGACGACGTCGGCGCCCTCCTCGAGAGCGCGTCTGGCCTGGCCACGGCCCGGGTCGTGGGGACTGGTTTCCAAGACCAGCGGAGGACTCCAGCCGGCGGCAGCGCAGGCAGCTTCCACTTGGACGCGGGCTTCGGCCGCGCCGTTCTTCACCGGGTTCAGGATGAACACCACGCGCTGGTCGGGCAAGGCAGGGGGCGACACCGGATTGACGGGCGCTGCCTCCGTGCGGCGCCGCGAGGTCCGGCGGACACCCCGCCACATCGCCACCACGGCGGCAGCCGCTGCGGCTACGGTGAGGGCGAGTATCCATTCGGCAGGCATGGTGCTCCTAGGATATCCAGCGCCGGCTCGGAGCAGCCTTGTGGGCCAGCTGCCGGTGCCGGGCGCCGCAGATCGAGGGCGCAACGTCTTTTTCGGTACCCTTAGCAAGTGATCGATGTAAACGAACTCCGCGCCAATCCAGAGATCTTCCGTGCCTCGCAGCGCGCCCGGGGCGCCGACGAGTCCGTCGTCGATGCCGTCATCGCCGCCGACGTGGCCCGCCGGGAAGCAATCAACCGGTATGAGGGACTGCGCGCCGAACAGAATGTCTTCGGCAAGAAGGTGGCGCAGGCCAAGGGCGAGGAAAAGGCTGCACTGCTGGCGCAGGTCAAGGAGTTGGCGGCATCGGTCAAGGAGGCGCAGGCGGCATCGGATGCCGCCCACAACAAGCAGGAGTCGCTGCTGCGCAGCATCCCCAACCTGATCGAGGAGGGGGTTCCCGCCGGCGGCGAGGACGACTTCAACGTGATCAAGACGGTGGGCAAGCCCCGCGATTTCGGGCCGGACGGCTTCGAGCCCAGGGACCATCTGGCCATCGGCGAATTGATCGGCGCCATCGACATGGAGCGTGGGGCCAAGGTCTCCGGCTCGCGCTTCTACTTCCTCAAGGGGGTGGGCGCCCGGCTGGAGATCGCGCTGATGAACATGGCGCTGGACCAGGCGGTATCTAATGGCTTCATCCCGATGATCACCCCCACCCTGGTCCGCCCGGAAACGATGCAGGGCACCGGCTTTGATGTGGAGCACGACGACGAGATCTACCGTCTGGAGCGCGACAACCTGTACCTGACGGGTACTTCGGAGGTGGCGTTGGCGGGCTACCACGCGGACGAGATCCTTGACCTCTCCGCCGGCCCGACCCGCTATGCCGGATGGAGCTCCTGCTACCGCCGGGAGGCCGGTGCCGCCGGCAAGGACACCCGGGGGATCATTCGGGTGCACCAGTTCAACAAGCTGGAAATGTTCATTTACTGCCCGGTCGAGGAAGCCGCCGACGAGCACGCACGGCTGCTGGCCTGGGAAGAGGAAATGCTGGCGAAGGTGGAACTGCCCTACCGGGTGATCGACACCGCCGCCGGCGACCTGGGCATGAGCGCGGCCCGCAAGTTCGACTGCGAAGCATGGGTGCCCACGCAGCAGGCCTACCGCGAGTTGACCTCCACTTCCAACTGCACCACCTTCCAGGCCCGCCGGCTGAACATCCGCGAACGCCAGGTCTCGGCAGAGGGGGAGCGGAAGGGCACCCGGGCGGTCGCCACGCTGAACGGCACCCTGGCCACCACGCGCTGGATAGTGGCCATCTTGGAACACCACCAGAACGCCGATGGCTCAGTGAACGTGCCGGCCGCCTTGCAGCCCTATTTGGGCGGCATGGAGGTGCTGCCGGTCCTCGGCTAAGGCCCGCTCCCGGAGCCCGATTCCCGGCCTCTGCTGCGCGTTGCAGTCTGCCGTCCGTTCACCGGCCCGTCATTCGCCGGTAGAAAAGTCCCTACCGGTCCGTAGCTATCTCATGCTTCACTAGGTGGATGACAACTACAGCTGATAAGGCTCACGCTGGCATCGACGACCAGCGGATAGCAGCAGAAAACAAGACAGATCAGTCCCGCGCGGCGAGGCGGGACAATTTCGTCGAGAACGGGGCCCGCAAGCTGGTGGCCTTGGACGTGGATGGCACCTTGGTCAACCACGACGGCCACATGAGCGATGCGGTGCGCGAAGCGGCCCGCGCCGTCGTCGACGCCGGCCACGAAGTGGTCGTGTCCACCGGGCGGTCGCTGAATGCAACGCTGCCGATCATCGAGCTGATCGGCCTGACCAAGGGGTACGCGGTCTGCTCCAACGGCGGCGTCACGCTGCGGATCGACACCTCGCTGGACAACGGCTACGAGGTGGAGGACCGGGTGACGTTCAACCCCGGCCCAGCCCTGCGGGTGATGCGCTCGAAGCTGCCCACCGCCAAGTTCGCGCTGGAAGACGAGGAAGGCAACTTCCTGGCCACCGAACGCTTCCAGGACGCCAGCTTTGGCATCGAAGCCAAGGGCGTGGACTTCGAAACACTGCTGGAATCCACCGCCGTGCGCGTGGTGGTATCCAGTGCCGAGAACACTCCGGAAGAGTTCAAGGCAGCCATCGACACCGCCGGGCTCAAGGGAGTGACTTACTCAGTCGGCTGGACGGCCTGGCTGGACATCGCGGCCAACGGAGTGACCAAGGCCAGTGCCCTGGAATCGCTGCGCCGGAAGCTGGATATTGAGCCGTCGCACACCGTGGCGATGGGCGACGGGCGCAACGACATTGAGATGCTGGACTGGGCAGCCCGCGGCGTGGCCATGGGGCAGGCGCCCGAAGAGGTCATCGCCGTCGCCCACGAAGTCACCGGCACGGTGGAAGAAGACGGCGCGGCGCGCATCCTGCGCAGCCTGCTGGACTAAACCATCCAGGCCTGACCGAGCCCCGGGTGCTGCCGCACCCGGGGCTCGCTGGTTCTCACCGGCAGGTCAGGCTGCGCTGATCCCGAAGAGGCCGATAATCAGGGCCATGACGAGGAACGTGACCAGTTCGTGCACGATGTTCAGCACGGTGAGCCCGACCGGCCGCCCCTCGAAGGCGTCATGGGTGACGAATCGGGCTGCGGTAAAGCCGGCCCAGAGGATCACAGCGGTCAGCACGGTGTTCCACAGGAAGTTGCCGCCATAAAAGTCCTGCGCAATCGCAGCCGAGCCTGCCAGCACCCAGGCACTGATGAAACTGACAATGACGGTGATGATGATGGGGCGCACGGCGTTCTTGCCTTCACCGGGACTCACCTCGGCGACCTTCATCCAGTAGTTGCCGAAGACCTTCGGCATGTACCAGATAAACCCGACGATCATGGTCGAAATGGTGGCCACGATGACCGCCCAGACGTTAATTTCAGGGACCATTTGTGCACTCCTTTGTTCCACGCCACTGACTGGAAGTCGGCGGCATTCTCAGACGGAGTCTAAACGCCGCACGGATCTGTTGCAGTGCACGCCCGTCAGTAGGGCAGTGCGGCAGCCGGTAGCGAGCGGGGCCCGTAGACCAGGTCCAGCAGCCGCGCTGCTGCCGGACGGCAGGCCCATTCCTCCACCCAGTGCGACCGGACCACCGCCTTGCTCACGGCCTGGCTGGTAATGCCCAGCTCCTCGGCAATGAACTTTTGCTGGCCACGCGCGCCCGGGGTCATCAGGTCCAGGACTTTCCACTCCGCGTCGGTTCGGGTGGCGACGATTTGGCCGAGCAGCCGCAGCACAGCCTCTGCCTCGGCCGCGACGTCCGCGTCGGGGCCGGCCACGGCCAGCGGGACGCGCTCGCCGGTTTTCTGCGCGCGGTTCACGGCACGGCGCGCGTACACCAGCCCGTACCCTTCGGCGTCCTTGATCTCCGACGGAAGCGGCAGCCGCAGTTCACCTACGCCTAGCCCCACATGCCAGCGCCGGCTGCGCAGCGCGATCAGCGCCGCGTCGATTGCCGTCGATGCTACCTCGACCGCACCGATGGCCTCATCGCCGACGGAGCGCTGGAAGGGGATGGCCGCCGGCAGGTGGCGCAGCGACTTGATCAGCTCGGGCACCAAGTCGCCCACCTCGCGGGAATCGCGCTGGTTGATGGTGAGCACATACATGGCACCAGTATTGCTTCCACCACGTTGAGGACAACCGATTTCGGTTGATGGCGTGTCCGCTGCGCAGCAGCTGAGCCGCAACGGCAGGCGGCCCGGACCTGCAAGGCCCGGACCGCCGTCGTTGTTGCCGCCGTCGCCGCGCGGGCCGGCGGAAGGGTCAGCTAGACGTCGCGGCCCTGCGGCTCGTCGTCGGCCGAGTCCTCGCCCTGCGCGGCAAAGCGCTTGATCGAGGCTTCCAGCTCGGCTTCGGCAGCGGCGCGGTCGGCCCAGCCCTCGGCCTTGACCCACTTGCCCGGCTCCAGGTCCTTGTAGCGGGTGAAGAAATGCTCGATCTCCTTGACCAGGAACTCCGGCACATCGGAGAGCTCCTGGATGTGGTCGAAGCGCTTGTCGGCCGGAACGCACAACACCTTGGCGTCGCCGCCGCCGTCGTCGGTCATGTTGAAGACGGCGATGGGGCGGGATTCAACCAGCACACCCGGCAGCAGGTCAAAGTCCTGCAGCATGACCATGGCGTCCAGCGGATCGCCGTCTTCGCCCAGCGTGTCCTCGAAGTAGCCGTAGTGGGTGGGGTACTGCATGGAGGTGAACAGCACCCGGTCCAGGCGGAGGCGGTGGGTTTCGTGGTCGATTTCGTACTTGACCCGGGATCCCTTGGGGATCTCGATGGTGACGTCATGCTGCATGGCTTCGCTCCTTGGAGACGTTCAGACTTTTGGTTTCGGCGCCGCCGGTGCACAACCGTTGCCGGCGCCGACTACGCTTAACGATATCGGTCCTGCCTTCGCCCCTCGGCATCGGGGATGAGCCGGGCGTTAAGCAACAATCACAATCCGCAGGAGGGGCAGCATGGGGCGTGGCTTCCGTGTGCTCACCTCAGGGCTGCTGGCCTTAGTGTTCGCCGCGCTGGCAGTGCCCGCCGGATTCAATCTGGCGCAGGCCATCGAGTGGCCTCAGCCGGAGCCGGTGATCAGCACGCCGGCCGCGCAGTTGCCGCCCACCGAACTGGACCCGCCGGCGGCCGGACCGAGCGACACGGCGCCGCTGCCCGATCCGGCCCTGCTGAAGCCTGCGCTGGACAAGGCCCTGGCGTACGACGGCGCCGGCAGCTTCACCGGGACGGTCACCGATGCGACCAGCGGCGAGGTGCTGTACAACAAGGCCGCCGCCGACCCGGTGGTGCCGGCGTCGAACTTGAAGACACTCACCGCCGTCGCCGCGCTGGAATCGCTCGGCGCGGACCGGCGGCTCACCACCGCGGTCAAGCGCGGCAGCAACCCGGGTGTGCTGTACCTGGTCGGCGGCGGCGACGCCCTGCTGGGAGCCGGGGAATCACGGCCCGGCGAAGTCTGGGGTGAGGCCGGACTGGCAACGCTGGCCGCCCAGGCCGCCGGGAAATTGACCGCCAGTGGCTACACCGGAAAGCTGACCGTGGTGGTGGATGATTCGCTCTACTCCGGGCCGACCGTCAGTGCCGCGTGGGATCCGGGCGACGTGGCGAACGGAGAGATCGCGCCGGTCTACCCGCTGGCGCTGTACGCCGGACGTGCACAGGCCGACGGCGGGGGCGACCTGGTGGCCGATGCGGCCGGCCTGGCCGGGGCCGCTTTCCGGGATGCGCTGGCCCACGCAGTAGCCGGCAAGGATTTGACCGTGGCGGCCCAGCTAGGTCGCGATGCGGCACCGGCGGACGGGACCGTGCTGGCGGAGGTGCGGTCCGCCCCCGTCGCCGACCAAGTGGCCTACATGATGCAGCACTCGGACAACTACGTGGCCGAGGTCCTGGCACGCAACACGGCCGTAGCAATGGGAAAGCCAGGCTCCTTCGGCGGCGGCACCGAGGCCGTGCGGGAGGCGGCCGAACGGCTGGGCATTCCGGTGGAGGGGATGGTACTGGCCGACGCCAGCGGGCTCTCGATGAAGAACCGGGTCAGCCCCGCCCAGCTCGCCGCGGCGGTTTCCTTGATTGCCACTGCCCAGGATGCGGATTTGCGGGCAGGCATCGGTTCGCTGCCGATCGCCGGCCTCTCCGGTACCCTGTCCGGACGGTATCTGGACGCCAACAAAGGCGGCGCCGGCCTGGTCCGCGCCAAAACCGGCACACTGAATTCGGTCACATCGCTCAGCGGCTACGTGGCCAGCAGGGACGGGCGGCTCCTGGTTTTCGCCTTTGTGGCCAATGGGCTGAACGGGTCGATCGACGCCGCCCGCGCCGCCGCCGACCGGGCCGCCAGCGTGCTGGCCGGCTGCGGTTGCCGCTGACCGGGCACCGATCCGGGAAAGGGCCGGTAGTGACCGGCTTGGCGGTGATGTGATCTGATGGGACGCATGGACAGCAGCGCACCCGCCCCCAGTGAAACCGGCGCCTCCTCTGGACCGCCCCCACGCCTGGTCAACTGGGAACTGGCCGCCTCCACCGCAGCAAAACTGACTCCGGCCGGCCCGAAGCTGAAGGGCGCGGAAATCCGCGGCGCCGTGGAAGAGCTGCGGCGGCTTGCCGAGGAATCGGTGGACCACGTGCACCGCATCACCGGACTGGACGCCGCCCGCGACCTCCGCGATTCCGAGGTGCTGATTATCGACCGCGCGGCCTGGTCAAAGGCCAATGCCCGCAGCTTCGAAGTCATGCTGGCCCCGGCCCTCACTGCGCTCGCCGAGAAACGCCCGGACCAGCTCAAGAGCGCCACCACGGCCGTGGGCAGCGCGGTTACCGGCACCCAGATGGGCGCCATCCTCTCCTTCCTGTCCAGCAAGGTGCTGGGCCAGTACGACCCGTTCTGCTCGTTGTTGCCCGGCGGCCCGGCGGCCGGCCGGTTGATGCTGGTGGCCCCGAACATCGTGACGGTGGAACGCGAACTGAATGTGGTGCCGTCCGACTTCAGGCTGTGGGTGTGCCTGCACGAGCAGACGCACCGGGTGCAGTTCGCTGCGGCGCCCTGGCTGCGCGACCACATGATGGAGCAGATCGGCGAGCTCTCCTCGTCGCTGGTGGCAAAAGCGGACACCTTGGGCGACCGGCTGCAGCAGGCCGTCAAGGCCGCCGTCGCCGCAACCAGGGACAGCGGGAAGGGCGACGGCGCAGGGCCGGGTTCTTCGCTCAAGGGTTCGATCCTGGAACTGATCCAGGGCCCGGAGGAGAAGGCGGTGTTCTCGCACCTGACGGCCGTGATGAGCCTGCTGGAGGGCCACGCCAACGTGGTGATGGACGCGGTGGACTCCTCGATTGTTCCGACCGTAAAGACCATCCGCCAGCGATTCAACGCCCGCGGCCAGAGCCGCAGCGCGCTGGAGAACTGGATCCGCAGGCTGATGGGGCTGGACGCCAAGGCTCGGCAATACTCCGACGGTGCCAAGTTCGTCCGTGCCGTGACCCGGCAAATCGGCATGGAAGGCTTCAACGCGGTGTGGGAGCGTCCGGAAAACCTGCCCACCGAAGAAGAGATTCACCATCCCGACCTGTGGATCAGCCGCATGGACCTCAGCCGCGCATGAGCGGTGTGGCAGCGGACCGGCGCAAGCCCCGGCTTCACCCGCGGGTGGGGGCCGTCCGTCACCAGCTGCGCCAGGCATTGGAAGAGTTTGGGCCGGCACCCGCCACCGCGGACTCCGCCGACGCCCCGCTGTTGCTGGTGGCCTGCAGCGGCGGGCCGGATTCGCTGGCCTTGGCCATCACCGCGGAATACTTCAACCGGCCCGCGCGCAACGGCGTCCGTCCCTACCGGGTGGGAGCCGTCGTCGTCGACCACGGATTGCAGGCCGGCAGTGCCGAGGTGGCCGAGGGGGCACGGCTGCAGCTGGAATCGCTCGGCCTGGCGCCGGTGCAGGTGCGCCGCGTGAGCGTGGAGTCCGCCGGGATGGGGCCGGAGGCCGCGGCGCGGACGGCACGCTACGCAGCCCTGGATGCGGCGGCGGCGGAACTAGGGGCGGCCGCAGTACTGCTGGGGCACACCCTGGACGACCAGGCCGAACAGGTGCTGCTAGGCCTCGGGCGCGGCTCCGGCACCCGCTCGCTGGCCGGCATGCCGGTGAAGCGTGGCCGGTACCTGCGTCCGTTCCTGGCGCTGCGCCGGCGAGACACCGAGGAAGTCTGCGCCTTGGCCGGACTGCAGCCCTGGCACGACCCCAGCAACACGGATCCGCGCTACATGCGCTCGCGGATTCGGACCCGGGTGATGCCGTTCCTGGAGGACGAAATGGGACCCGGCGTGGCAGAGGCACTGTGGCGTTCGGCTCAAATCCTGGCCGCGGACGCGGAGTACCTGCAGGCGCAGGCGGCCGAGGAATACCGCCGGGTGCGGCTGGTGACGCCGGAGGGAGTGGAGTTGCAGCGGGACGGCATGGAACGGCTTCCGGCCGCCATGAAGCACCGCGTGATCGCCTTGGCGGCCGCAGAATTGGGCGGCGAGAATCCCAGTTACGAACGGCTGCAGGCGGCCGAAACGCTGCTGCGCCGCCAAGGTTCCGCCGGTCCCGTGCAGTTGGCCGGATTCGTCAGCGTCTACCGGCGGACTGCTGCCAATACGGTTCCCCAAGATGGCACCGGCTATGGCAATCTTGTGTTGAGAGCAACTGGCCGCAGCCCCGGTCAGTCAGACCGCTAGACCCGGGAGCAAGTGGTGGATTCCAACGACGTCCAGGCAGACCTCAAGCACGTCCTCTACACCAAGGAGCAGATCCAGCAGCGCATTAACGAGCTGGCTGCCCAAATCGATGAGGATTATGAAGGACGCGATCTGCTGATCGTCGGCGTCCTCAAAGGCGCGGTGATGGTCATGGCAGACCTGGCGCGTGCCCTGCACAGCCACGTCAAGATGGACTGGATGGCTGTCTCCTCCTACGGCTCCGGCACCCAGTCCTCGGGCGTGGTGCGGATTCTGAAGGATTTGGAGACGGACCTGATGGGCAAGCATGTGCTCATCGTGGAGGACATCATCGACTCCGGCCTGACGCTGTCCTGGCTGAAGACCAACCTGATTTCCCGCGGTCCGGCCAGTGTGGAAATCTGCACACTGCTGCGCAAACCCGATGCCGCCAAGGTAGAGATCGACGTCAAGTACGTCGGCTACGAAATCCCCAACGAATTCGTCGTGGGCTACGGGCTGGACTACGCCGAGCGTTACCGCAACCTGGACTTCATCGGCACGCTGGCGCCGCACATTTACGAATAACCGCTGCGCCGTCTTCCGCAGGCCCCGCTACGCCGAGAGGGAACTAATCGGCTCCGCCGAGCGTGAATGAAGACGGACGGTGTATAGCTGTAGTAGCCCACCGGGCTGCCATCACGCGCGGACAAGCAGGAGGGACGGGCGCAAGCCCCCAAGTCGCATGAAATTGAAGAACCTTTTCAAGGGACCAATCATCTGGATTGTCCTGGTCTTGGTCATCCTCCTGATCGCCGTACCCAACCTGGCCGGGCCGCAGTCATCGCGGGTCGATACCAGCGTGGGACTTTCGCTGCTGCAGGACAAGAAGGCGGAGCAAGCCCGGATCAACGACGGCGCGCAAAGCGTCGACCTGACGCTGCGCGACGATCTGGTCATCGACGGCGCCAACAAGGGCAAATCGGTCACCTTCTTCTACAGCCGCGACCGCGGACCGGACATCGTGGACGCGATCAACGCCTCCGGAGTGGACAACTTCACCGACCAGCCGGTGGAGAACAACTGGTTCATGAGCTTCATCAGCCTGATCCTGCCCATCCTGATCATCGGCCTGATCTTCTGGTTCCTGCTCTCGCGCATGCAGGGCGGCGGCTCCAAGGTCATGCAGTTCGGCAAGTCCAAGGCCAAGCTGATCTCCAAGGACATGCCGCAGGTGACCTTCGCCGACGTCGCCGGCGCGGACGAGGCGGTGGAGGAACTGCACGAGATCAAGGAGTTCCTCTCCGAGCCGGCCAAATTCCAGGCCGTGGGCGCCAAGATCCCCAAGGGCGTGCTGCTTTACGGTCCGCCCGGTACCGGCAAGACCCTGCTGGCCCGCGCCGTGGCCGGCGAGGCCGGCGCACCGTTCTTCTCCATCTCCGGTTCGGACTTTGTGGAGATGTTCGTGGGCGTCGGTGCCTCCCGTGTCCGTGACTTGTTCGAGCAGGCCAAGGCCAACGCGCCGGCCATCATCTTCGTGGACGAGATCGACGCCGTGGGCCGGCACCGCGGCGCCGGCGTGGGCGGCGGCAACGACGAACGCGAGCAGACGCTGAACCAGTTGCTGGTGGAGATGGACGGCTTCGACGTCAAGACCAACGTCATCCTGATTGCCGCCACCAACCGTCCGGACGTGCTGGACCCGGCGCTGCTGCGCCCGGGCCGCTTCGACCGGCAAATCTCCGTGGAGGCCCCGGACCTGGAAGGCCGGCACCAGATCCTGCAGGTGCACGCGGCCGGCAAGCCGATGGCCCCCGGCGTGGACCTGCGGTCGCTGGCCAAGCGTGCGCCCGGATTCACCGGCGCAGACCTGGCCAACGTGCTCAACGAAGCGGCGCTGCTGACCGCACGCTCCAACGCCCAGTTGATCGACGACCGGGCACTGGACGAAGCCATCGACCGGGTGATGGCCGGCCCGCAGAAGCGCTCGCGCGTGATGAAGGAACACGAGCGCAAGATCACTGCGTACCACGAAGGCGGCCACGCGCTGGTCGCGGCCGCGCTGCGCTACTCCGCCCCGGTCACCAAGGTCACCATCCTGCCCCGCGGCCGGGCCCTGGGCTACACCATGGTGGTGCCGGAGGATGACAAGTACTCCGTGACCCGCAACGAGCTGCTGGACCAGTTGGCCTATGCCATGGGCGGCCGGGTGGCCGAGGAGATCGTCTTCCACGATCCGTCCACCGGCGCCTCGAACGACATTGAGAAGGCTACCGGCACCGCGCGGCAGATGGTCACGCAGTACGGCATGAGCGAACGCGTCGGTGCCGTGAAGCTGGGCCAGGGCGGCGGCGAGCCGTTCCTGGGCCGCGACATGTCGCATGAACGCAACTACTCCGACCACGTGGCGTTCGTGGTGGACGAGGAAGTACGCCGGCTCATCGACGACGCCCACGACGAGGCCTACGCGATCCTGACCGAAAACCGCGACGTGCTGGACCGGCTGGCCCTGGCCTTGCTGGAGCGCGAAACGCTGAACCAGCGCGAGATCGCCGAGATCTTCCATGATCTGCGCCGCCGCGACCTCCGCGACGTGTGGCTGTCCAAGGAGACCCGTCCGGTCCACGACATCCCGCCCGTGGTCTCCCGGCGGGAGCGTGAAGCCGCTGCCAACGGCCAGCAGGAAGAAGAAAGCCATGCGGCGGTGATCGTGGACCCGAATCCGGCCGGCGGAGACCTGCCGGAGGACGACAGCCGAGGCGGCGTTTTGGGCACCAGCGGCTAGGATCGCATACGTGACCGAATACGATGACGTCGTTGCCGAGCTGGAGTTTGACCCGCAGATCGACCTGCCGCGGATCGAGAAGGCGGTGCGTGAGATCCTGATCGCCGTCGGCGAAGATCCGGACCGCGAAGGCCTGCAGGAAACCCCCCAGCGGGTGGCCCGTTCGTATGCGGAGGTTTTCGCCGGATTGCACCAGGATCCGGGCGAGATCCTCGGCACCACGTTCGATATCAACCACGAGGAAATGGTGCTGGTCAAGGACATTCCGTTCTATTCGACCTGCGAGCACCATTTGGTGCCCTTTCACGGCACCGCGCATATTGGCTACATCCCGTCGCATGAAGGTAAGGTGACCGGGCTGAGCAAGCTGGCCCGCCTGGTGGAGATCTACGCGCGCCGCCCGCAGGTGCAGGAACGGCTCACCACGCAGATCGTGGAGGCGCTGGTCAAGTACTTGGAACCCAAGGGCGCGATCGTCGTCGTCGAGTGCGAGCACATGTGCATGTCCATGCGCGGGGTGCGCAAGCCGGGGGCCAAGACGGTCACCTCGGCCGTGCGCGGCCAGTTGCGCGAGCAGGCCACCAGGGCCGAGGCCATGAGCCTGATTATTGGACGATAGCGAAGAGATAGAGACGGTAGAACTAGATGGATTCACTCGCCGCAGTCCCCGGAACCGGGCCCGCCACCTCGCCCCTGCCCGTGCTGCGCAAGGCCCGCCAGCCCAAGAAGTTCGCGGACCTGCCCACCGACCGTGCCATCGTCATGGCCATTTTGAACGTGACGCCGGATTCGTTCAGCGACGGCGGTGAGCACGCCAACAGGGAAGCGGCGATCGCCCACGGGCTGAAGCTGCTGTATGGCGGTGCCGACATCATCGACGTGGGCGGGGAATCCACCCGCCCGAACGCCGATTCGATCACCCCGGCCGAAGAGCAGCAGCGCATTCTGCCGGTCATCGAGGCGCTGGCCAAGGCCGGTGCGCTGATCAGCGTGGACACCATGCACGTGGAGACCGCCGCGAAGGCGCTGGACGCCGGCGCAGCCATTGTCAACGATGTGTCCGGCATGACCTTCGACCCTGACATGCCGGCCCTGGTGGCGGAGCGGAAGGTCCCCTACATCCTGATGCACCGGCGCGGCGACGCCCGCCATGCCGATCCGCAGGCGGACTACCAGGATGTGGTGGCCGAGGTCCTCGCGGAACTGACTGACCTGCGCGACAAGTTCGTTGCCGCCGGCGTGGCGCCGGAGCAGATCATCCTGGATCCGGGCCTGGGCTTCTCCAAAAACGCTGAACATAACTGGGAACTGCTGCGCGCCACCGGGCAGTTTGCCCAGCTGGGACACAAACTGCTGATCGGTGCTTCGCGCAAGCGGTTCCTGGGGTCGTTGCTGACTTCCGCGGGCAAGGCCGCCGCGCCCAAGGAACGCGACGAGGCGACGCTGGCGGTCTCCGCACTGGCCGCGGCCAACGGCGCCTGGGGCGTGCGCGTGCACGACGCCGGTGCCACCCTTGACGCTGTCAAGGTCGCCGCCGCCTGGGCCAAGTAGGGCGGCCATGGCTGCGGGAGGGCCGGCGCGCCCGGACATCATCAAGCTCACCGGCATTTCCGCCGTGGGCTACCACGGCGTGCTGGAACACGAGCGCCACGACGGGCAGCCGTTCATCGTGGACGTTGCCTTGCACACGGACATCCGGCCCGCGGCAGCCGGCGACGACCTGACGAAGACGGCTAACTACGCCGAGCTCGCGGACCAGGTGGAAGCGATCATCACCGGCGAGGCGCTGCAGCTGATCGAAACCCTGGCCGAACGGATTGCGGACCACGTGCTGCGCACGTTCTCCGTGGCGGCCGTGGAGGTCACCGTGCACAAACCCCAGGCGCCCATCCAGGTGGAGTTCTCCGACGTGACGGTGAGCATCTACCGGGAGCAGCCATGAGCAGCGTGCGCGCTGTCCTGGCGCTGGGCAGCAACCTCGGCGAACGCAGTGACACGCTCTCGCATGCGGTGGCGGATCTGGTGGACACGCCCCATGTGCGGCTGCGTGAAGTGTCGGCGGTGGTGCAGACCAAGCCGGTGGGCGGTCCCGAGGACCAGCCGGATTACCTGAACATGGTGCTGGAAGTGGAGACCGACTTGGATCCGCACCAGTTGCTGGCCCATTGCCAGGCGGTGGAGAACAAGCACCACCGCACGCGCGAAGTGCGCTGGGGCCCGCGGACACTGGACGTGGACATCATCACTTACGGCGACCTGACCCTGGACGACGAAGACCTGACCATCCCGCATCCGAGGGCGCATGAACGCGCCTTTGTTCTGGCACCTTGGGCGTGGATGGACTCGAACGCCACGCTCAACGGCGTACCGGTAGGCGAACTGGCGAAGGCGGCCGGGGACTTGGACGGTGTAGAGCCCTACGAAGCCGAACCGTTCGAAGCTGGTCAGTAGTGTCCGGCGGAGTGGGGGCTTCGTGAGGACCATCAGGTACCGCTGGCTGGCGACCATCGCCGTCGTCACCGCCGCGCTGGGATGGCTGGGCAACCAGGTCACCGAGCGCAACGGGCTGCCGGTGCCGTTCCTGCATCTCTCCTCGCTGGTCACGATGGCAGCCATCGCCGTGTTCACGCTGGTGCTGGGCCTGAAGGTGCGCCGCTGGCGCAACGGCAAACGGGACAAGGAACTGAATCCGGTGCTGGCGGCGCGCACGCTGGTGTTGGCCCAGGCCTGCGCCTATGCCGGGTCGCTGATTTTCGGCTGGCACGCCGGCATCCTGGTGGACCAGCTCGTCCTGCTGCTGTACCGGCCCGGCCTCGGTGCACTGCCGTCCGTGCTGGCTATGATGGGCGGTGGCCTGATCATGGTGGTGATAGGGCTGGTGGTGGAGCGCTTCTGCAAGCTCCCGCCCGAAGACACCGACGTGGCCAAGAACAACGGAACCGAGGCCCAAGGCGAGGGGGAGTATGCCTAGCGAAGCGATCGATCCGGCAGGCATTAGCTGGATCCGGGTCTCGCCCAAGTACATCACCGTGGAACTGATCGGCTGGGCGATCCTCACCGTGGTTGAACTCGCCGTGCTGTCTGTGCCGCTGGTCCTGATGCTGACCGGTGTGTGGCCCGATTTCCCGGCCTGGCTCGCCTGGCTGCTGAGCGTGGGCACCCTGGTGATCCGGATCTGGATGGGACTGTTGATCCCGCGCCAGGTCAGGGCCATCGGCTACGCGGAACGGGACGAAGACCTGCTGATCCGGCGCGGCCTGTTTTTCCAGCGCGTCATGGTGGTTCCCTACGGCAGGATGCAGTACGTGGACGTTGCCGTGGGCCCGCTCCAGCGCGCCTTCGGCCTGTGCTCGGTGAAGCTACACACTGCCAGCCCGCAGACCAATGCCAGCATCCCGGGGGTGCCGGCGGCCGAAGGCGCACGGCTGCGCGAACAGCTCTCCGACCGCGGACAGGCAAGGCTGGCGGGGCTATGACCACTCCCGGCAGCACCGGGCAGGACCCGCCCCACGGGCGGGACCCGCTGCTCGGGCGGGACCCGCTGCTCGGGCGGGGACCGGAAGCGTCCGGCGAAGTGGTGCCGGCCTCCCAGGGCGTGCCGCTCACCCCGGACACCACCGGCACCTGGCACCGGGTGCATCCCATTTCGCCGCTGGTGCGCGGCTGGATTGCGCTGGCGGCAATTGCCTACTTCTTTGGCCGCGACTGGTTTGAGACCGTGTTCCGCGGTGAGGAATTCTGGGGGCTGACCGGCGGCCGCGCCGTCTGGACCGTGCTGGTCGTGGCCGGTGTTGTCCTGCTGCTGCTGGCCGGGTTCTTCCTGTCCTGGTGGTTTACCCGTTACCAAGTGACCGACGACCACGTCCGGGTGAACTCTGGCGTGCTGTTCCGCCAGCACCGTCAGGCCCGGCTTGACCGGGTGCAGGCGATCGACGTCATCCAGCCCCTGCTGGCCCGGATCTTCGGCCTGGCCGAACTCAAATTCGAGGTGGCCGACGCCGGCGAGTCCGCCGTGCGCCTCGCATACCTTCCGCTGGCCTCGGCGCAGGAACTTCGGGCCACCATCCTGGCCCGGGCCGCCGGGCTGACCAGTGCGCCGGGCCATGCCCAGGATCCGGTACCCGAGGCCCCCGAACAGCAGATCCTGGCCGTGCCGGGCAGCCGGATTGTCGGCGCCGCTCTGCTCTCCGGCACCACGGTGTTCCTTGCCATCATGCTGGCCGCGGCGGTGCTGTCCACCTTGGTCTTCGACGCAGCGTTCGGCCCGGCTTTGCTGCTGCCCGCCGCGTTCGGTGTGGCAGCCGGCTACTGGTCAACCTTCAGCACCGGCTACAACTTCCGTGCCGCCCTCTCCCCGGACGGCATCCGGCTGCGCTACGGGCTGCTGGAGACCCGGGCGCAAACCGTTCCGCCGGGCCGGGTGCAGGCAGTGGAAATCATGCAGTCGCCGCTGTGGCGCTTCAAGGGCTGGTACCGGATGCGCGTCAACGTGGCCGGCTACGGTGTCAGCACGGAGAATTCCGGGGCCCGCACCACCTTGTTGCCGGTAGGTACGCAGCAGGAAGTCATGCAGATGCTGGCCCTGGTGCTCCCGGACCCGGGCACCGAGGACCCCCTCACCGTCTTCGCCGCGGGTCTGGACGGGATTGCAGCGAGCGATCACAACGACGGCGGTGCCTCCGACGGCGGCTTTGTCACCTCGCCGCGGCGCGTGCGCTGGCTCTCTTGGCTGACCTGGCGGCGCAACGGTTTTGCCGTCACGGGCACCGCGTTGCTGGCCCGCAGCGGCCGGCTGTGGCGCAGCCTCGCCGTGGTGCCGCACGAGCGGACCCAATCCATCGCGCTGCACCAAGGCCCGTTGGCCCGGCGCCTGCACGTGGCCGACCTGCGGCTGCATACCACCGCAGGGCCGGTCACGCCGGTGATTTATCAGGTGGACGCGGACACCGCCCGCCGGCTCTTCGACGAGCAGGCGGCCCGGGCCGCCGTCGCCAGGCGCCGCAGTCTTCCCGAGCGCTGGCTCGAGGCCCGACCGGGGTCCGCGGCGGAGCCCCAGCCCGAATCCACGCCCGCACCCCGACCCGAATCCACGCCCGCACCCCAGCCCGAATACTCGGCCGAACCGCGGCCCGAATTCAGCAGCGGGCCGAAGGCAACCATCGAGCGTCCGGGCGGCCAGTTCGGTCCCGGCCACCCGGACAAACACCAACGGCAGCAGAACGGACCCCAACCGGAGCAGGAGAGCCGCCATGGCGGGCAGCACTAGGCCCGGTCGGCTGGGCATCGGCGTGATCGGTGCTGGCAAGGTCGGGGCCGTCCTCGGCGCCGCGCTGCGCGGCGTCGGACACGCCGTCGTCGGCGTTTCCGCAGTGTCAGAGGACAGCAAGGAGCGGGCGGAGAACCTGCTGCCCGGCGTGCCGGTGCTCCAGATCCCGGAGATCGTTGAACGGGCCGAACTGGTCCTGCTGGCGGTGCCGGATGATGCGCTGCCGGAACTGGTGGACGGCCTTGCCACGGCAGGGGTCTGGCAACCGGGCCAGCTGGTGGTGCACACCTCCGGACGCTTCGGCACTGGCGTGCTCGCGCCGGCACGGGCGAAAGGAGCCATCCCGCTGGCCATCCACCCCGCCATGACCTTCACCGGGATGAGCCTTGACCTGGCCCGGTTGACTGACTGCAGTTTCGGGGTGACCGCCGAAGCCACGGTGCTGCCGATAGCGCAGGCGCTGGTGGTGGAGATGGGCGGCGAACCGGTGGTCATCGCCGAGCGGGACCGCACGCTATACCATGCGGCCTTGGCGCATGCCTCGAACCATCTGGTGACTATTGCGGCGCAGTCCGCCCAGCTGCTGGCCGAGGCTGGCGTGGAGCAGCCGGACCGGGTGCTCAGCGCGCTGATGCGGGCATCCTTGGAGAACGCGCTGGCCTCCGGCGAATCGGCACTGACCGGGCCGGTGGCGCGCGGCGACGTCGGCACGGTCCGCAGCCACCATGAAGCGCTGCTGCGCCGTGAAGTGGACTCGGGCAGCACCGACATCCGGCTGGCCTACGAGGAGTTGGCCCGCGCCACCGCCCAGCGCGCGTTGGAGCGGGGCCTGCTGAAAGACGCTCAGGCCACTGAAATTTTGGACATTCTGGCCCAAACCCATCCGGAGGAGAACCCGTGACCCGTCCGCAGCTGGTGGAAACCCAAGCCGAACTAAAGGAAGCCACCACCGGACTCCTGGCAGCAGCCGGAGCCGGCGGACGGCCGTCACTGGGACTGGTACTGACCATGGGTGCGCTGCACGCCGGCCATGCCGCCTTGGTGCGCGCCGCGCGGCAGGCGAGCGACGTCGTCGTGGTTTCCATTTTTGTGAATCCGCTGCAGTTCGGGGAACAGGAGGATCTGGACCGGTACCCGCGCACGCTCGAGGCCGACCTGGACCTGCTGGCGGAGTGCGGCGCGGACGTGGTGTTTGCGCCGAGCGTGGACGAGGTCTATCCGGGCGGCGCGCCGGTGGTCAGGATCACCGCCGGGGAACTCGGCGCGAAGTTCGAGGGGGCCTCCCGCCCCGGCCATTTCGATGGAGCGCTCACCGTGGTGGCCAAGCTGCTGCATCTCGGGATGCCGGCCGCTGACGCGGACTATCGGACGTATTTCGGCCAGAAGGACGCCCAGCAATTGGTGCTGGTCAAGCGGATGGTGGCGGACCTGAACTTCCCGGTGGAGGTGGTGGGAGTGCCCATAGTGCGCGACGACGACGGGCTGGCTCTCTCCAGCCGCAACCGCTTCCTCTCCGAAGCGGAGCGGGAGGCCGCGCTGGTGCTGTCCCGCAGCCTGGCGTACCTGCGCGGACAGGCAGACCGCCATGAAGCCCTCGACATCGACGGCGCCCTGGCCATGATCGACTCCGCGCCGCAGGTGCGGCCGGACTACCTGGAAGTGGTGGACCCGACGACCCTGGAGCCGCTGGCCTTCAACTGCCGGGAAACCCCGTTCACCGGCGAGGCCCTGGCGCTGGTCGCGGCAAAGGTCGGCCCGGTGCGGCTGATCGACAACGTGCAGCTGGGTTACTGAGCCAGGGGCGTTTGGCTGGCCCGGCCCGGGTACCGGTACCCTTAACTACCGTGACCCGCGAAAATTCCCCCACCCCACATCCCGCAGCCGAAGCTGCAGACGCCTCCGAGCAGATGCACGTGCGTATGGCCAAGCGCGCCAAACTTTTGGAGCGCGGTGTGGAGGCCTACCCGGTGGGTGTGGACCGGACCCATACGCTGGCCGAAGTTCGTGAAAAGTACGGCCACCTGGAGGCGGACGAAACCACCGGTGACATCGTCGGGGTGTCCGGTCGGGTGGTCTTCATCCGCAACACCGGAAAGCTGTGCTTTGCCACCTTGCAGGAAGGCAACGGAACCCGGCTGCAGGCCATGCTGAGCCTGGCCAACATCGGCGAGGAAGCGCTGGCGGACTGGAAGGCGCTGGTGGACCTGGGCGACCATGTGTTCATCCGCGGCGAAGTCATCAGTTCCAAGCGCGGCGAGCTGTCCGTCATGGCCGACACCTGGCAGATGGCCTCCAAGGCGCTGCGTCCCCTGCCCGTGCTCCACGCCGGCCTCAACGAAGAGACCCGCGTGCGGCAGCGCTACGTGGACCTGATGGTCCGCGACGAAGCCCGGCAAATGGTGTACACCCGGGCAGCCGTGATCCGTTCCATCAGGGACACCCTCCACTCCCACGGCTATGTGGAAGTGGAGACGCCCATGCTGCAGCTGATCCACGGCGGCGCCACAGCCCGCCCCTTCGAAACGCACCTGAATGCGTTCAACCAGGACATGACCCTGCGCATCGCCACCGAGCTTTACCTCAAGCGTGCGGTGGTCGGCGGCATTGACCGGGTCTTTGAACTCGGCCGGATTTTCCGCAATGAAGGTGTGGACTCTACGCACAGCCCGGAATTCACGACGCTGGAAAGCTACGAGGCCTATGCCGATCAGTTCGTGATGGCTGACCGCATCAAGGAGATGATCCTTAATGTGGCCGACAGCTTGGGCACCCGCGTGCTTGAAACCCCGCAGGGCACCATCGACCTTAATGGAGAATGGCGCTGGCTGGGGGTCTACCCGGGATTGTCCGAGGCGGTGGGCCGGGAAATCACCCCGGAGACCGGCGGCGATGTGCTGCGCCAAATTGCCGACGAGCACGACGTGAAGATCGACCCCAAGTGGGATACCCAGAAAACAGTGGTTGAGTTGTTCGGCGAAATCGTCGAGCCCACCCTGCTGCAGCCGACCTTCGTCTACGATTATCCGCCCGCGGCGCAACCGCTGGCGCGAAATCACCGGGATAAGCCGGGGCTGATTGAAGCGTGGGATCTCATTATCGGCGGAATGGAACGCGGCACGGCGTTCTCCGAACTGATTGATCCGGTGATCCAGCGCGAACGCCTGACCGAGCAGTCCCGCCTGGCAGCGGCCGGCGACGAAGAGGCCATGCAGTTGGATGAAGACTTCCTGCGCGCCCTCGAATACGGCGCCCCGCCGATGGGTGGCATAGGGCTGGGCATTGACCGGTTGGTGATGCTCTTCACCCAAGTCGGAATCCGGGAAACCATTCTGTTCCCGCTGCTGAAGCCGGAGGTGGGTTAAACATGGAATATCTGTGGGTACTTGCGCCGTCGCTTGGCGTCGGGCTCCTGTTCTATTTCGTGATGAAAGCCATATTCAATGCCGACCGCAAAGAACGTGAAGCATTGGCGGAGGCGGAGCGTGAAGCCGATAGGCGCGCCGCTGAAGGCGGCGCCGAATAGAGGCGAACAACCTCGGAAGATTTCGAACGTCCGAGGTTTCTCCTTTAAGCACTACAGCGAATGTGGTTTGGCCTACATTATCGTCAAACCGATATAGCTCATGCCTGATTCTCTCAGATTTTGATTAATCGGTCCGTATTGCCTTCAAATGGAGTGTGCTGCAATAATCAATTTGGCTCGGTAATCCCGGCCAAATAGATCCACTCACTAAAGGAGCCTTCCGTGGCGCAAGAAGTAAAAATCATTCTGGTTGACGATCTGGATGGTGGCACGGCGGATGAAACGATCCGCTTCAGCATGGATTCCAACAGCTACGAGATTGATCTTTCTTCATCGAATGCCGCGGCCCTTCGCGACGCTCTTAAGCCGTACATTTCCGCCGGTCGGAAGATTCCTTCCCGTGGTGCAAGGGCCGGCAAGCCGGCCAGCAGCCCCCGCAGCCAGGATGCCTCGGCAATCCGGGCTTGGGCGCGGGACAACGGCTACAACGTCAGCGACCGCGGTCGCGTGCAGTCGGAGATCATCGAGGCCTACAAGGCCGCCCACGGGGGATAACGGGCGGCCCGTTCCCTGACGGGCAATCGATCGGCGGGGCGGACAGTCAACTGTCCGCCCCGTTTTGCGCTGTTACGGCAGGGCATTACCCCTAGGGCGAACAGACCTCCCAAGAGGCAGCCTGGCACGTAGCATCAAAGTACGCAGTAGCTAGGAGTGTGCGAGATGTTTGAGAGATTTACCGACCGTGCCCGTCGCGTTGTCGTGCTGGCTCAAGAAGAAGCCCGCATGCTCAACCACAACTACATCGGCACCGAACACATCCTCCTGGGTTTGATCCACGAGGGTGAGGGCGTTGCCGCCAAAGCACTGGAGTTCCTCGGCGTCTCCCTGAACGGCGTTCGCGAGCAGGTCCAGGAAATCATCGGCCAGGGCCAGCAGGCCCCGAGCGGTCACATTCCGTTCACGCCGCGCGCCAAGAAGGTCCTGGAGCTATCGCTGCGCGAAGCCCTCCAGCTTGGCCACAACTACATCGGTACCGAGCACATCCTGCTGGGCCTGATCCGCGAAGGCGAAGGCGTGGCCACCCAGGTGCTGGTCAAGCTGGGCGCGGACCTCAACCGCGTGCGCCAGCAGGTTATCCAGCTGCTCTCTGGCTACCAGGGCAAGGAGCCGGTCACCGCCGGCCAGCAGCAGGAGGGTACTCCTGCCGGGTCCGTCGTGCTGGACCAGTTCGGCCGCAACCTGACCCAGGCCGCGCGTGAATCCAAGCTCGACCCGGTGATCGGCCGCGAGCATGAGATGGAACGCGTCATGCAGGTCCTCTCCCGCCGCACCAAGAACAATCCGGTGCTGATCGGCGAGCCCGGCGTCGGCAAGACGGCCGTGGTTGAGGGCCTGGCCCAGGCCATTGTCCGCGGCGACGTGCCCGAGACCATCAAGGACAAGCAGCTCTACACCTTGGACCTGGGGTCCCTGGTCGCCGGTTCCCGCTACCGCGGTGACTTCGAGGAGCGGCTGAAGAAGGTCCTGAAAGAAATCCGGACCCGCGGTGACATCATCCTGTTCATCGACGAGATCCACACACTGGTCGGGGCGGGTGCGGCCGAAGGTGCTATCGACGCTGCTTCCATCCTCAAGCCAATGCTCGCCCGCGGCGAACTGCAGACCATCGGTGCCACCACGCTGGACGAGTACCGCAAGCACATTGAGAAGGACGCCGCGCTGGAGCGCCGGTTCCAGCCGATCCAGGTTGAGGAACCGTCCGTGGAGCACGCCGTGCTGATCCTCAAGGGGCTGCGTGACCGCTACGAGGCACATCACCGGGTGTCCATCACCGACGGCGCCTTGGATGCCGCCGCGCATCTGGCACACCGCTATATTTCCGACCGTTTCCTGCCGGACAAGGCCATCGACCTGATCGACGAGGCCGGCGCCCGGCTGCGCATCCGCCGGATGACCGCGCCGCCGGAGCTCAAGGACATCGACGAGCGCATTGCCCAGCTGAAGAAGCAAAAGGAATCGGCCATCGATGCCCAGGACTTCGAGGGTGCAGCCACGCTCCGGGACCAGGAAAGCAGGCTGCAGGACGAACGGGCGGAGAAGGAACGCGCCTGGAAGTCCGGCGACCTAGACGAAATTGCCGAGGTCGACGAAGACTTGGTGGCCGAAGTGCTGGCCAATTCCACCGGTATCCCGGTGTTCAAGCTGACCGAGGAAGAGTCCAGCCGCCTCATGCACATGGAGGCGGAGCTGCACAAGCGCGTGATCGGCCAGGACGAGGCGATCAAGGCGATCTCGCAGGCGATTCGACGCACCCGCGCCGGCCTGAAGGACCCCAACCGCCCCTCCGGCTCGTTCATCTTCGCCGGCCCCACCGGCGTCGGCAAGACCGAGCTGGCCAAGGCCTTGGCGGAATTCCTCTTCGGTGAGGAAGACGCGCTGATCACCCTGGACATGTCCGAGTACTCGGAGAAGCACACCGTCTCGCGGCTCTTCGGTGCCCCTCCGGGCTACGTCGGCTACGAAGAGGGCGGGCAGCTGACCGAGAAGGTGCGCCGCCGCCCGTTCTCCGTGGTGCTCTTCGACGAGGTGGAGAAGGCCCACGCGGACCTGTTCAACTCGCTGCTGCAGATTTTGGAGGACGGCCGCCTCACGGACAGCCAGGGCCGTGTCGTGGACTTCAAGAACACGGTGATCATCATGACCACCAACTTGGGCACACGGGACATCTCCAAGGGCGTCATGACCGGCTTCCAGTCCGGCACTGACACCAAGACCGGGTACGAGCGGATGCGCGCCCGGGTGCAGGATGAGCTCAAGCAGCACTTCCGGCCCGAGTTCCTCAACCGCGTTGACGACACGGTGGTCTTCCCGCAGCTGAGCGAGGAAGAGATTGTCCAGATTGTGGATCTGTTCGTTGAGCGGCTGCGCAAGCGGCTGACTGATAAGAACCTCAAGATCGAGCTGAGCGATCCGGCCAAGGTGCTGCTGGCCAGCCGCGGCTACGATCCCACGATGGGTGCCCGTCCGCTGCGTCGGACCATCCAGCGGGAGATCGAGGACCAGCTCTCGGAGAAGATCCTCTTCGGCGAGTTCCATCCCGGCGAAACCATCCACGTGGACGTCGACGGCGAGGGCGATGCGGCGACGTTCGTCTTCACCAGCACCGGCGCCCCCAAGGCGATCGAGGAAGTTCCGGACACCCCGGCCCTGTCCCAGTAGCTGGCACTGCGCAGGGAGGACCCCGGTTTCGGCCGGGGTCCTCCCGTGTTAATCGTCCGGACGCGGCGGAGAGCCGGAAGCGATTGGTGCCGTAATCTGTGATCCGCGGCACAAGTAGTGTTTACTGAATCCATGAGTTCTGAAGCACTTACTTCCGATATGCGGTCGGAGGCACCCCTCGAGCAGGCTCCCGCCACCCCGTTCAGCGACCTCGACCGCTACATCGCGCTGCCGCGGCTGGGGTCGCTGGCACTCAGCCCGGATGGCAGCCGGCTGGTTACCTGCGTGGGCGTGTTGAACTCCGCCGCCACCGAATACGTCTCGGCGCTCTGGGAGGTCGATCCCGCCGGAGAGCGCCCTGCCCGCCGGCTCACCCGCAGTTCCAGAGGCGAGTCCGGGCCAGCCTTCGCCCGCAACGGCGATCTCTACTTCACCTCCGCCCGCCCTGGTTCCGATGATCCCGCTGAAGAAGCGGTTCCGGCGCTCTGGCGCCTGCCGGCGGCCGGCGGCGAGGGCCGGGTGGTGCTGTCGCGTCCCGGCGGCGTCGCCGCGGTGCGCTGTGCCCGCGAAGCAGACACTGTGGTGGTCGATGCCCAGGTCCTGAGGGGATCCGACGGCGAAGAGGGCGACGCGAACCTGCGGGCCGCCCGCAAAGACAAGAAGGTCTCCGCGATCCTGCACTCGGGGTATCCGGTGCGCTTCTGGGACCACGACGTGGGGCCGGGGGAGAAGCGGCACTTCGTCCTGCAGGAAGCCGCGGTTGAAGTAACGGCGGCTTTGACCGTGGATGACGAGCCGAACGTCAGCCTGCGCAACATCACGGACTGGGCAGGCAATTCCCTGATGGAAACCGCGGCGGAGCTCAGCCCGGACGGCACCACCCTGGTAATCAACCTCCGGCAGCCGCGGCCACGAGGAGACGCCCGGAGCGTGCTGGCCGCGGTGGACACGGCCACCGGCGGGAGGCGGATCCTGTTGGAAAGCCCGGACACCGATTACTCGCCCGGTCCGGTCAGCCCGGACAACGCAACCGTGGTGGTGGTCTGCGAATCCGTCTCCGGGCCGGATACGATTCCTTCGGTCCGCCTGGCGCTGCTCCCGCTGGCCGGCGGCGAACTGCGTCCGCTGGCTGCGGACTGGGACTGCTGGCCCCACCCCGCCGCCTGGCTGCCCGACGGGTCGGGACTGCTGGTGACAGCCGATGACGGCGGCCGCGCTCCGTTGTTCTGCATCGACGCGAGCACCGGCTCGGTGCAGAAGCTGACGCACGACGATGCGGCGTACTCCGACGTCGTGGTCAGCCCGGACGGACGGTTCGCCTACGCGCTGCGCAGTTCCTACCTGTTTCCGCCGGAGCCGGTGCGCATCGACCTGTCCTCCGGGGACACCACGGTCCTGCCCGCGCCTGCGCGCCGACCGGAACTGGGCGGACGGCTGGAAGAGATCACGACGACGGCCGGCGCCGATGGCGCGCAGGCCCCGGTACGCGCCTGGCTGGCGCTGCCTGACGGCGCTTCCGCGCAAAACCCTGCTCCGCTGCTGCTGTGGGTGCACGGCGGCCCGCTCGGCTCGTGGAATGCGTGGAGCTGGCGCTGGTGCCCGTGGCTACTGGTGGCCCAGGGCTATGCCGTGCTGCTGCCTGATCCGGCTCTCTCCACCGGCTACGGGGACGACTTTATCCGCCGGGGCTGGGGGCAGTGGGGCCAGGCGCCGTACACAGACCTGATGGCCCTCACCGACGCCGCCGTGCAGCGGGAGAACATCGACGGCTCCCGGACGGCCGCGATGGGCGGTTCCTTCGGCGGCTACATGGCCAACTGGATTGCCGGGCACACCGACCGATTCCGGGCCATTGTCACCCACGCCAGCCTGTGGGCACTGGACCAATTCGGCCCGACAACTGACGTCTCCCCGTATTGGGAGCGGGAGATGACCCCGGAGATGGCACTGGAGAACTCCCCCCATTTGCATGTGCAGAACATCAACACGCCGATGCTGGTGGTGCACGGGGACAAGGACTACCGGGTACCGATCGGCGAGGGGCTGCGGCTCTGGTATGAACTCTTGTCACGGTCGCAGCTGGCCGCGGGAGAGGACGGGGAGACGCCGCACCGGTTCCTGTACTTCCCTGACGAGAATCATTGGGTGCTCTCACCGCAGCACGCCAAAATCTGGTACTCGGTTGTCAACAACTTCCTGGCCCGGCACGTGCTGGACCAAGAGACGGAGCTACCGGCCGAACTGGGGCTTTAGACTGACTGGGTGACCGACGCCTTCAAGATCCGCCCCGCCCGCACCTCCGACGTCGCGCATATCCGCCGCCTGGTGAAACCGCTGGCCGATAAGCGGGTGCTGCTGGAGAAGGAAGCGGTGGCGTACTTCGAAGGCATCCAGGAGTTTCGGGTCGCCGAGACGCCGGAGGGCGAAGTGGTGGGCTGTGGCGCCGTGCACGTCATGTGGGAGGACATTGCCGAGGTGCGCACGCTGGCCACCGCGGCGCACTGGCGCGGCAGGGGAGTGGGCCACGCCTTGCTGGACGATCTCATTCGCGCCGCCAAGGAGCTGGGCGTCAGCCGCGTGTTCTGCCTGACGTTCGAGGTGGACTTCTTCACCCGGCATGGTTTCGAAGTGATGGCCGACCAATCGGTGGTGGATCCGGACGTGTATTCCGAACTGCTGCGGTCAACCGACGAAGGTGTGGCCGAGTTCCTCGACCTGGCCCGGGTCAAACCCAATACGCTGGGCAACACCCGGATGATCCGCAAGCTGTGACCGGCGGGCGCGCTCCCGGCGGAGACGCACGGCTCCCTACCGGTTGAGGCGCCCCGGCTCGGTCCGGTTAGCCGGGAAGGCTGATGCCGCCGCCTGCCGTGACGGCCAGCCCGTCCGCCAGCAGCCCGTCCAGGGCACGGACCAACTGTTCCTCGCCGGCCGGCAGGGCGCGAAGCGCCGCCAGGGGCGTGTGGTAGCCGGCTGGCAGGGCCGCCAGTTCAAGGGTGCCCAGCAGGATCTCGCGCGGAACGGCTGATTCCGCCTCGCGCAGGACGGCCATCATGGCGCCGCGCACTTGCCGGTCAGTGCCCGCCCAAGCCTGCCCCTTGGGGACGTAATGGGGCTCCGGACGCCCGGCTGCCACCCAGGCGCAGCGGTCCATCACCGGGCAGGCGTCGCACCGCGGCGACCGCGCCGTGCAAACGAGAGCACCAAGTTCCATGGCGCCGGCGTTCCATTCTTTGGTGCCGCTGGCCGGCATCAATTCCTGCGCCAGACGCATTTCGGCGGCACTGAGAGCTGGCGCGGGGAGGGCAGCGCCGGTCACCAACCGGGCATGCACGCGGCGGATGTTCGTGTCCACCACGGTTTCCGGCAGCCCGAAGGCGAAGGATGCCACCGCAGCTGCCGTGTAGGTTCCGATGCCGGGGAGTTCCAGCAGGCTGGCGTGGTCGTCCGGCACGCGGCCGCCGTGCCGGTCCACGATCGCAGCAGCTGCGGCATGCAGGCGCAGCGCACGGCGGGGGTATCCCAGCCGTCCCCAGGCCCGGACTGCTTCGCCGGCCGAATCGGCGGCGAGGTCGGCCGGGCGCGGCCAGCGCTGCATCCACTGCTCCCAGACCGGCAGCACCCTGACCACAGGTGTCTGCTGCAGCATGAATTCGCTGACCAGGATGCCCCAAGGGCCGCACTCCGGGCGACGCCAGGGCAGATCCCGGGCGCTGGCCGCAAACCAGTCGCGGACACGGCGGTGCAGCAGGCTTGCTTCTGCCGGTTTGATTGAAGAAGCCGGAGCGGCGGCGTCGGGACGGGGCATGGAACTCCTACGGTGTGACCAACCAATACTGTACTGCCCGGCGTGGTGGTGACTGGCCGGGCCGCTGCGGTCTCTTAACCTTGAGGTATGGCAGGCAGCGGCACATCCGGCGGGCGCGGACGGGGTTCATCCGTCCGGCGGCCCAGCCCTGCAGTCTACCGTCGCCGGCGCCTGGTAGCGCTGGCCCTGGCCGTTCTGGTTGTCGCCGCCATCGTGGCTGCCGGCTCCTGGCTTGCCAGCCTGGTGGGAGCGGGACAGGAAGAAGCCCCGGCCGAGGCGGCCGGGGCGGCAGTTCCCAGCTCCCCTGCCCCCAGTCCCGCAGGCACTGCAGGCACAGCAGGCTGTGAGGACTCGGACGTGGTTGTGCGTGCCGAAACCGACGCCCCGGCTTACGGAAGCGGGGAGAATCCCACGCTGATTCTGGAAGTGGCCAACAAGGGCAAGAGCCCCTGCGAAGTCAACGTCGGTACGGACGCGATGGAATTTTTGGTCACCAGCGGCGACGATCGCATTTTCTCCTCGGCGGACTGCCAGGTGGACCCCGAGCCATTGATGATGACCCTAGAGCCGGGCAAGAGTGAGCAGGCGCGCTTTACCTGGGAGCGGAACCGGACCGCGCCTGGCTGCACCTCGGTGGAGGCCAAACCGCAGCCGGGCACCTACGTCCTGACCACCAAGCTGGATAAGAAGTCCAGCAAGAAAACAGTGTTCGAACTGCGCTAGCGGAGTCCCTGGGCCCCGGAACCTAAAGGAACCGGTCCAGCAGGCTGGTTTCGGCAATCCGGGACAGGCCCTCGCGGATCACGCGTGCCCGCTGCTCGCCGATGCCGTCGACGGCCATCAGATCGTCGATGTTGGCGGCCATCAACGACTGCAGGCCGCCGAAGTGATCCACCAAACGGTCAGCCACCGCCCGCGGCACCGACTTGACCCCCGCCAGCAACCGGTAGCCGCGGGGCTGGACCACCGCGTCCAGGGAATCCTGGCCGGGCTGGATGCCGACCACGCTGGCCACCCGGCCCAAATCGATCAGATCGTTCGACGTGAAACCGCGCAGTGTCTTGAGCGCGGTGTCGACGTCGATGCCGCCCTTGATTTCGGCGTAATCGCGCAGAATCATTTCGCTGTCCGGACCCAGCCCCGAGGTCAGCTCGTCCAGCTGCAGCGAAAGCAGCCGGCCGTCCACGCCGAGCTCGAGTACGTATTGGGAGATCTCGTCGGAGATGCGGCGGACCATTTCCTGCCGCTGCAGCGTCACCGCCACGTCCCGCACGGTGACCATGGCCTCGATCTCCAGCGCGGACAGCGAGCCGGTAACCTGGTCCAGCCGGGCGCGGTAACGCTCCAGAGTGGCCAGCGCCTGGTTGGCGCGGGCGAGCACCGGTTCGGAGCCCTCCAGGACATGCCGGATGCCTTCGACGTACAGCGCGATGATCTGCATGGACTGGCTGACCGAAATCACCGGCAGCCCGGTCTGGATAGCGACGCGTTCGGCGGTGCGGTGCCGGGTGCCCGATTCCTGGGTGGCAATGGACGGGTCCGGGACCAGCTGCACGGCGGCCTTGACGATGGTCCCCGCGTCCCTATCGCAGACGATGGCGCCGTCCATCTTCGCCAGTTCGCGCAGCCGGGTGGGCGAGAACTCGATTCCGATGTCGAACCCGCCGCTGCTGATCCTTTCCACCTGCTGGTCATAGCCGAGCACGATCAGCGCGCCGGTGCGCCCACGGAGGATCCGTTCCAACCCGTCGCGCAGCTGGGTTCCCGGAGCTACACGGGCCAGTGTCGCCTTGAGGGCGTCCTCGGGGCTCTTGACCATGTGGGCGTTTCCTTAAGGCAGGCGGGCATGGGAGCGGGGCCGCCGTCCGGACAGCCTCAGGCTCCATGATAATGCCGGATCCCGGCTATCCTTCTCCCCGGGTGTTCAGCGGAACAGCGTGGACAGGGCTTCGGAGACGGTGTGAACTTCCTTAACCGTGAATCCGGCCGGAACCTGGCCTGTTCCATCCGGGGAAGCTGGAACGATTGCGTGCGTGAACCCGAGCCGTTCGGCCTCCTGGATCCGCCGTCCGATTCCCGGCACCGGCCGCACCTCGCCGGCCAGGCCCACCTCGCCGAAGGCGATCAATTGCGCCGGCAATGGCTGATTGGTCTTCGCGGAGGCAATGGCCAGCACGGTGGCCAGATCGGTGGCCGGTTCGCTCAGCCGGACCCCGCCCACCGTCGCCACATAGCTGTCGTCCTTGTGCAGCGACATGGAAGCCCGGCGCTGCAGCACGGCCATCATCATCGCCACCCGGGAAGAGTCCAGCCCGCTGGTGGCTCGCCGCGGCTGCGCGTTGGAGGTCTCGGCAAGCAGGGCCTGCACCTCCGCCACCAGCGGCCGGCGGCCTTCGAGCGTGACGGTGATGCAGGTGCCGGAGACCGGGTCCTTGGTCCGCGAGACGAACAGGCCGCTCGGGTCGGTCAGCCCCTCGATGCCGCCCTCCGTTAGATCGAAACAGCCGACCTCGTCGGTGGGGCCATAGCGGTTCTTGACCGCGCGCACCAGCCGCAGCCGCGAATGCCGGTCGCCGTCGAACTGGCACACCACGTCCACCAGATGTTCAAGGAGCCGCGGCCCAGCGATGGAGCCATCCTTGGTCACATGCCCCACCAAGATGGTAGTCATGCCTTTGGTTTTGGCGGCGTTAATCAGCGACGCCGCGACCTCGCGCACCTGCGTCACGCCGCCGGCAGCGCCTTCCACGGCACTGCTGCTGAGCGTCTGAACCGAATCGACGATCAACAACGACGGCTGCAGCTGCTCCACATGGCCCAGCGCGATACCCAGGTCCGTCTCGGCGGTCAGATAGAGGTTGTCCGCCACGGCGGAGATCCGTTCGGCCCGCAGTTTGACCTGGGCCGCAGACTCCTCGCCGGTCACGTACAACACGTCTCGATCCTGCCGGGCCACCCGCGCCGCGACGTCGAGCAGCAGCGTGGACTTGCCGATGCCGGGCTCGCCGGCCAGCAGGATGACCGCCCCCGGCACCAGGCCGCCGCCGAGCACCCGGTCCAGCTCGCCCACCCCGGTGGCCCGGAAGGCGGCGTTCGTGGCATCAACGTCGGCGATCCGTTCGGCCGGCCGGGAGACCGCCGCCGCGGCCGTGGTGCGGGCCGCCACCGGGGTGGCCTCCTCAACCGTTCCCCACGCCTGGCACTCGCCGCAGCGCCCCACCCATTTTGCCGTGCTCCAGCCGCACTCGGCGCAGCGGTAGGCAGGGGATTTGGAACGGGTCTTGGTGCTCATGCACCCAGCGTAACCGGGGCGAAAGACAATCAGAGTTTGGGCAGGTAGGACGCGGCGTCGTCGTGGCTGAGCCCGGCGGCCTCAAGCAGATCCACCATTAGCGGCCGGAAGACCAAGACCAGGCCCTCTCCTTCCATGGTGGCTATGCCCAGGTGCTTGGGGTGCAGCCGCGTGGCGATCTCGGCCAGATCGTTCCTGGCCCCGGAGAGCCGGCGCTCGCGCGCTCCCGAATCGCGGTCGGAGAGGCCTTCGGCCAGGATTTCGACGGCGTCGGCTGTCTCTTGCAGTACTTCGGAGAAGGCTTCGATCGCTTCGTCCGTCATGGCCGCGTGGTTGATCACCGAGGTTAAGCGGCGGGAGAAAACCCGGCTGTTGCGCATGGCCAGATCGGCCATCTCGGCCGAGTCCTGCAGGTCCCCCACTTCGTCGCGGTGGCGGCGGTAGGCCAGGGAGATCCGGGCAACCTCCCGCGCCGAGGAGAAGCTGCCGCGCACTTCGTCGATCAGCGGCTGGCTGGCCCGCGCCCGGACCAGCGCGTGCCACGCCTTCGTGGAGTCGCTCTGCGCCAAGGCATCTGAGCACTCGCGCAGCACTCCGGACAGTTCGTCCAGCAGCTTCTGCAGGTGCGAGCGTGGTTCCGAACGCGGGTCCCCGGGAATCAGCATGGTCACGATCAGCGCGAAGGCCCCGCCGATGACGGCATCCAGGCTGCGGGTGAAAGGTCCGCCAACCGGCGCGGGCAGCAGCACCACCAGCACCGACTGCAGCGCCATCTGGGTCGTGAAGATGGTGCCGCTGTCCAGAAACCTGGCCAGCAGGATGGAGACTAGCAACACCAGGGCGGCCTGCCAGATGCCCGGGCCGAGGAAGTGCAGCAGCAGGTCGCCGACGGTGATGCCCAGCGTGCAGCCGATGGCGACTTCGAGCACTTTGCGCACCCGTGGCCCTTTGGCGAAACCGAGCGCGATGATGGACGAGGTGGCTGCGAACAGCGGGCCCTGGTGGCCCAGCACCTTCTCGGCCACGACGTAGGCGGCGACGGCGCAGAAGGTAATCCGCAGCGCGGGCATGAACGAGGACTTGCTGCGGCTGAAGCCGGCACGGCCTCGCCTGCGCAGGAACGACCGGGCCTCTGTTAACCGGGTGCCTGCGCTCATGCTCTCAGTCTAGGCGGGGCCGATCGGAGATTCTGCCGGACCGCAATCGCTCCGCTGGAGCCCGCCGGCCAAACGCAGTCCTTAGTATGAGGCCGCTCACGAAGGCAAGGCCTGCACGCGGTTCGTTAGCAAACGGTCCGGCCTTGTTCACCTTGCGTTCACTTTAGTCGTGCACATTCTTTACGTGGCGCCCATAGCGTCAAAGGAGCACGACACGGGGGAAACCATCCGGTCGTCGTGATCCGTTCTCACCCTGAAAGGGACCATACTCGTGAAGGCAATTCGCATCGGCCGCGCGGCCGCCGTCCTCTCCGTTGCAGCGCTGGCACTGACCGCATGTGGCTCGGACAACGCCACCGGAAACCAGCCAGCTGCCGGCAGCACCGAGTCCGCGTCGACCGTTTCCGGCACCCTGTCCGGTGCCGGCGCTTCCTCACAGGATTCCGCGATGCAGGCCTGGATGGCCGGCTTCACCGCGAAGAACCCCGAAGCCAACGTGCAGTACTCGCCTGACGGCTCCGGCGCCGGTCGCGACGCGTTCCTCGCTGGCGGCGTGCAGTTCGCCGGCTCGGACGCCTACCTGGACGACGAAGAGTGGAAGCAGGCCCAGGAAGTCTGTGGCCCCGACGGCGCGATGAACATCCCCGGCTACGTCTCGCCGATCGCCGTCGCCTTCAACCTCAAGGGCGTTGACTCGGTGAACATGGACGCAGAGACCATCGCAAAGGTCTTCCGCGGCGAGATCACGAAGTGGAACGACGAGGCCATCGCCTCGCAGAACGAGGGCGTCGAGCTGCCCGATACCGCCATCACCGTGGTGCACCGCTCCGACGAGTCCGGCACCACCGAGAACTTCGTGGAGTACCTGTCCGCCGCCGCCGCCGATGTCTGGACCGACGAGGTTTCCGGCGACTGGCCCGCCAAGCTGCAGGCCGAGAACGCGCAGGGCACCTCCGGCGTGGTCTCCACCACCACCGCCACTGACGGCGCCATCACCTACGCGGACGCTTCCGCGGTGGGCGGGCTGGGCACCGTGAAGGTCAAGGTCGGCGACGAATACGTCGAACTCAGCGCTGAGGCAGCCTCCAAGGCCGTCGAGGTAGCCACCCCGGTTGAGGGCCGCAGCGACGTCGACATGTCCCTGGACCTCAAGCGCGACACCACCGAGTCCGGCGCCTACCCCATCGTGCTGGTTTCGTACCACATCTACTGCTCCACTTATGCTGATCAGAACACCGCTGACTTGGTCAAGGCCTTCGGCAGCTACGTGATCAGCGAAGAAGGACAGAAGGCCGCCCAGGATTCGGCCGGCAACGCTCCGATTTCTGAGACCCTGCGCGAGCAGGCCCAGAAGGCTATCGACTCCATCTCGGTGAAGTCTTAGTCCTTATCGAGTCCCGGTTGGCCCCGCGCCGTCGCTATTTGACGCGCGGGGCGCAGCCGTGTTCCGGCCCCGGCAAGATTGCCGGGACGGGGCGAACCAGCAAGACTGGCAGAACCGCCAGACGAAGTACAGAAGGAACCCGAAGGGTTGTGAAGTGTCCCAAACATTGACCGAGACAGGCAAAGGCCGGGCCGGCGACAAGGTCTTTTCCGGACTGACGCTTGCCGCAGGGTGTCTGATCCTCTTTGTGCTGTTCTGCGTGGCGGCGTTCCTGCTCTGGCAGGCTCTGCCGACGTTTGGGGCGGACGCCGCGGCGATCACCGGCGGAAAGGGCTTTTGGGCCTACATCTGGCCCATAGTCATCGGCACCTTGATCGCGGCAGTCATTGCCTTGGTGTTGGCCACCCCGGTGGGTGTGGGCGTGGCCCTGTTCATCTCCCATTACGCGCCGCGCCGGCTGTCCAACGGCCTGGGTTACGTGGTCGACCTGTTGGCCGCCATCCCGTCGGTGGTCTACGGTGCTTGGGGCATCGCGGTCTTGGCCCCGGCGTTGGTGGGGCCCTACACCTGGCTGGCAGAAAACGCCGGCTGGATTCCGATCTTTGAAGGCCCGGCCAGCCAGACCGGCAAGACCATGCTGACGGCCGGCATCGTGCTGTCCGTGATGATTCTGCCGATCATCACCTCGCTCAGCCGCGAGATCTTCCTGCAGGCGCCCAAGCTCCATGAGGAGGCCGCCCTGGCCATGGGGGCCACCCGCTGGGAAATGATCAAGATGGCCGTCTTCCCGTTCGCGCGGCCCGGCGTGATCAGCGCCGTGATGCTGGGCCTGGGCCGCGCGCTCGGCGAAACCATGGCGGTGGCCATGGTGCTGTCCGGCGGCGCGCTGATCCCCAGCCTGATCAAGTCGGGCAACCAGACCATCGCCGCGGAAATCGCGCTGAACTTCCCGGAAGCGTACGGTTTGCGGCTGTCCGAACTCATCGCCGCCGGCCTGGTGCTGTTCCTCATCACCCTGGCCGTGAACATGATTGCCCGCTGGATCATTAGCCGGCACAAGGAATTCTCGGGAGCCAACTAATGCCCACATTGCTCACTGACGCCCCCGCGCCGACCAAGCGCAATACACTCACCAAGAACCAGATGCCCGGCTGGGCCATTTGGGCGGTCGCAGGAGGTTCGCTCGTTCTCGGCGCGGCGCTGTCCTCGCTGACCGGCTTCAACCTGGTCTCTTGGGCACTCTTCTCGGCCGTGATCTTCGTGATTGCCGGATACGTGGTCACGCTGTCGGTGGAGGGTTCCCGCAAGGCCAAGGACCGTTTCGCCACCAACCTGATCTTCGCCGCGTTCATTATTGCCGTGGTGCCGCTGATTTCGGTGATCTGGACGGTGCTGCAGAACGGCATCGCCGGACTGAGCTACAACCTTGTCTTCACCTCCATGAACGGCATGACCGGCATGGTCGACAACGACACCGTCGCGAACGGAACCGAAGTGCTCGGCGGCGCCTACCACGGCATTGTCGGCACACTGCTGATCACCATGTGGGCCACCATCATCTCGGTCCCGATCGGCCTGCTCACGGCGGTCTACCTGGTCGAATACAGCAAGGGCGGCCCGCTCTCGCGCGGCATCACGTTCTTCGTGGACGTGATGACCGGCATCCCGTCGATCGTCGCCGGCCTGTTCGCCGCCGCGCTGTTCGGCCTGGTTTTCGGGCCGAGCACCCGTACCGGGTTCGTGGCCGCCGTCGCGCTCTCCGTGCTGATGATCCCGGTGGTGGTCCGCTCCACCGAGGAAATGCTCAAGATCGTGCCGAACGAACTCCGCGAGGCATCCTATGCGCTCGGTGTGCGCAAGTGGCGAACCATCCTGAAGGTGGTCGTGCCGACGGCGATTTCGGGCATTGCCTCCGGCGTCACCTTGTCCATTGCCCGCATCATCGGCGAGACCGCCCCCTTGCTGGTCACCGCCGGCTTCGTCAACAGCATCAACTGGAACGTGTTCGGCGGCTGGATGACCACGCTGCCAACCTACATTTACCGCCAGCTGATGAACCCGACCTCGCCCACCAATGTGGATCCCAGCATGCAGCGTGCCTGGGCGGCGGCGCTGATCCTGATCATCTTCGTGATGCTGCTGAACCTGATTGCCCGGCTGATCGCCCGCATCTTCGCCCCCAAGACCGGCCGCTGAGCCAGAACCAAAGAGAAGGAACCCCATGTCCAAACGCATCGACGTCAAGGACCTGAACGTCTACTACGGCAACTTCCGCGCTGTTGAGGGCGTCAACATCAACATCGACGCCCGGTCCGTGACCGCGTTCATCGGCCCCTCCGGCTGCGGCAAGTCCACCTTCCTGCGGACGCTCAACCGGATGCACGAAGTGCTGCCCGGCGCCCGGGTGGAGGGCGAAGTCCTGCTGGACGGCGACAACCTCTACGGCCAGGGCGTGGACCCGGTGACCGTGCGCAGCCAGATCGGCATGGTCTTCCAGCGCCCCAACCCGTTCCCCACCATGTCCATCCGCGACAACGTGCTGGCCGGCGTCAAGCTGAACAACAAGCGGATCTCCAAGTCGGAGTCCGACGCTTTGGTGGAGAAGTCGCTGACCGGCGCCAACCTCTGGAATGAGGTCAAGGACCGGCTGAACAAGCCCGGATCAGGCCTCTCCGGCGGCCAGCAGCAGCGCCTGTGCATTGCCCGAGCCATCGCGGTTTCCCCGCAGGTGATCCTGATGGACGAGCCGTGTTCGGCACTCGACCCCATCTCCACGCTCGCCATTGAGGACCTGATCGAGGAACTCAAGACGCAGTACACAGTGGTGATCGTGACCCACAACATGCAGCAGGCGGCCCGCGTGTCCGACAAGACCGCGTTCTTCAACATCGCCGGCACCGGCAAGCCGGGCAAGCTGATCGAATACGGCGATACACCCACGATCTTCAGCAACCCGATGGAGAAGGCCACCGAGGACTACGTCTCCGGACGCTTCGGATAAGCCTCCTCAGCCAGCGCACGATGGCGGTGCCTCCCACGCCCGGGAGGCACCGCCGTCGTGGTTAAGCGGCGGCGGGATCTCCACGCAGGCGCAAGCGCCTTTGGTCGATCGCCGGGGCGTTGCAGCGCTCCCTGTTCCGGCTCAGAGCACCGGATCCATGGCCAGCAGCAGGATGGCGCCGAGCAGCGAGGTGGCCACCAAGGTCAGCACCCAGGTGGCCAGCACGCGGATGGCGACCCGCCAGCGCACCGCATGCAGCTTCTGGCTCGCACCGGCGCCCAGAATCGAAGAGGTCATGGTGTGCGTGCTGGAGAGCGGCATGTGCAGGCCAATCGCGCCGATGAACAGCATGGCAGAACCGACTCCCTGCGCGGCGGCCCCGTGCAAAGGATCGATCCGGACCAGCCGGGAACCGAGGGTGTGCGCGATCCGCCAGCCGCCGAAAAGCGCGCCCACCGCCAGCAGGATCGCCGCGAAAACTTGTACCCAGATCGGCATCTGCTCACCGGTCGCATAGCCGGCAGCCACCAGCGCCAGCAGCACCACAGCCATCGTCCGCTGGCCGTCCTGCAGCCCGTGCCCCAGCGAGAACGTCCCCGCGAAGACCGCCTGCGCCAATCTGGTGGTGCGGCCCACTTCACGCGGCGTCCGGTACCGGGCCAGCCAGGTCAGCGGCACCATCACCAGGTAGGACAACACGAACGCCACCAGCGGGGACAGCAGCAACGGCAGCACCAGTTGTGCCCAGATCGGATTATCGGTGGCGCTGATGTTCTCGCCGCCCAGGACGGTGGAGGCCGCTCCGGCCCCCACAAGGCCGCCGAGCAGCGCGTGCGTGGACGAGGAAGGCATCCGCAGCCACCAGGTGAACACTCCCCAGGCACTGGCGCTCAGCAGCCCGGCCAGCAGGATCGCCAGTCCGGACTGCCCGGCGGGCAAGCCGATCCAGCCGGTACTGATCACCAACGCCAGCGTGCTGGAAAGCAAGGCACCGGCCAGGTTGCAGACGGAGGCCAGAACGACGGCGATGCGCGGCGTGAGTGCGCGGGTGCGCACGGCGGTTGCTACGGCATTGGAGACGTCATGAAAGCCATTGATGAACGCAAAGCAGCCGGCGAAAGCAACGACCAGCACCAGCAGGACAAGCTCCACCTACGATTCCTTGACCAGGATCTGCCCCACATGGTGGGACGCCTGGCGCAGGGTCTTGGTGGCAGCTACCAGCTGGTCGGCCACGTCGCGGTGCCGGGCCAAGGTGGCCCCCTTGTGGTCCGACAAGAGCTCCGACACCCACACCCGGTGGGTGCGTTCGGCGCGTTTGGCCAGCCGGACCATCTCGATGCAGTACTCCTCGAGGTCCTCCAAGGAGTTCAGCCGCGGCATGGCGTCCCGGGTCATCTCCGACATCCGGCCGATGACTTCCAGCTGCTCGGAGGCCCGGGCAGACAGGCGCTTGACCCGGTTCAGGGCGATCAGTTCAGCGGCGGCGTCAAGGTGTTCGAAGGTGTGGACCAGATGCAGCGAGAGCTGGAACATGTCCTCGCGCGGAAGGGGATTCACGAAGCTGGTGCGCAAGGTGGTGAGCAGTGCGAAGCGCAGGCGGGAGACGTTGCCGTCCCGGTCGTGCAGCTCTTCGGAGAGTTTGTCGTAGTCGTCTGCAGGTGCCCCGAGGATTTCGGAGAGGGTCTTCACTCCTGCCATGAGCTCTGCTGCCGTCTGTGCGAGCAGTTCCAGGCTCTTGGTGTCCTGCGGGAAGAGGCTTAACTTCATGTCACCGGCGGTTTTCTCACTGGTCCGAACGGCGGAAGGGAAGCATCCGCCGTGCCTAGATTATCGCCTCTGGGTGAACATGATTAATGGTGCCGAACCGGGAGCGCCTCTCGGCGGAAGGCCGCTCGAGGCGGCTAGAAGTTGGAGCCCGGGGCTGCCACGGTTCGACACCACCTTCAGTTTTCTACGCCTCAGAGCCGATGTCAACAGCCGCGGAAAACCGGGGAAAAACGTGTCAACTCGGCCTATTTGTGGTACACGCGCGCGTCATGTTGGGGCACCGTTCGCAGTGCTTTGGGCCCTCCGCGGAGGTCGGGTGAAGCCAGTGGCGAAGGCACGAAATCGTGCCCGGTGGGCGAGCATGCCGGCGCTCCAGCCGTCGGTCGAGATCGCCGCGGCGCGTTAGTCGAGTTAGGCCGCGTCAGTCGAGTTCGCCGCGGCGCCACGCTGCGGCCGCCGCCTCAAGGTCCTCGGCGGTCTTCACCAGCCGGTGCGAATTCAGCGTCAGCTTGGTGGCGTGGTTCTCGTTGGCAGGCTCGGCTGAGTCAGCGTGATGGGTCTGGCCGAGCGCGACAATCCGGCAGAAGGCCGCGGACCGGTCCAATGCCACGTCGAAATCGCCGTCGAAGGCTCCGGACAGGATCGTGTCAGCCATGGCGCGCACCTCGTCCGCGCCGGGCGGCTCGGCCACGCCCGCTATCACCTTGGACACTTCCGCAGATGAGGTGCCCGCCTTGAAGAACGCCGCCAGCTTGTCCGGATGGGACTGGACCGCGGCGCGGATGGCATAGAGCCGCCAGAGCGCACCGGGCAGCGACCGGGCCGGGCTTTCGGACCACATCTCGGCTATGGCCTCGAGCCCCTGCTGGTCCGCGAGCTTGACCAGGCGCTTGGTGACCTCGGGATCATCGGAGCCGCGGCCGCGGTGCACCAAAGCCTGGGCTGCCAGATGGGCAGCCTCGGAAACCCGCGCCGGGTCGGCGCCGCCGGCGAAGTTCTCAAAATCCAACGGGGCAAAAGGCTTCGGCTTGTGCGGCCTGGGGACGTCATTTCCGTTGTTCGGGCTCATGCCACGACCTTACTCCCGCCTCTGACGCCGGTACAGGGAGGCGGTCCGTTGGGGTTGAGGCAGGCCGCAGCGAGGCGAACGCCACCGCCGGCACGGCGGATTCGAATGAGCGGCGGCTGTTGCGATAAACTGTGAATCGGCCAAATCCGCCCACCTCCCGGTTTCCACCAGGATGGACGGAACAGGCTGGCGGGCCTTTAGCTCAGTTGGTAGAGCATCGGACTTTTAATCCGCGGGTCGCGGGTTCGATCCCCGCAGGGCCCACCGCGAAAGCGGCTTCGACTGGTTGTTACCGGTCGGAGCCGCTTTTCCTTTGCTCGGCTCCGACGTCCACCTGACGGCTCACAGGGGGCCCATGACACCGATTTCAGCAGGGAACGAGCAGTCCGTCACCAAGCCGATGTCACGAAATGATAACGAAAGAATGAGGGCAGGGCACCGCCGTCGTGATTCCGCTGGAGGGCAACTGGCACAAGGGATCCGGCGGGAGCGGGCGGCGCCGACCCGGTCGCGAATCTGCCGGAAACCCTTGTCAAATCGGCGGAGTGCCGGTTGATAACGCTTCGATCCTCGTTAGGTTGGAGGTGATGGTTGAAGAACTAGCAGAAACCCAGACCAGTCCGAGGATCAAAGCAAAATTCCGTAAACCAACCCTGAATGACGGGCAGTCCCTGTGGCGCTTGGCCAAGGACTCACAGGTCCTGGACCTGAACTCGTCCTACTCCTACCTGTTGTGGTCCCGCGACTTCGCCGAGACGTCCGTTGTGGCCACAGTGAATGGCGAGCCGGCCGGCTTCATCACCGGCTACATGCGCCCCGACGAACCGGGCACGCTGATGGTGTGGCAGGTCGCCGTGGACCACGAATTCCGCGGCCGCAAGCTGGCCGCCGAGATGCTGGACCGCTTGGCCGGGCAAGTGCGGGCCGAGCGCGTGGAAACCACTATCACGGCGGACAATGAGGCCTCCATCCGGCTGTTCGCCAGCTTCGCGTCGCGCCGTGAGGCGCCGATGGCACGCGAGCCGCTGTTCACCGCAGAGCTCTACCCGGACGGGCACGACACCGAGTACCTGTACCGGATCGGCCCACTTAACTAATGCCCGCCGGCGTCCAGCCTGCTGTGCGCAGCGAACGCCGACCAAACACCAATTGCACCAACGCACATCCGCACGAAATCGACCTGCGGCTGCTGTGGCGATGTCCCGTACCCGGGACGGTATGCGGCCGCGCTGAGGAAGGAAGCGTTTTCATGACTGACATTTTCGAAACCCTGGAGTCCGAGGTCCGCGGTTACTGCCGCAGCTGGCCCGCCGTGTTTACCCGCGGCGAGGGCAGCACCCTGACCGCCGAGGACGGCCGCACCTACCTGGACTTCTTCTCCGGCGCCGGCGCCCTCAACTATGGGCACAACAACCAGCAGCTGCTGCAGCCGCTGCTGGAGTACCTGGCCAGCGGCGCCGTGGTCCACTCGCTGGACATGAAGACCCCGGCCAAGCGGAAGTTCCTGGAGACCTTCCAGGACGTCATCCTGCAACCGCGCAATCTGGACTACAAGGTGATGTTCCCCGGCCCCACCGGCACCAACACGGTCGAGGCGGCGCTGAAGCTGGCCCGCAAGGTCACCGGGCGCCAGCACATCCTGTCCTTCACCAACGCCTTCCACGGCATGACCTTGGGCTCGCTCTCGGTGACCGGCAACTCGATGAAGCGGCGGGGCGCGGGCATCCCGCTGACCAACAGCTCCAAAATCCCCTACGATGACTACTTCTCCGGCGAGACCACGGACTTCCTCTGGCTGGAACGCGTGCTCGAAGACAGCGGATCCGGCGTGGACAAGCCGGCGGCCATCATTGTGGAGACCGTCCAAGGAGAAGGCGGCCTGAATGCAGCGCGCGCCAGTTGGTTGCGCGGCCTGTCCGAGCTGTGCCAGAAGCACGAAATCCTGCTGATAGTGGACGATGTGCAGGCCGGCTGCGGGCGCACCGGCACCTTCTTCAGCTTTGAAGAAGCAGGCATCACCCCTGACATCGTCTGCCTGTCCAAGTCCATCTCCGGCTTTGGCCTGCCGATGGCGCTCACGCTGTTCCGTCCCGAGCTGGACGTCTGGGACGCCGGCGAGCACAACGGTACGTTCCGCGGCCACAACCCGGCCTTCGTCACGGCGACGGCTGCGCTGGAGACGTACTGGCGGACCGGTGAGTTCCAGCAGCAGGTCAAGGCCCGGATCACCCAGCTGCACGAGGGCCTGGAACGGATCGCCGCATCGGTGGAAGGCGCCAGCGTGCGCGGCCGGGGAATGCTGGCGGGAGTCAAATTTAGCGACGACGAGACCGCCGGCAAGATTGCCGCCGAGGCCTACCGAAACGGGCTGCTGGTGGAAACCTCGGGGCCGGAGAGCGAAGTAGTGAAGCTGATGCCGGCGCTGACCATCAGTGCGGCAGACCTGGACCGCGGCCTGGACATCCTGATCGACGCCACCCGTGCCGTCACCGCGGTTCCGGAACTGGTCGGCGCGCGCTAGATCCCGGCGGCAGGCGCGCTGGATCCCCGCGGCAGGGCCGCACCGGTCCCGGCGGCCGCCGCATGGGCAGCACAAACGACTGCCGCATAACCGACTTGTAGACCAACCACCCACATTGAGGAGTTCCCATGATTGTTACCAACCTGAATGACCTGAATGACACCGACCGCGACGTGAAGTCGGAGACGTGGCGGAGCCGCCGGATGGTGCTGGCCGGGGAAGGCGTGGGCTTTTCCTTCCACGACACGGTGATCTACGCGGGCACCACGTCCACGTTCCACTACGCCAACCACATTGAGGCCGTGTACTGCGTCCAGGGCGAGGGCACGCTGACCAACGAGGAAACCGGCGAGGTCCACGACTTGCGCGACGGCACCATGTACCTGCTGAACGGGCACGAGAAGCACACCGTCCGCGCCACCACTGAACTGCGGATGGCCTGCGTGTTCAACCCGCCTGTTACTGGCCGCGAAGTCCACGACGAGAACGGCGTGTACCCGCTCGTCGAGGCTGAGCCGGTTCACTGATTCCGGCGGCAGGAGGGCCCGGTCGGCAACTTGCCGGCCGGGCTTTTCCGCACCCGGAACAAGATTGGTAAAAACCGGCACATAACGACGGCGTGGCTCGCCTTCCGCAGGACATCGGCGGACGTGGGCCACGCCGCATCAACTCCGGGCTACCGCCATCAAGCCCGCCGGCGCCCCGCCCCGCCCCGCCCCGCTGGCCGCCCCGCCGGGAGTACGTGATACGCCACATTGTGGAAGAGGAACCTCGGCACGATCCGCAAAAGCGGAAGAATCCACACAGAACCCCCGCATCTAGGCCACTACTGCCGGCTTATGTGAGGCAATGTGGCGTATAACGTACGCGGCCGCCCAGTCTTCTTGCAGCCGGACTAGGCACCAAGCGTACGCGGCCGCCCATCTTCCGGCTGTCCGGACTAGGCACCCAAACACGCAACGACGGTGCAGAACCAGCGGACGGATCAGAGCCGTCAAAACCTAGCTATCGCGAGGGGAAGACACCCGCCGGTGCCGGTCGGTAGTGTGAGCTGCATGCAAGCGGTTCACGGGACTGCGGTGGACGGCGCGGCGGCGGCCAGCGTGATCGAGGCGCTGCGGCGGAACGGAGTGGCGGACGTCCGGGACGACGCGACTACCCGGGACATATATTCCTCCGACGCCTCGCTCTTCCGGGTGCGGCCGGCGGCCGTGGCCTTTCCGCACGACACGGACGAAGTGCTGGCGGTGCTGGCAGCCTGCCGCGAGGCGGGCGTCCCGCTCACCTCGCGCGGAGCCGGCACCTCCATCGCGGGCAATGCGGTGGGCCCTGGCGTGGTGTTGGAATTCAGCCGGTATATGAACCGCGTGCTCCAGTTGGACCCGGAAGCCCGCACTGCCACCGTGCAGCCCGGCACCGTCCACGCCACGCTGCAGCGGCTGGCGCTGGCCCAGGGAGTGCGGTTCGGACCGGACCCGTCCACGCACACCCGCTGCACCGTCGGCGGAATGATCGGCAACAACTCCTGCGGCGCACGCACCCCGGCCTACGGCCGCACCGTGGACAACGTGGAGCACCTCCAGGTGGTCACCGGTTCGGGACGCCGGCTGCGACTGGACGCCGGGCCGGTTCCGGACGCACCGGAAACCGGGGCGCTGCGTGAACTGGCTGCCGGACACCTGGAGACGCTGCGCACGGAATTCGGCCGCTTCGGCCGCCAGGTCTCCGGCTATGCCCTCGAGCACCTGCTGCCGGAGAAGGGGTTCGACGTGCGCAAGGCGCTGGTCGGCAGCGAGGGGACCCTCGCCGTCGTACTGGAAGCAGGCGTGCGGCTGGTCAAGGACCCGGCGCACAAGACGATGGTGGCGCTGGGGTTTGCCGACATCGGCACCGCCGCGGACGTGGTGATGGACGTGATGGCGTTTTCGCCGACCGCCTGCGAGGGGCTGGATCGCCGGATTGTGGACGTGGTGCGTCGCCGGAAAGGACCGGGATCCGTGCCGGAACTGCCCGCTGGCGCCGCGTGGTTGTTCGTGGAATTGGCCGGCGATGACGCCGCCGAAGTGTCCGACCGGGCCGCCCGGCTGCTTCGGCTGCCCGAGGCCGTGGAAGCCAAGGTGGTGGGCCAACCGGCCGAGGCGGCGGCGCTGTGGAAGATCCGCGAGGACGGGTCCGCGCTGTCGGGACGGTCACCGGCCGGCGAGCCGGCGCACTCCGGCTGGGAGGATGCCGCCGTGCCGCCAGAACGGCTGGGCGCCTACCTGCGCGAATTCGACGACCTGGTGGAGCGGCACGGGTTCAGCGGATTCCCGTATGGACACTTCGGCGACGGCTGCGTGCACGTGCGGCTGGACTTCCCGTTCGGCAACCGCGGCCCCAACGAAACCGACGGCCGCCCCGAATACCGCGCCTTCATGAGCGACGCCGCCGATCTGGTGGCCAGCTTCGGCGGCTCGCTCTCCGGCGAGCACGGAGACGGCCGGGTCCGCAGCGAACTGCTGCCGCGGATCTATTCGCCGGAAGCCATCCGCCTGTTCGGCACGGTCAAGGGCATTTTGGATCCGGAGAACCTGCTCAACCCGGGCGTGCTGGTGGATCCGCGGCCGCTGGATGCGGACATCCGCACCGCCGCCGTGAAGCCGGTCCGGATTCCACTGGGCCTTTCCTACCAGCACGACGGCGGTGACTTCAGCCGTGCGGTACACCGCTGCACCGGGATTGGCCAGTGCCGCACGGACGCGTCGACCCGTCCGGGCATGGTGATGTGCCCGTCCTACGTGGCCACCAAAGAGGAGAAGGATTCGACCCGCGGCCGCGCCCGCGCGCTGCAGGAAATGATCCTGCGTGGCTCGGGCGGTCATGACGACGGCGAGGCCCGGCTTGGCGACGGCGGCGCGGGCCCGGGCGGGGCAGGGCACGGAAGCGGCGGTCCGGCCGAGGCCGCACCGGACTGGCGCTCGCCGGCAGTACATGAGGCGCTGGACTTGTGCCTGTCCTGCAAAGGCTGCCTCTCCGACTGTCCGACGGGAATCGACATGGCCTCCTACAAGGCCGAGGTCCTGTACCAGAGCTACCGCGGGCGGCTGCGGCCAGCGTCGCACTACTCGCTTGGGTGGCTGCCGCGCTGGGCCAGATTGGCCTCGTTCGCACCGACGCTAGCGAACCGGCTGCTGAAGGTCCCGGGCCTGCGGCAAGCCGGCTTACGGCTGGCCGGGGTGGACGCACGGCGCGGACTTCCGCAATTTGCGCAGGAGACGTTCGATCAGTGGTTCCGGTACCGGGATGCATCGGCTGGCTCATCGCCGAACGGGCCCGTGCTGTTGTGGGCCGACACATTCACCAACTACTTCTCGCCCGAGGTCGGACAGGCAGCCGTCAGGGTGCTGGAGCATGCCGGCTACGAGGTGCTCGTTCCAGGGCAACGGCTGTGCTGCGGGCTGACCTGGATCTCCACCGGACAGCTGGACACCGCGCGTAGGATCTTGGACCGCACCGTTGATGCGCTCGCCGCGTACGCTGCCGCCGGCGTGCCCGTGCTGGGACTGGAACCGTCCTGCACCGCCGTGCTGCGGTCCGATGCGCTGGAGTTGCTCGGTGGCACGGCGCTCCCGGTCGCCCAATCCACCCGGACCCTGGCGGAACTGCTCTCGGGCACCCCGGGGTGGGTACCGCCGTCGTTAGCGGGGGAGGAGATAGTGGCCCAGCCGCATTGCCACCACCACGCCGTTCTCGGCTGGGGAACCGACCAGGCCCTGCTGCGCGATGCCGGTGCCAACGTCCAGAGCCTGGGCGGGTGCTGCGGGCTGGCCGGCAACTTCGGCGTCGAGCGCGGCCACTATGACGTTTCTGTGGCCGTCGCGGAGACCCAGTTGCTGCCGGCGGTCAGGCATGCCGGGGCCGATACCGTGCTGCTGGCCGATGGGTTCTCCTGCCGGACCCAGCTCGCCGATCTGTCCGAACGCCGCGGAGTGCATCTGGCACAGCTGCTGGATGGTGCGTCGGGCCCCAACCGGGCCGGCCGGGAAACGGGGCCGGGAACGCCGGAAGAGTGACGGAGGGAAGGCGAGTGGGCACGGCTCGAAGCGTCAGGCGGGGGAATGTGGGGTCGACTATCCTGCCCGCCCGCGCTTGAGACGGCCGTGCAAGAATGCAGCATAGGCAAACGATCGAAGGGGACGTCGTGGCCATCAAGGACAAGCTGGCGGGGGCCCAGCGCAAGCTGAAGAAGTATGCGGCGCGGGCGGGCCAGGTCCGCGTGCGGGAGAGCGACTCCGGTCCGACGTACAGTGCGCAGACCGCCCGGGTCTCAGTGGTCATCCCCGTGTTCAATGCAATGCCGTACCTCAAGGAACTGCTGGACTCGCTGGCTGCGCAGGATATGGACCCTGCGCTGTTTGAGGTGGTGGCGGTGGACGACGGCTCCACCGACGACGGCGGGAAGCTGCTGGACCAGTACGTGGCGCAGCATCCGAACTGGCGGGTGATCCACCAGCACAACAGCGGCTGGCCGGGCAAACCGCGCAATGTGGGGATCAACGCCAGCACGTCCGACTACGTCTTTTTCTGCGACGCCGACGACAAACTGGGTGTTGAGGCGCTGCGCCGGATGGTGGCTTTCGCCGACCAGCATCAGGTGGATGTGCTGGCGCCGCGCATGGTCGGGATCGGCGGCCGGCGGGTCCAGTCCTCGCTTTTCACCGAGACCATCCCCGACGTTCCGGTTCGGAAGATCCTCGGTACGCTTTCGCCGCAGAAGCTGATCCGGCGCGAGCTGCTGGACACCCACGGCATCCGTTTCCCGGAAGGCAAAGTCCGCCTGGAAGACGGCATGATGCTGACCCGTTGTTATCTGGCCTCGCGGCGGAATGCGATCGCGGCCGACTACGACTACTACTTCATCCGTACCCGGCAGGACGGTACGAACATCAGCTCGCAGATGGCCATCCCGGAAAGCTACACCGGCTCGGTGGCAGAGATCGCCCGGATCATTACCGAGAACCATGACGACGCCGGTGAAGCAGAGCTGCTGGTGCTGGACTTGTACCGGCGTAAACTGCTTCGCACGTACGTGCCCTCCCGCTACCGTTCGATGCCCGCCGGTATCCGGAAACGCTGGGTGGCAGCCCATGCAGACTTCGTGGACCGGTACATCCCGGAGCGGTTGGAGGCACAGCTGGGCTTCCCGTTCCAGCAGCGCTCGGAGCTGGTCCGGGCACGGGATGCGGAAGGCCTGCTGAAACTGGCGGCGACGGAGGAAGCTCTGAAGCCGACAGCACGCGCCCGGCTGCCGCAACTGGACGAAGAGTCCGTGGCGTTTGGTCTGCGCTTTGAACCGACAGCCGAATTCGAATCCGTCCGGGTGGTGGCGCGTGGGCGCGGTACTGCTGAAGAACGCACGTTCGACGTCAAGCGCGACGCCGGCGAGTATCGTGCCGTCCTGCCGCGGGCCGATCTGGCCGGACTGGGCAATGTGCTGGTGGACCTCTTTGTGCAACTGGGGCTTGATGGTGTGGAGGGGCCTCCGCGGCGGATCCTGGCGCCTGGGGAGGGGCTGCCGGTGAAGTCCGCCGGTCTGCGTGTCTACGCCACCATCCACGGAAACCTCAGCCTGGACCAGCGCCGCTGAGCATCTCGGCGTTCGATAGAGGCGCGCGGATACGGCGGCGCTCGATGGACGCGCGGTGTCCTGTCGGTGGTCGATGGAGGCGCGCCAGCGCCGAGTAGAGACCCGAGGGGCATCCAGGGTCTCCACGCGCTCGCTGGGGCTCGCTTGGTCGACCACCGGAGGAGAGGGGCGCTCGCTTGGTCGACCACCGGGGGCGAGGCGCGCGAGCTTGGACGACCACCGGAGGCTAAGCGCGCTCGCCGCTGACCTTCCGGGCGGTTTCCTCCAATACTTTCCGGAGCGCAAGAATGGCGGGCCGATTGGCCGAGGCCCGGCGGGCGGAGGTAAAGACGGTCCGGCGCGGATGATCCGGCAAGTCCAGCATCCGGCAGGTGGTGCCGCGGCCGCTCCAGACCAGATCCGGCAGGAAAGCCACCGCATTGCCGGATTCAATCAGCCGGATCTGGGCCTGCAGATCAGCGGTCTCGTAGCGAACATCCGGCTCAAACCCGGCTTGGCGGCAAGCCTGCTCGGCCCAGTGCCGGGACGCTGCCCCGCGCGGTTCCATCACCCAGGGCAGGCCGCCGGCATCCGCAAGGGATCTAACCTCCCCGCCGGCCAGGCCAATCGGCGGGACGGCGAGCCGGATGGCGTCGGTGGTGAGTCTCTTGCGGTCCAGTTCCTGATGGTGCGGTGCCGCGTGGCCCGGGTACTGCTCGGCTACCACCAGGTCGAAATCACGCGCCCACGTCTCGTACAGCGCGGTTTCCGGTTCCCGCTGGACCATTTCGATCCGCACTTCCGGGTACTGCTGACGCATGCTGGTGAGCGCGTCCGGCAGCAGCGCCAGTGCAGCGGACTGGAAGACCGCCAGTCGGACGCTTCCGGTCACCGTGGTCAGGGATGCGGACAGGTCCGTTTCGGCTTGTTCGAGCCGGGACAGCAGCGACTCGGTGTGGGCCACCAGGATCTCTGCCTGCGGTGTGAGCTGTACGCGGCGGCCGGCCTTCCGCAGCAGTTCCACGCCGGCCTCTTTCTCCAGCAGCGTCAGCTGTTGAGATACGGATGACGGGCTCAAATTTAATGCAGTCGCCGCTTCGGCCAACGTGCCGCGCACTTTGACCTCCCGCAGCAGCCGCAACCTCCGGACGTCCAGCATGAGGGCTCCATGGATCACGAAAGTTGATGATTACCGGTCGAAAAAGATCGCTTTTTCTTCACGAAGTCTAGTCCCATACTGGTCCTCAACGGGCAATGCAATTACGTTGAAAGGACTGATGCTGCCGTGACCGACGTCCTCAAGGAGGAACCGATGCAGACCACAAGCTTGGCGGATTCCCAGGTAGCTGACCTCGCCGCCGACACCATCAAGTTGGTCCGGCACTGGCTAACCGAGGCAGAAAAAATTCCGGCCGATGCCGCGGCCGAGCAGTTGGCTGGGGTGTTGAACGATCCCAATGGTCTGGGTTTCACCGTCGGTTTCGTCGACGGCGTGATCCGGCCCGAGGATCTGAGGGTTGCCGCCCGCAACTTGGCGGCGCTGGCGCCGAAGGCTCCGTCCTTCCTGCCCTGGTACATGCGCGCCGCCGTGCGCGTGGGCGGCACCATGGCGCCGGTGTTGCCGCAGGTGGTCATTCCCGCAGCCCGCAAGGTGCTGCGGGAGATGGTGGGCCACCTGATAGTCGATGCCACCGACGCCAAACTGGGCCCGGCGATCGCCAAGATCCGCAAAGATGATGTCCGGCTGAACATCAACCTGCTGGGCGAAGCGGTGCTGGGCAGCCGCGAGGCCGAACGCCGCCTGGAAGGCACCAAGCACCTGTTGGCCCGGGACGACGTCGACTACGTCTCGATCAAGGTCTCGTCCACCGTGGCGCCGCACTCTCACTGGGCTTTCGATGAGGCAGTGGAGCACGTCGTCGAAAGCCTCACCCCGCTCTACCGACAGGCCGCCAACTCCCCGCAGCGCAAGTTCATCAACCTGGACATGGAGGAATACAAGGACCTGGAGATGACCATGGCGGTCTTCACCAAGATCTTGGACCAGCCCGAGTTCGAGCAGTTGGAAGCCGGCATTGTGCTTCAGGCCTACCTGCCGGACGCGCTCAAGGCCATGATCCGGCTGCAGGAATGGGCTGCCGCCCGCCGTTCCCGCGGCGGCGCCGCAATCAAGGTGCGGGTGGTCAAGGGCGCCAACCTGCCCATGGAGCAGGTGGAAGCGTCGCTGCACGGCTGGCCGCTGGCCACCTGGGAAACCAAGCAGGACTCAGACACCAACTACAAGCGCGTGATCAACTATGCCCTGCAGCCGGAGCGGATCGGCAACGTCCGCATTGGCGTGGCCGGGCACAACCTCTTCGACGTCGCCTTCGCCTGGCTGCTCGCCAAGCAGCGCGGTGTGGAGGCGGGCATCGACTTCGAGATGCTGCTGGGCATGGCGCAGGGCCAGGCCGAAGCGGTGAAAAAAGACGTCGGTTCGCTGCTGCTCTACACCCCCGTGGTCCATCCTGCTGAATTCGATGTGGCGATCGCCTACCTGATTCGCCGGCTGGAAGAGGGCGCCAGCAGCGAGAACTTCATGTCCGCCGTCTTCGAACTCAGCAAGAACGAACGGCTCTTCGAACGCGAAAAGCAGCGCTTCCTCGCATCACTGGAGGCGCTCGACGACGACGTGCCGGAACCGGCCCGGCAGCAGGACCGCTCGAAGCCGGAACCGGCCCGTCCCAGCGACTCCTTCGACAACATTCCGGACACTGACCCGTCGCTGCCCGCCAACCTCGCCTGGGGCCGGGAGATCCTCGCCCGGGTGCCGTCATCGACGCTCGGCCTTGACACCGTCGCGGCCGCCCAGGTCAAGGATGAGGCAGAGCTGGAGCAAGTGATCGCCAAGGCCGTGGAGCAGTCCAAGAGCTGGGGCGCGATGAGCGGGGCCGAACGCGCCGAGGTGCTGCACAAGGCCGGCGACAAGCTGAACGCCAACCGCGCCCGGCTGCTGGAAGTGATGGCAGCCGAGGCGGGCAAGACGCTGGACCAAGGCGATCCGGAAGTCTCCGAGGCGGCCGACTTCGCGCATTTCTATGCCGAGCTGGCCCGGAAACTGGACACCGTGGACGGAGCCACGTTCATCCCGTCGCGGCTGACGGTGGTGACCCCGCCGTGGAATTTCCCGACCGCGATCCCCGCCGGAGGTACCCTCGCCGCGCTCGCCGCGGGCTCCGCCGTCGTTATTAAGCCTGCCCAACAGGCCGCACGCACCGGTGCCGTGATGGTTGAAGCCGTGTGGGAGGCGCTGGACGAGGCCGGCGTGCCGCGCGACGTGCTGCAGCTGGTGCAGCTGGGCGAGCGCGAACTGGGCAGGCAGCTGATCTCGCACCCCGAGGTGGACCGCGTGATCCTCACCGGCGCCTACGAGACCGCCGAACTGTTCCGTTCCTTCCGTCCGGACCTACCGCTGCTGGCCGAGACCTCCGGTAAGAACGCCATCATCGTCACCCCCAGCGCCGACTTCGACCTGGCCGCCAAGGACGTGGCGTACTCCGCGTTCGGCCATGCCGGGCAGAAGTGCTCTGCGGCATCGCTGGTGATCTTGGTGGGATCCGCAGCCAGCTCGCCGCGGTTCCGGAACCAGCTGGTGGATGCGGTCACGTCCATGAAGGTGGGCTACCCGGAGGACGCCACATCGCAGATGGGCCCGATCATCGCGCCGGCCGAAGGCAAGCTGCTGGACGGGCTGACCACGCTGGGCGCCGGGGAAAGCTGGCAGATCCAGCCCCGGCAGCTGGACGATTCCGGCAAGCTTTGGAGCCCGGGCGTGCGGACCGGAGTGAAGCGCGGATCGCGCTACCACCTAACCGAGTTCTTCGGTCCGATCCTAGGGGTGATGACCGCTGAAACTCTGGAAGAAGCCGTGGCTATCACCAACGACATCGAGTACGGGCTGACCTCCGGCCTGCATTCGCTGGATGCGGATGAGCTGGATTACTGGCTGCAGAACATTCAGGCCGGCAACCTTTACGTGAACCGGGGAATCACCGGAGCCATCGTGCGGCGGCAGCCGTTCGGAGGCTGGAAGAAATCCTCGGTGGGCGCCGGTACCAAGGCCGGCGGGCCCAACTACTTGATGGGGCTGGGCGAGTGGGAGACTGCGCCGTCCACGGCAGCGGCGGAGATGCACGGTGCCGCAGCCAAACTGCTGGAGGCCGCGCGCAGGGCCGGGCAGGCACTGTCCGCCGAGGAACTGCGCGGACTGGAGCGTTCGCTGTGTTCCGATGCCGCGGCCTGGGCCGACGAGTTCGGCGTGGCCAGGGACATCTCCGGGCTGACCGCCGAGCGCAACGTCTTCCGCTACCTGCCGGTCCCGGTCACCGTCCGGCTGTCCGAAGGCGAACCGCTGGCACAGCTGGTCCGCGTGCTGGCTGCCGGCGTGCTGGCGGGCTCCGAGGTGGCGGTTTCCACCGCCGTCGCGCTTCCTGCGTCATTGCAGGCGGTGGCCACGGAGCTGGACCTTGCCGTGACGGTGGAGGACGACGGCGCCTGGCTGGCTCGGGCGCCCCGGCTCGGCGCCGGCAGGATCCGCCTGATCGGCGGGGATGCCAAGGCGCTGGCCGTCGCTACCGGCGGACGGCCCGATCTGGCGGTCTATGCCCATCCCGTGACCGAAGCCGGCAGGCTGGAAATGCTGCCCTTCCTGCACGAGCAGGCCGTCAGCATCACCGCGCACCGGTTCGGTACACCAAACCATCTGGCCGATGGCCTGATCTGACCGCTGCGGCAACCCGCCCCGACGAATGATCAGCAGGCGCCCTTTTCCGGTGTGGAAAGGGCGCCTGCTGGGTAGTGGATGCCCGTCGCCCGGATCGGCAGCCGCGTCGCTCAGGCGTGCCGCCGCGCTTGGCGGTGACCCGCTTAGCCGTTCCGGCGCATCCAGCCGACCGCATGCAGGGTGAGCACACCGGCGATCGTGACCAGCCCGGCGACCAACACGTTGGGTGCCACAGAGGACAACATGAAATACCACGGCGGTCCGAACGGGCTGGTCGGCGCCGTGCCTTGCATCTCGATAACGTACGGCGCGACCGACCACCACGCTCCGAAGGCGGAAAGCGCCAAACCCAGCAACCAGAGCGCGACCAGGTAGGGATTGATCTTCCGGCGCGCAGCGGGAGCGCCTTCCAGCTGGACCTGTGGTACAGCTCCCGGTGGAACGACCTCGGCAATGTCGGTGGACTGGGCGGCGACGTCGGCGGAAGGCTCTACAGCTGCGGTCCGGACTGTTGGGCTGATGGTGTCGGGCCTGCCGCCGGCCCGTGCCGCTTGATGGGCTTCACCGCCCCGCTGGTAGATCGAGTCATACCGCTGGTCGAACTGTGATGCGGACATGGTGCCCCCTTGTCGCCGTCCTTTGTTTGAATCTACCGGATGCCAAGCAACGCGGTTAGGCTGCCCGCCATGGGAATTCTGATTTTCGAGTAAACATGTCCTCGCATCGCCTTCTGAAGGTGGTCGGACCAGTCACCCTGGTCCTGTGGGCTCACCCATGGGCTGCCGGACCTGCAGGGAGGGAGCAGCGTGAGACCTGATGTACGCCGCATGCTGGTGATCCAGGCAGGCAACGTTCTGCTGCTGGCCATTGCGGCCGGCGTCATCGTCATGGCCGTGGACGCTCTGAGCGCGTTCGCCACCGGCGCGCGGGACGAGCCGGACGCTGGCGGCGCCCTTGCCGTGATTTCCCTGGCCGGCGCGCTCGCCGTCGTGGTGCTGGCGATTTTTGCGTGCCGGTGGACGGCCCGGGGCGAACGCTATGCGCCGTTGTTCGCCGTGCTCGGTTGGGCCGTGCTCTGGCTGCCGCTGAGCCTGGCCTTGGGCGCAGCCAGCGGCTCGCCGGCCTTCGCGTACATCGCCACACTGGTCTGCGGGGCGGGCATCGTGCTCTCGCTGGTCGCGCTGGGGAGCAAGAAGCCGCGCTGATCTCCGGCCCGCTGCCGCGCTGATCTCCGCGCCCTGCGCCCGCTCAGACCTCGACCGCCGGGCAAGCCGGGCCCTCGGCCCTCGGTGTTGGCTCCAGAGGTTGGCTTACAGGCTGCCTCGGGTTTCGTCACGACGGATGGTTTCGCCGGTGTTCGGGTCCTGCACCTGGCGGGTCTCGGTCACGCGGTGGTCACCGCGCGGAATGGCCATGACAATCGAGATGATGAGGCCCAGCAGGCCGACCCCCATGAGGATCCAGCCGATCAGGGTCAGGTCGATGAAATCCACGACGTCCGCAACAGCGAAGGCCAGGATGGCGCCGATGGCAATCAACGCAATTGATGATCCGATTCTCATAGCCTGCAACTCCTTTTGTATTGGGCGGCCGGCGCAGCAAGTGCTGCGGCGGGCCGTCGGACAGGAAGTACGCGGTGCAATTGTCAGCATACTTGCTGTTTGCGGAATCGTCCCGGAAGCTGTGATCTACGCTTAAAGCCGGAACAGCATTGCGGTGCTGAGAGTCTCCAGGAGGTTTTGTGGCCAAAGGACGGAAGATCAATCCAGCTATGCGGGTGGCTACGGATGCGGCCTTCGACAAGCAGGGCAACCCGAAGCCTGGCACGACGACTGCCTTCATGCGGGCTTTGGACGTCCAGCGGCCGCTGGTGCTGGCCAATCTGGATCGGCTTCGGCGCAAGTACCCGGACGCCACGCCGGCTGATCTGGCCGCGACGCTGGAGAAGCACTATCTGGCAACTGTGAGCTCCGGCGGAGCGGCGGTCGGAGCCACCGCCGTCGTTCCGGGCATCAATGCGGTGGCATCACTGGGCCTTTCGGCGGCGGCAACCGTCGGCTTCCTGGAAGCCACGGCGCTCTTCGCCCAGTCCATCGCCGAACTGCACGGCATCGACACCGAAAACCCGGAGCGGTCGCAGGCGATGGTCATGGCCATCTTGATGGGCGAGGAGGGCCGCTCGCTGATCAAGGAGTTCGCCGGGCAGGCGGGCGGCCGCGGCGGGAATCCGGCCCGAGCCTGGGGAAACGCCGTGGGCAGCACCATGTCCACCGGCATGGTCAGTTCACTGCTGGACAGCATGAAGAAGCGTTTTCTGGCCAAATTGGTAGCCAAGCAGGGTTCGGTGATGCTGGGCCGGGTCATTCCGTTCGGCATTGGTGCGGCGGTGGGTGGTGTAGGCAACCATGTCATGGGCCGCAGGGTCATCGGCGCCACCAGAACTGCCTTCGGCGAACCGCCGCTGGTCCTGCCGATGTCCTTGGTGGAGGACCTGGTTGAAAACCGGTACCGGCTCGGGGAGATCCCGGCAGCGCCGGGTCGGTTGACCGCCAAAATGGTGGAGAAGCTGCCGGTGATCAGGCGCAAGGGGCGTAAAGCCATCACGGAGTCCGCGGACCATGACAGCGACTAACCGGCCGGGGATCGATCTCAACAGCGACCTCGGCGAATCGGTTGACGGCCGGCTGATGGGCGACGACGCTGCGATGTTCCCGCTGATCACCAGCGCCAACATCGCCTGCGGCTACCACGCCGGCGACGAGGAAACCATGCTGGCCAGTTGCCACCGTGCTGCCGAGAACGGGGTGGCGGTGGGTGCGCACGTTTCCTACCAGGACAGAGCCGGGTTCGGCCGACGGTCCATGGACGTCGCACCGGACGACTTGATTGCCGACGTGGCGTCCCAACTGGCCGCCCTCGACCGAATCGGCCGCAGCGCGGGAACACCCATTGCCTACGTGAAGCCGCACGGCGCCCTCTACAACCGGATAGTCCACGACCGCACCCAGGCCGCGGCGGTGGTGGAGGCCGTCGGCGCTTTTGATCCGCAGCTTCCCATCCTGGGGCTACCCGGATCAGCGGTGCTCGAACTGGCCGCCGCTGCCGGGCTGCCGGTGTTCCGGGAGGCCTTCGTGGACCGCGGCTACCGCGGCGACGGCACGCTGATTCCGCGCGGCGAGCCGGGCGCCCTGCTGGACGACCTGGAGCAGATTGCGGACCGCGCGGTGGAATTCGCCCTGAACGATGCGGCCGACTCGCTCTGCGTCCACGGCGATACCCCCGGGGCAGTGGCCATGGCACGGTTGGTCCGGCAGCGGCTCGCGGCGGCGGGCATCAGCCTCCGTCCCTTCACCGATGCCGCCGCCCCGGCCGCTGGACGGTAGGGTGCGGATCCTGCCCTTCGGGGCGGGCGCAGTGCTGGCCGAATTCGCTACCCTCGACGACGTCCTGACACACTACACCGCGCTCTCGGCCGCGCCGCCGCCCGGGGTAACCGAGCTGGTTCCCGCTGCCCGCACCATCTTGGTGACGTTCGCCGCCCCGGCGAGCACCGCCGTCGTCCGCCAATGGCTGGAACAGACGGCACCGCACGAGGCCGATGCGCGCAGCGCCGCAGGCCCCGGGGAGACCGTCACGCTCGAGGTGGACTATTCGGGCCAGGACCTGCCGGAGGTGGCGCGGCTGCTGGGCGTCAGCGAGGCCGAAGTGGTCCGGCGGCATCAGCAATGCGAATGGACGGCCGCGTTCACCGGCTTCGCGCCCGGGTTCGCCTACCTGGTGGCACCGGAGAATCCGCTGCAGGTGCCGCGGCTGGCCGAGCCGCGTACCCGGGTGCCTGCCGGCTCCGTGGGCCTGGCGGGCGAGTTCAGCGGCGTCTACCCGTCGTCGTCGCCCGGCGGCTGGCAGCTGATCGGCAGGACCGATGCGCGGCTGTGGGACGCCGCGCGGGAGCAGCCAGCGCTGATCGTGCCGGGAACGCGCGTGCGGTTCAGGGCGGTGTAGCCGATGATCACCGTGCTCAAGACCGGGCCGGAACTGCTGGTACAGGACCTCGGCCGACCGGGCCATGCGGCCATCGGCGTGGGCCCGTCCGGTGCGCTGGACGCCCGGGCCCTGCGCGCAGCCAACCGGCTGGTGGGCAACCCGGAGTCCGCGGCCGGCCTGGAGTTCCTGCTGGGCGGGGCGGTTCTGCAGTTCGACGACGACGCCGTGGTCGCGCTCACCGGCGCCTTCGGCTCGGTGTCCGTCGCGGGCAGCAGCCACGAGCGCTACCGCCCGTTCCGGATCACGGCGGGCCAGCGCCTGGAAATCGCCGTGGCCACGTCCGGACTGCGCTACTACCTGGCAGTGGCCGGAGGCATCGAGGCCGAGACGGTGATGGGGTCGGCGGCAACCGATCTGCTCTCCGGAATGGGCCCGGCGCGATTGCAGGACGGGGACGTGCTGCGGGTCGGCGCTCCCAGGCCGGGTAGCAGCGCGGGACTTGAGCCCCCATGGGTTCCGGTGCCGCTGCTGCCCGCCGGCACGGTGGCAGTGCGGTTGCAGCCCGGTCCGCGGCTGGACTGGTTCGCCCCGGACATCCGGCAACGCTTGGCGCTGGGCAACTGGTCGGTGAGTGCTGACAGCAACCGCGTGGGACTGCGGCTGCTGGGGCGGCCGCTGCAGCGGGTGGTCGAGCGGGAACTGCCCAGCGAGGGCATGGTCACCGGCGCGGTTCAGGTTCCGCCGTCGGGGCTGCCCACCGTGTTCCTGGCCGACCACCCGGTGACCGGCGGCTATCCGGTGCCGGCCGTGGTGGCACCGGCGGACCTGCCGCTGCTCGGCCAGGCCCGGCCTGGCCAGCGCCTCCGCTTCTTCTGGACCGGCTGACTCCGGCCGGGCTCCCAGCTATCCGAAGACGGCGGTGGCCAGCGTGAAGATCGCCAGCCCGGCCAGCGAGCCGACCACTGTGCCATTGATCCGGATGAACTGAAGATCCCGCCCCACTTGCAGCTCGATCTTGCGGGACGTCTCCTGGGCGTCCCAGCGCTCCACCGTCTCGGTGATAACGCTGGCGATTTGCGAACGGTAGGTCCGGACCAGGTACCCGGCCGCCTCCTCAATCCAGCCGTCGATTTTGGCTGCCAGCTCCACGTCGGTCGCTAACCGGTGGCCGAAGTCTGACACCGCCCGCTTGAACGCCAGGCTCAACTCACTCTGCGGATCCTCCACCGCCTCCAGCAGCGAGGACTTCAGCGTTTCCCAGGTGCGGGTCGCCAGCGCCCGCACTTCGGGATCGCCTAGCGCGTTGTGCTTGATCGCTTCGACCCGTGCCATCATCTCCGGATCGTGCTGCAGGTCCTGGGCCAGGGAGTTGAGATAAGTGTCCAGCTGCCGGCGCATCGGATGGTCCGGATCGGCCTGCACCGCAAGGATGAACTTGTACAGCTCCAGGTGGACCTTGTCGCCGACCAGCGAATCCACGAACTGCGGCACCCAGGTTGGCGAGCGGTCGGAGACCAGCCGTGCCACGGTCTCCTGGTTGTCCAGCACCCAGTCGCCGGCGCGGTCCAGCAGCAGGTCAACCAGCTTCAGGTGGTGGCCGTCGCGCAGCAGATGCTCGGCCAGCCGCCCCAGCGGCGGGCCCCACGGCGGATCCAACAGGTGCCGGCGGGCCAGCGACTCGATCAGTTCCTGGACGTCCTCGTCGTTGAGCACCTGCAGCGCCCCGCGGATGGCGGTGGCTCCCTCGCGGGCGACCCGCTCGGTGTTCTCCGGCCGTTCCAGCCAGAGCCCGGCCTTGACCGTAATGCCGAGCGAGCCGATCTTGGCCTTGACCACGTCCTCGGCCAGGAAATTCTCCTCCACGAACTGGCCCAGGCTCGCTCCGATCTGGTCTTTGCGGCGAGGAATGATGGCCGTATGGGGGATCCTCAGTCCCATCGGGTGCTTGAACAGCGCGGTGACCGCGAACCAATCCGCCAGTGCGCCCACCATGCCGCCTTCGGCCGCAGCCCGGACGTAGCGCAGCCACGGGTAGCTTTCCTGCAGGGCAAAGGACACCATGAACACCAAGGCCAGCACCACCAGCAGTCCGGTGGCCAGCAGCTTCATCCGGCGCAGGGCCGCGGCCCGGACGCTGTCCGGCAGCACAGCGGTCCGGCTGCCGCCGTGTGGCCCGCTCCCAGTGATGTTTCCCGTGTACTCGCCCCTCGGCCCGTCCATCCGTTCGTCCGCCGTGTCAGGTGCGACGCCGCCGCCCGTCTGAGTGCCCATGTTGCCTCCGAAGCCGAATCGCCGAACGATCATCGATCGTTCACCCTTCAGTCAACCCTACGGCGATCCCGGTCGTCCGGTCATCGCGTACGGTGAATTCATGGACCAGAGGATCTACGCTCACCGCGGTTCCAGCGAGCAGTATGCGGAGAACACCCGTGCCGCCTATTTGCAGGCAATTGCCGACGGCGCCGACGGGATCGAGTGCGACGTCCACCTGACCAAGGACCGCCGGCTGGTCTGCTTCCATGACTTCACGCTGGACCGCACCTCCAACGGCACCGGCAACGTTTCGGATTACACACTGGATGAGCTGCTGCAGCTGGACGTCAGTTCGTGGAAGGGCGTGCCGATTCCGGCCGAATACGGCGGCACCGCGGACCAACTGGTCACCCTCGACGACCTGGTGGACCTGATCCGCGACGCCGGACGGCCGCTGGGCCTGGCCGTGGAGCTCAAGCACCCCAGCCCGTACGGGCAGGAGCTGGAAGACGAACTGCTCAAGTACCTGATGGCAGAGGGCTGGGACCCGGACACATCCCGGCTGGACAACATTCAAATGAGCTTCATGAGCTTCCACCCCGACGCGCTGAAGTACCTGGCCGACAACATGCCAGGCGAGTATCTCTGCCAGTTGTTGGATGACATCGACGCCGAGGAACTCAAGGCCAGCCTGATGATGGGTGAACTGACCGTGGGCGCCGTGGCGGGGCTGTTGCGCCGGGCGTTGTCCGAAGGCGAAGGGCTGATCGAGGAGCACCGCGTCGGCCTGGCCGGACCCGGCGTGGACTACGTGCGCTCGCACCTGCCGCTGGTCCGCCGCTGGCTGGAGGCCGGCATGCAGTTCCGGGTCTGGACGGTCGACGATCCGCAGGACGTGGAGCTGTGCCGTGACCTGGGCTTCGGCGAGATCACGACCAACCGCCCGGCCGAGGTCCGCCGGCAACTTGAGACAGCCGGCGTCTAGCCCACCGCGCGGCCGCCGGAAAAACAAGTAGCCCAAGGCCACTGCCGTAACCATGGCCTTTGTGGTTTATTTGGTGCATGGCATCTCCCATTGAGGATTATGCACTCATTTCGGATCTGCACACGGGAGTGCTGGTGTCCCGGTCCGGAAGCATGGACTGGCTCTGTCTGCCCCGCTTCGACTCGCCCTCCGTCTTCTCCGCGCTCCTGGGCGGCCCAGGGCACGGCCGCTGGCTGCTAGCCCCGGACGGAGCGCGTCCCCAGACCGGGGCGCCGATGGGCGCGGGCCCGGGAGGCGAACAGAGCAACGACCCGGCGGAAGTGCAAGGGAGCCGGCAGCCGGTCTCCGTCCGGAAACAAGACGAAGCAGTCTCCTCCGGCCCGGGGAGCCACCGTCCGTCCGCCACGGAGCAGGCCAAAAAGGCCGCCGGGACAGGCCGCGCGGCCCGCGAAGCCGCGCAGTCCGGCGACGCCGCCGGCACTGCCGAGGCCGGAGCCTCCAAAGCCGCCACCAGCGCCACGGCCGAATCGGCGGCCGGCTCGGGATCCGGACAGTCCACCACAACTGACGCGATGCACAATAGCGGCGTGGTCTCGGCGCCGGTCCACCCGCAGGCCGCACGGAATCACCGTCCGCCAACCGCCGCCGCGGCAGAAGCCGAGCCGCACGCCGTCGTCGTGAGGCGGTCCTACATTGTGTCCACGTTTGTGCTGCAGACCCGGTGGAAGAGCAGCACGGGCGAGGCGTTGATCACCGAGTTCATGCCGGTGGGCGACCGCCGGGCGTCGCTTGTGCGCCGGGTCCAGGGCCTGTCCGGGGAAATGAAGATCCGGCAGGAGCTGATCATGCGGTTCCACTACGGGGACGTGGTGCCGTGGGTGAACCGGGTCAAGAACGAGCAGACCGGGAAGGAATCGATAGTCGCGATCGCCGGGCCGGACGCGCTGGTGCTGCACGGCGACGACCTGCCGCGCGCCACGGAACGCCGGCACCGGGGCGAATTCACCATCAAAGCCGGCGAGAAAATCGACTACGAGCTCTGCTGGTTCCCCTCCCACCGGACAGTCCCGCCGATGATCGACGTCGACGCCGCGCTGGATGAGACGGTGAACTTCTGGCAGAACTGGTGCTCGCGGTTCCCGCCGCAGGGCGACTACCACCGCATGGTCAAGCGTTCGCTGCTGGTGCTGCGTGCAATGACGCACGAGGCCACCGGCGGCATTGTTGCCGCGCCGACCACCTCGCTGCCGGAGTCCTTCGGCGGGGAGCGGAACTGGGACTACCGGTACGTCTGGCTCCGCGATGCGGCGCTGACGCTGGAATCGATGATGACCCACGGCTACGAGACAGAGGCGTTGCAATGGCGCAACTGGCTGCTGCGCGCGGTGGCCGGCGACCCGGAAGACCTGCAGATCATGTACGGCGTGGCCGGAGAACGCGATCTCCCGGAGCGCACCATCGAGCACCTGCCAGGCTATGAGAACTCCGCACCGGTCCGGGTGGGCAACGGCGCGGTGTGCCAGTACCAGGCGGACGTGATCGGCGAGGTCATGGTGGCGCTGGAGAAGCTGCGCAACTTGGGCTGCACCGAGGACCACTTCTCCTGGCCGCTGCAGAAAGCCATGCTGCACTACATCGAAAGGCACATTGACGAGCCGGACCAGGGCATCTGGGAGATGCGCGGTCCCCGCCGGTACTTCACGCACTCCCGGGTGATGATGTGGGCGGCCTTCGACCGCGGCGTCCGGGCGGTCAGGGAACACGGGCTGGACGGCAAAGCCGTGCGGTGGGCGGAACTGCGGGACCGGCTGCGCGAGGAGGTTATGGAGCGCGGCTTCAACCGGGAGATCAACTCCTTCACGCAGGCCTACGACACCACCGAAGTGGACGCGTCGCTGCTGGTGCTGCCGCAGGTGGGCTTTTTGAAGTACGACGACGACCTGATGCTTGGTACCGTGGCCCGGCTGGAGCAGGAGCTGGTGGATGCGGACGGCCTGATCCTGCGCTACCGGACCGACTCCGGGATGGACGGGCTGGCGCCGGGCGAACACCCCTTCCTGGCCTGCTGTTTCTGGCTGGTGGAACAGTACGCCCGCTCCGGGCGGATCGGCGATGCTCGCGATCTGATGGACAGGCTGGTGGGCTACGCGAACGACCTGGGGCTGATGGCCGAAGAGTACGACACCGTGAACAAGCGGATGACGGGCAACTTCCCGCAGGCGTTCTCGCACCTGGCCTTGATCCGGGCGGCGGACGCGATCAACGGCCACGCGCAGGACGCGGTGTAGGCCGCCCGCCCTCTCCCTGCTCTGCCCTGCCCGGGGGCGGAACCCCGCCAGGGCTGACACCGCACCCGCGTGCCCGGCTACTGTAGATGGGTGAAGTTTCTCCAGTCCCCGGCCGTGAAGGTGGGGCTGTCCATATCCGTCGCCACCGGGCTGTACGGGATCTCCTTCGGCGCGCTGTCCGTGGCGTCCGGCCTGGACCTCGGGCAGACCGTAGCGCTGAGCCTGCTGCTGTTCAGCGGCGGCTCGCAGTTCGCGTTCATCGGAGTCATCGGCGGCGGCGGAACCGGACTGGCCGCGATGACTGCTTCCGCCTTGCTGGGCATTCGCAACGGCATCTACGGCATGCAGATGAACGCGCTCGTGTCTCCGCGCCGGTGGCGGCGCCCGCTGGCTGCCCACGTGACCATCGACGAGTCAACCGCCACCGCGTCCGGCCAGGAGGATCCGGGCGAGCAGCGGCGCGGTTTCTGGACTGCCGGGGTGGGCATATTCCTGCTCTGGAATGTTTTCACCCTGGTGGGTGCGCTTGCCGGCAACGCGATGGGGGATCCGAAGCAGTGGGGGTTGGACGGGGCGGCAGTCGCCGCCTTCCTGGCCCTGCTCTGGCCGCGGCTGAAGGGCAAGGAGCCAGCTGCCATCGCCGTGGCATGTGCGCTGGCCACCTTGCTGGCCGTGCCGTTCGTGCCCAGCGGCGTGCCCATCCTGGTGGCGGCAGCCGTGGCCGCGGCCATCGGATGGTTCACGCACAAGCCGGTTCCGGCCGGGATGGCTCCGGACATCGAGCCCTACGATGAACCGTACGCCGAGCACGACTGTGCCCACACGTTCGCCGAGTCCGAACGTCGCGCCTCCGGGCAGGACGGCGCTCCCACCCGGCGCGACGGCGGTCCCGCCGACAGCGCCGGCGGAAAGGAAGCCCCGTGACCCTGTGGATCTGGATCCTCGCCGCCTGCGTGATTTCCTATCTGACCAAGCTGGCCGGCTATCTGGTGCCGGCCAAGTGGATGAAAAACCAGCGGATGTCCCGCGTCGCCGCCACCATGACCATCGGGCTGCTAGCGTCGCTGACGGTGGTCAACGCCTTCTCCAGCGGCCAGCAGTTGGTGTTCGACGCCCGGCTCGGAGCTCTGCTGGCCGCCGCCGTCGCGCTGCTGCTGCGGGCGCCCTTCCTGGTGGTGGTCATTGCCGGAGCCGCCGCGGCCGCCCTGCTCCGGCTGGCCGGCTGGGGATAGCGGCCCGATCTCCGCACCCTTTAACGCAGGACGACGGCGGGGTGCACCGCCGTCGTCCGTCTTGCTGATCAGGAGTCAGTCAGCAATCTTGGCGACCAGCCGGCCAACGACTTCGCCCTTCTTGAGCTTCTCCAGTCCTTCCGGGATCTCGTCAAAGGTAATCTCGGTGACGGTCGGGTTGAGCTTGCCGGTGGCGAAGTAGTCGTAGACGCCTTGCACGTCTTCCTTGGTGCCGCCCTGCGAGCCCACCAGGGTGACCTCGGACAGAATCAGGGCCTTGGTGCTGATGGTCGACTCGAGCCGTCCCATGCCCACCTGGACCACGCGGCCGCCGCGGCGGACCGTCTCGATGGCCTCGGCCGTGGTGGTGCCGAAGCCGGCGAAGTCCACGATGACGTCCAGGCCGATCTCCTTGAACTCGGCGATGGACTTGGCCACGTCCTTGGCGCCGATTTCCTTGGCCTGGTCCCAGATCTTCTCGTTGACTTCTGCGATGTAGACCTCTGCGCCCGCCAGCACGGCAACGCGGGCGCCAATCGAGCCGAGGCCGCCGAAGCCGATGATGCCGACCTTGTCGCCGGCCTTCACCTGGCCGTTGGCGATCACGGCGTGGTGGCTGGTCATGCCGGCATCGGTGCCGGCTGCACCCTGCGAGAAGCTGACATTGTCCGGAATGCGGACCAGTGCCTGCTGGTCAATCGCTGCCTTGAAGGAGAAGCCGCCGTCGAACGCGTAACCGGGAGCACCCGCCGGAGTGGTGGGGCAGAAGCCGACACGGTCCCCGACCTTCCAGTCGGTCACGCCGTCGCCGACCTCGGTGATGACCCCGGCGACCTCGTGGCCGAGGGTAATGGGGCGCTTGGCCAGGGTGGAGAGCCAGCCCTCGTCCTCGAGCATGCCGACGTCGGAGTGGCACAAGCCGGCGGACTTGATGTCGACCACCACACCGCCGGGGGCGGCTGTTGGCTCGTCGACCTCGGCCAGTACGAGGGGCTCGTGGGTATTGGTGAACTGCCAGGCTTTCATGGGATCTCCTTGGGCTGCGTTTCGTTCCGCTCCGTGGCGTCTGCCGGAGCAGTAGGGCTTGTGGTCCTCTTGCCACCGTAGCCCGGCAGCCCCACGATTTCCATGTATATGCATGTACTCTCCATCACTCTCCGGCGTGAGCCGGGCCCCGCCGATTGCGGCAGGTGACGGTGGGCCTGTCGTTGGTCGTGGCCCTATGGAAGACTGAGGCCATGCTTGTAGCCTTCTCTGTTGCACCCTCCGGAGTTCCCACGGCCGGTCCCGCACCGCACGACGCCTCGGTGCACGACGCCGTCGCCGAGGCCGTTCGGGTTGTCCGGGAATCGGGCCTGCCGAACAGGACCGACGCCATGTTCACCACCATCGAGGGCGAATGGGACGAGGTCATGGACGTGGTCAAGCGCGCCACCGAAGCCGTGGGGCGGTATGGATCACGGGTCTCGCTGGTGCTCAAGGCAGACATCCGTCCGGGCTATTACGGAGAGCTCACCGGAAAGGTGGACCGGCTGGAAGCCGCCATCGCCGAACGGGAGCAGCAGTGACGGCCCGGCCGGACGCTTCGGCCCCCGATCCCGTGACGGAGTGGACCGCCGTTGAGGATTACCTGACCGTCACCTTGGTGGCTGAGGACCAGTCACAGGTTTCCGCTCGGGAGGGTGCCGCGCGGGAGGGCCTGCCGGCCATCGAGGTCAGCGCGCCGCAGGGGAAGCTGCTGATGCTGCTGGCCAAGTCGACCGGCGCGCGCAAGGTGCTGGAGATCGGTACGCTCGGCGGCTACAGCACCATCTGGCTGGCCCGCGGGGTGCCGGACGACGGCGAAGTGGTCAGCTGCGAGTACGAGCCGCACCACGCCGAGGTGGCCCAGCGGAACCTGGAGGCCGCCGGCGAGGCGGATAAGGTCAGCATCCGGGTGGGTGCGGCGCTGGACACGCTGCCGCAGTTGGCCGCCGAAAACGCCGGGCCTTTCGACCTGGTGTTCATTGACGCGGACAAGGAAAACAACCGGAACTATGTGGAGTGGGCGCTACAACTGACGCGTCCGGGCAGCCTGATTGTGGTGGATAACGTGGTCCGCTCCGGACAGGTGCTGGCCGATGGCGGCGACGGAAGTACGGAGGACCGCGACATCCGGGGCACCCGCGACGCGCTGGCGCTGCTGGGTTCCGACGAGCGACTGGACGCCACCGCGATCCAGACCGTTGGCGGCAAGGGCTGGGACGGTTTCGCACTGGCTCTGGTCAAGTAGTCGATGGGGCGGCGGAGTGCCCGTGCCGACCAGGCCCGGGAGGCGGAGGCGTCCCTTGGGCCGGCCGAAGGGCGCTACGAAATTTCTTCCGGGACAGCCGAGCTGATCCGGGAACCGGATTCCGCGGACAGCTGGCTGCTCAAGATCAACGGCGTGCAGTCGTCCCACGTGGTGGTCGGCGATCCGCTGCGCCTGGACTTTGAATACATGCGCTGGATGGCGGCGCTGATCGAATCCCGCTGGGCGCCGGAGGCAAAGCTGCGGGTCCTGCACCTGGGCGGCGGAGCCTGCTCGATGGCCCGCTACCTGGCGGCTGCCTATCCGCAGGCCCGGCAGGTCGTCGTAGAGATTGATGCGAAGCTGGCCGACCTGGTGCGGCGGTGGTTCGACATCCCGCGGGCGCCGCTGGTGCGGATCAGGGTAGGTGAAGCCCGGGCGGTGACCGAATCGCTGAGCGAAGACAGCCGGGACCTGCTGATCCGCGACGTCTTCTCCGGCAGTGCCACCCCGGAGGGGCTGACCACGCTGGAATTCACCCGCGCGGTGCGGCGGGTGCTCTCGCCCGGCGGAGTCTATCTGGTGAACTGCGGCGACACGCCCCAGTTGACTGGGGTGCGCGAAGAGGCGGCGACCATCGGTGAGGTTTTCGAGCACCTGGTGATGATCGCCGACCCGCCGATGTTCAAGGGCCGGCGGCACGGAAACGTGGTGATCGCCGCCAGCGACGAACCGTTGGAGACCGGCCCGGTCTTGATCCGCGAACTGCTGCAGGGCGCAGTGCCTGCGCAGCTGTGGGATGGGGCAAAAACGGCGCAGTTTTGCAGAGGATCGGCGATCAGGCAAGACCAACCGGTCAAATAGCTGCCGTTCTTGGAACGTTATGACTTCGGCTCGAAATTGTTTGTAAGATGGAAGCGAACGGCCGATCGGCGGCCGTACTAGGCCCGGGAGTGAGCCGCTTGCGGCTGGCTCTCCGGAGGCAGGCATAGAAAAAACGGCTTCGACACTATGGATGGTGGCTGGAGCACTATGTCTGCTCAGCCGGATTTGATCCGGCGCCGGATGCCGGGTGCTGACAACCTAATCCCCCCAAGTTAGGTCCAGTACCCGGCATCTCGGTTTAATTAATCCTTTCACCGTGTTTGGCCCCTATCCGGCCTATGGCGGTTCATGGGTCAAGCTGGATGGCTTGGCTCCAGCTGAGCGCACCAACCGGCATTGGCTCGGGCTTTGGTCACTTCATCAGGTCGATGAATTCCGCCAGGTCCTTGCCGCTCTGACCGTAGTCGTAGACGGTGGCTTTAATGCGCGGCGAGCACGTCACCTTGATCCGTGCGGGCATCTCCTCGGGCAGGAGGATGGAAATAACTTCTCCCCAGGTCCAGACACTGGGCCGTACGTAGACGTCGATCTTCGACGGCGTTGTTTCGACCCTGACGTACTTCGCATAGCGCTCGGTAACCACGGAGATTTTACGGCGCAGAGCTTCGTGATCGCCATGCCAGTCGAGATAACCAACTGCCGATGCCCCTTTCACAGATACCCCGTTGTGGAGCGAGGCGTCGTTGGTCATGCGGGTCCGGCGGGCCAGAAACATCACCAATCCCACGCAGACAAAAGCGCTGGCAGCCAACAGAACCGGAACGTATACAGGCACCCCCATGTGTCACATCAAACTTGACGCAGTCGCGTAGCGCCAGTGGGAGCCACCTCCAAGTGATCTGGGATCTGGCGCCCGGTGCCCCCTGTCGTTGTGTTAACCGGCCGCCTCTCCACCTTTTGCCGGCCGTCCCATCAGTTCTGCCTCCCGGGTACGGGCCTCTCGCCTGAGCACATCCACGACGGCGGCGACGGCCGGCTGCCGCAGTGACTCCGGGCGCGCCACCAACCAGTAACCCAGGCGCTCCTCCAGTTCCTCGGGCAGGACGCGGACCAGATCCGGATGCCGGTTGGCCATGAAGCACGGCAGCAGGCCCAGGCCGGCACCTGCCCGGGTGGCCTCCACATGGACGAACACATTGGTGGAACCAAGAGCGGTCACCATCGCCGGCAGCAACCGGCGGGGGGCGTCCAAGTCGTCCACCTGCAGCATCGAGTCGATGAAATACACCAGCGGGTGGTTCATCGCCGCGCGGACGCTGTCCGGCGTGCCGTGTTTGGCCAGGTACTCGCGGGAGCCATACAGGCCCAGGACGTAGCTGCCCAGCCGGATGGATTGCGCACGGTTAACCTGCGGGCGTCCGACGACCACTTCGAAATCCAACCCCGGGCGGTGCTGTGAAGCCCGCCGGGCAGCGGTCACAATCTCCACGCTGAGCTTTGGGTGGTCCTGCTGCAGGCGGGCAATCGCCGGCGCGGCGACGAAGGCGCTGAAGCCATCGGTGGCCGACATTCTCACCACCCCCGCCAGTTGGTCTGCTTCGTCCGGCGCGCGGTTGAGCCCGGACAGTGATTCCTCGATCCGTTCGGCCACCGCAGCCGCCTTGCGGCCAAGGTCGGTCAGTTCCCAGCCTCCCGGCGCGCGGGAGAACAGCCGGCCGCCCAAGGCCTTCTCCAAGGCTGCGATCCGGCGCGAGACCGTGGTGTGGTTCAGGCCCAGGTTTTCTGCTGCGGAGGTGTACCTACCGGTGCGGGCCACGGCGAGCAGAATGATGAGGTCGTCCGGATTGGTGGGCGGAGGCGCGGAGGTCATGTCTGCATTTTTGCAGAACGCACCTGCAAAGTTTGCCATTGATGCACACGCGTTTACAGGGAATACTCAGCTTCGTCGTATTGTGACCTCACTCACAGGCATGCCGGAACATCCCGGCGGCCACGCACCGCAGTATCCGCACGCCACGCAAGGAGAAAGATGAGCGCCCACGCCACCCCCACCGGACCCGGGTCCGGCACCTCGCACGAGTCACCGCCGTCGGTCCTGCGCAAGGTTGTCACGGCTTCCATGGCCGGCACGGTTGTTGAATGGTACGAGTTCTTCCTCTACGCCACGGCGGCAACGCTGGTTTTCGGCGCCCTGTTCTTCCCGGATGCCGGCACCGAACTGGACGCGATTATCGCAGCGTTCGTCACCTTCGCCGTCGGCTTCATCGCCCGGCCGCTGGGCGGCATCGTGTTCGGACATTTCGGTGACAAGGTGGGCCGGAAGAAACTGCTGCAGCTGAGCATCATCCTGATCGGCGCAGCCACCTTCCTGATGGGCTGCCTGCCCGGGTTCGACCAGATCGGTTACTGGGCGCCGGGTCTGCTCGTGGCCCTGCGATTCATTCAGGGCTTCGCCATCGGCGGCGAGTGGGGCGGCGCAGTGCTGCTGGTCGCCGAGCATAGCCCGAACGCCAAGCGCGGCTTCTGGGCTTCCTGGCCGCAGGCCGGCGTGCCGATGGGCAACATGCTGGCCACCGTGGTGCTGTGGGTCATGTCCGGCATCCTCTCCGAGGCCGAATTCCAGGCCTGGGGCTGGCGCGTTGCCTTCTGGCTCTCCGCAGTCATCGTGATCGTCGGCTACTACATCCGCACCAAGGTCACCGAGGCGCCGATCTTCCTGGAAGCGCAGGCGGAGTCCGCCAAGGTCAAGTCCACCTCCTACGGTGTGGTGGAAGTAATGAAGCGGTACCCGCGCGGTGTCTTTACCGCCATGGGCCTGCGCGTGGCGGAGAACATCATCTACTACGTCGTGGTGGCGTTCTCCATCACCTACCTGAAGACGGTGCACGATTTCGACGTCACCACCGTGCTGGGCCTGCTGATCCTGGCGCACGCCTTCCACTTCGTGGTGATCCCGTTCTACGGGCGGCTGTCGGACACCATCGGCCGCCGGCCGGTGTACATGGCCGGCGCCGTGCTGTCGGGCGTCTGGGCCTTCGTCGCCTTCCCGATGTTCGACACGCAGAACCCGATCATCATTCTGGCCGCGATCTTCCTGGGCCTTGCCGTGCATGGCCTGATGTACGCGGGCCAGCCGGCCATCATGGCCGAGATGTTCCCCACCCGGATGCGCTACTCCGGCGTCTCGCTCGGCTACCAGGTGACGTCGATCTTCGCCGGCTCGCTTGCCCCGATCATCGCTTCCACGCTGCTGAAGGACTTTGGCCACTGGCTGCCGGTTGCCCTCTACCTGGTGGTCGCGTCAATCATCACCATCGTGGCCGTGTACTTCGCACGCGAAACCAAGGGTGCCTCGCTGCGCGATCTGGACCGCGCCGACATCGCCGCCCAGACCGGATCCGAGGTGCGGACCCGGGCCTAAGCGGCCCCGGGCCGGTCTGACTCCGGCCCAGGGCAAGCCCTGATCAGGGCAAATTGAAGGGACCGGTGCCATCCGTTGGGGGACGGCACCGGTCCCTTCGCTGTCCTGGGAGCGTCGGTTGGTTAGCGGAAGCCGATGAGCTGCTCGACCGGCCCGATGCCGAAGAAGAGCACGAAGGCAGCGGCCACTATCCACATCAGCGGGTGGATCTCCCTGGCCCGGCCCTGGAACGTGCGCACCAGCACGTAGGCGATGAAGCCCGCGCCCAGGCCGTTGGCGATGGAGTACGTGAACGGCATCAGCGTAAAGGTCAGGAACGCCGGGATGGCTACGCCCCAGTCGGACCAATCGATCTTGCCCACCTGGGACACCATCATGAAGCCAACGACGACGAGCGCCGGCGCCACTGCCTCGAAGGGCACCAGCGAAATCAGCGGCGTGAAGAACATGGCCATCAGGAACAGCAGCCCGGTGACGACGTTGGCCAGGCCGGTGCGCGCGCCTTCGCCGATGCCTGCACCGGATTCCACGTAGATCTGGTTGGAGGAGACCGATGCGGCGCCGCCGGCAACAGCGCCCACGGCGTCGACGATCAGCACCCGGTCCACGTGCGGAATGTTGCCCTCTTTGTCGGTCAGCCCTGCCTCATTGGCCAGGCCCACCATGGTGCCCATAGCGTCGAAAAAGATGCTCAGCAGGATCGCAAAGGCCAGCAGGGAAGCGGCCGTGAAGCCCAGCGTGCCGAAGGAGCCGAAAACGCTCACCTGGCCGATCAGGCTCAGGTCGGGCAGTCCCACCCAGCTGCCGTTCGGCAGTTCGGGCACCACCAGGGACCAGCCCTGCGGGTTGAAGCCACCGGGGCCCACCGAAGGCCCGACGTTGGCCACCGCTTCGATGATCACCGCGAGCACCGTAGCGGACAGCACACCGATCAGGATGCCGCCCTTGACCTTGCGCACTACCAGGGCGATGGTCAGGATCAGGCCGAAAATAAAGACCAGCGTTGGCCAGCCCAGCAGCACGCCTTCGAACCCGAGGCCCACCGGTACCGTGGTGCCCGCCGCGTCCGGAATGCGGCGGATAAAGCCGGCGTTGACCAGGCCGATCAGGGCGATGAACATGCCGATGCCCACCACAATGGCGGTCTTGAGGCTTTGTGGCACGGCGTTGAACACCGCGGTCCGGAACCCGGTCAGCACCAGGATCAGCATGGTGATGCCGGAGAGCACCACCAGGCCCATGACGTCCGGCCAGGTCAGGCCAGGATTCGTCGCAACCGTGATGGCGACGAAGGCGTTGACGCCCAAACCGGTCGCCAAGGCAAACGGGTACTTGGCCCACGCGCCCATCGCAATCGTCAGCACGCCGGCGACCAAGGCCGTCACCGCTGCGACGCGTTCGGCGCCCAGCATGGCTCCGGTTGAATCGGCGCCACCCAGGATCAGCGGGTTCAGCACCACGATGTAGCTCATTGCGAAGAACGTGGCCAGGCCGCCGCGGATTTCACGTGAATAATTGGAGCCGCGCTTGGTGATCTCGAAGTATCGGTCGAGCACCGGAGTCTTGTCGGCTACTGCTGCCTTTGCGGGCATGGGGAATGTCCTCCACAGGTGAGTGGCATAGTTGGAAGTTTCCCCAGAATTCTACGCTCCTACAGCGTGCAGAGGCGTGCGACGGCGGCGCTCGGCTGCCGAGGGTCAGGCGACGGCCGTGCGGCAGGAGGAGGCGATGGCGTTTCCGGCCACTTTCGCCTGCCGGATGATCTCCCGGGTGCTGGGGGCCAGCAGGTCTGCAACGCCTACCAGGTAGAGGCCAATGGCGTTCAGCACGGCAACCGCGTTTTCCCCTGCCGCGATGCCCAGGCTGCGGAGCAGGCGCCGCATCTGGTTCTGCGCACAGCCCGTCAGGACTACGGATTCGGCTACCAGCAGCCCGCGTTCGGTGCGGATGACCCAGCGCTGCTTGCTGTCCCGGCTGATCGACGGGACGCGGGCCGTGCGTGCCTCCAGCGCTCCTGGGTGCGGGTCCAGCTGCAGCGCCGGCGCAGTCTGACCGGGGGTTCGGCTGACTCCGCAGGCAAAGGTGCTGCGTCGAATGTCGAGATCATGGCTGGCGGCGTACGCCTGCAGTAACCGCAGCAGGTCATTGCGTTCGCCGCGGACCGACGAGTCGGGCAACGCGGACCGGCGGATGGGGTCGGACGGCTGCGAGAGCAGGCCCTCAACGACTATCGAGGACACGCCTCGGCGGCTCAGTTCACTGGCCACCGCCAATCCGGGCAGTCCGGAGCCGATGACCACCGTGGTGGTGTACTCAGTCGAGACCTCTGGGGTGGAAACTCCACTCACTGCACGGACTCCTTGAACGGTAGGGAGAACCTCGGACGGCGAACGGACCGCCCGCAACGCGTTTGTGAAACTGTTGTTCAATAGTAATTTCACCGAAGCCTACATAACTTTCCGGCCACTGAGAAGGCTTTTGTTGCAGAGTAAGCTGAAGGTAGCTGGCGAGGATGCCCGCGCATCGTTGAGGGAGGCGGAACGAATGACAGAAGGCACGGCCGGAAGCGCCGGACAGGGTGCCGCGCCACGCGGGATCGTCGTCGGAGTCGACGGCTCCGACCAAAGCATCTGTGCGTTGGTCTGGGCTGCTGAGGAGGCGCAGCGGCGCCGTACTCCACTGCATGTCGTGACTGCCTATACCGTTCCGGTCTTTGCTGCCTCAAGCATGGACGCCGGCTATGCCACGCTGGACGATTCCGTGATCCGCGAAGGCGCGGAAGCCGTGCTGGATGAGGCCGTGGCGAAAATCGCCGGCTATAACCTCGATGTGGACTCCCGGGTGGAAACCGGCGATGCTGCCGGCGTCCTGCTGGAGCTTTCCGAGCAGGCCGAACTGATAGTGGTCGGCACACGCGGGCGCGGGGGCTTCATGGGCCGGTTGCTCGGCTCGGTCAGCAGCGCCGTCCCTGCCCATGCGGACTGCCCCACTGTGACCATTCCGCTGGCCTGCGCACCCCGGCTCGGTGGCCTGGATATTGAAGTCCCGCGGTCCAAGGAACAGGCCGTGCGGCCGGAGGACATCGAGAAGGTCGTCGTCGTCGGCGTCGACGGCTCGGAGCAGGCACGCAACGCCACCTTGGTGGCGGCGGAGCAGGCGGAACGGCTTGGTTATCCGCTCAAGCTGGTGTGCGCGCTGCCGCCGTTCACCGGCTCGCTGGCGTGGGTGCCCGCGCCGCTGGACCGGGAGGCGCTCTACGCCGACATCCGCGAGCAGCTCGACGCCGGCGTGGCCTGGATCAAGAGCCACTTCCCGGGCCTGCAGGTCATCGGCGAGGTACAGGACGGCTCGCCGGTGGAACTTCTGATCGACGCTTCCCGCACGGCCGAACTTCTGGTGGTCGGTACGCGCGGCCGCGGCGGCTTCGCCGGCATGCTGCTCGGCTCCACCAGCCAGGGCGTGCTGCACCACGCCAAGGGGCCGGTCATGGTGGTCCCGGACCGGCAGGATCCGCGGTTGGACGACCGCCGGAACTTCGGTCCGCTCCCGGACGCTGAAGGCCAATAACCACTTATGAGCCGGGCCCGGAACCGCTAAGGTTCCGGGCCCGGCTCATTAACCTGCTTATGACCTAGACGGCCCAGCGCGCCCCAAAGGTGTGCAGCTTTCCGTACATATCCCCAATGGGAGTCACTACAAGCCCTGCTCCTGGGTTAAGGGCTTGGACAACCTGCCAGTTACCGATGTAGATGGCCACATGCCAGATAGCGTTGGGCTCGCCCCAGAAAACCAAGTCGCCGGGCTGCAGTTGAGAAAGCGGAATCTTATACGTGGCGTAGTCATATTGGGCTTGCGCGACGCGGGGGATGTTCACGCCGGCATTGGCAAACGCGTGCTGCGTGAGGCTGGAGCAATCGAAAGCCAGAGGGCCATTACCGCCCATGACATATTTTGTTTTCGGGTTGGATGCCTTACCCATCGCGTAACTGATGGCTGCGTTTGCTATGCCGCCGTTCACCGAAGGAGCGCCGACGACGGGCGGAGGTGCAACGACCTCGGGCTCCGGCTTGGGTTGGGGCTTTGGTTTAGCGGGCGGCGGAGTTGGCCGTGGCGTTGCCGGCGCGGGGGGAGCGGACGGCACGGGGATGGACGGCGCGGGGGTGGACGGCCTCGGCGTCGAAGGCCGGGGCGCCGGTGGAGTTGACGTCGACGGGGTGGAAGGCCTGGACGTCGAGGGCGTGGAAGGCCGGGGCGGCGTCGGTGCGGAGGGCCGGGACGGCGTAATTTCGTCGCTGGCCGGCGCCACCGTGGAACCTTGTGCCGGGGAATTGTTCCTGGCCGGCCGCTGGGCCGCGGCCGCCTCTTGCGCCGACTGCTCGACTAACGCCTGAAGTTGGCGGTCCTGCTCGGCCTTCTCCAAGGCTGCGATGCGTGCGTCTTCTTCGCTAGTGCTGGTGCCGCGAAGTTCCGCCAGATGCACCAGGAGCGTCTGCCGCTGTTCCTCATAGCGGATCACCAGCTGTTCCTGGGCTGCGCTGGCGGCCTTGGCGTCAGTCTCGGCAGCTTCCGCTGCTACCGCGGCGTCCTGGGCGGCCTCTTCGGCCTGCGCGACATAGAGCTCCCAGGCGGCCCAGAGTTGGGCGGCCTGCTCGGATTCGGTCAGTGTCTGTGAGCGGTTAGCGGTCAGGGCATCCAGAGTGGAAGCCTTGTACAGCACGTCGCTGGTGTCCTTGCTGTCCAGCAGCGCGCTCAAAGCCGGGTTGACCCCGCCGTTTCGGTAGAGCTCGCCGGCCAGCTGGCCCACCTGGTTCTTGACTGAGTCGAAGTATTCGGCGGCCTGCGAGGCCTTCGCCTTGGCATCATCGAGCTCGGCGGTCCGCTCTTGCTGCTTCAGCAGCGACTCGCTGTACGTGTTCTGCGATCGCATCGAGTCGAACCGGGCGTTGGCCAGGTTCCCCGAAGCTGCCTTCAACTGCTCTTCGATCCGGTCCACCAGCGCCTGCGTGGCGGCTGCATCGCCCTTGGCATCGTCGATCTCGTCACCGGAAGGAAGTGCCGGCGCTGCCGGCAGCATCATCCCCACGGACGACACCTGCGGCAGCGCTCCGGCCGGAGCGGCGACGGCCGGCGCTAGAGCCGGGGCGCAGACGAGCAGGGCGGTAGCCGAGAAAAGCGCGACGGCGCGCACCGGCGTCGTCGATCGATGCGGGGCACGACGCCCCGAGGGAAGCAGCCTCATCCGAACGGGTCCTTAATACGAGCGCAGTAAATGCGCGCGCCCTTTCGGAACGGCCGGCCTTGGGGCCGAGAGCGGTCAATGTGCGAACGGGGCACCCCAACTAGACCGAACTGCATTCACACAGCACGTTGAGAATATGCATCTTCGGTCACTTAAGCAACATTTACCTCACAAGTAACATAAACAACGTCAGTGTCATTTCAATGCTTTTGTGGGGAAGCGGCGTGTCGCGGGCAAGCCAGGCGTGCAGTCTGCCCTGATCTGGCAGCAGCGCATCCCGCGCTGACGTGGCAGCCGTGGCTGACCTGTCAGCCGTGCCGGGGGAGGTGCACCAGGGCCTGCGAAGTCACTCGCGCCCTGAGTGGCCGCGAGGGGCCGGAAGCCCGGTGTTAGCCCCAGCCCAACTCGTGCAAGCGATCGTCGTCGATGCCGAAATGGTGGGCGACTTCGTGGATCACGGTAACCAGGACCTCGTGGACAATTTCTTCCCGGGAGGAGCACATCCGCAAGGTGGGGCCGCGGAAGATCACGATCCGGTCGGGCATGGATCCGGCAGCCCACCAATGGTCCCGCTCGGTGAGAGGCGTGCCTTCATAAATGCCCAGTAGTTCCGTCTCCGGGTCCTCCCAGGGCTGCGGGACGTATTCCTCTTCGACGAAGATGCCGACGTTGCTCATTTCGCGCATGATGTCTTCCGGAATCTGGTCGATCGCGTCGTTGACCGCGTCCTCGAATTCCGGCAGGGACATCTCCATCGGCATGCATTCGACTCTACCCGCGGCAGGTGGGGAGAGGTTCCCGGGGCCGCCACCGCAGGGCAGGATGGCCCGTTTTGGTTTTTCCCGAAGCAGGCCCTATAGTTTTATAGGTCCACAGCGGGGAAATGAATCCCAAGTGGTCCTGGCCCCCATCGTCTAGCGGCCTAGGACACCGCCCTTTCACGGCGGCGGCACGGGTTCGAATCCCGTTGGGGGTACGCGAGACGCATGAATGGCAGCCGCTGGAGTGGTCAGAACCGCTTCAAAAGGCTGGTAGGATTGAGTCTCGTAAAAAATGCAAGGCCCTGTAGCGCAGTTGGTTAGCGCGCCGCCCTGTCACGGCGGAGGTCGCGGGTTCAAGTCCCGTCAGGGTCGCTTTGGTTTCCGGAGCGATTTCGGAACGCCAACGGTGATCATCGCAAGATGTTGCCACGGCTCTGTAGCTCAGTTGGTAGAGCGTTCGACTGAAAATCGAAAGGTCACCGGATCGACGCCGGTCGGAGCCACCAGCAAAACGAATGAAAACCCCGGAACTCCTTGAGTTCCGGGGTTTCGTTCTTCCTGGGAGGATCCAGGAGTGGTTCGGTTTCCCTGCTTATCGCTGTCGCTGCCTGGTTTTCCGAGCGCGACGTGGTTCCTGAGTGGTTTTCGAGGCCTCCTAGGGCTGTGGGATCTTCAAGTCTTCATGTAAGGGGCGGATCAACACCAGAACTTGCCGGGAACGATCTCGTCAACCGTGACGTCGACGACGGGCCCTGAGCGATGATCTCGCGCATCTTGCGGGTCAGGGCAATGACAGTCTTCTGGTTGTAGTCGGTGCTGGGATAGTTCGGAACGATTTCTGGAGCGTCCCCCGGCAGCTGACCACGGACCTGGATGGAGCCCTTGCTGATGGGACTAAGGGGCAGCCCAAGGGGTTAACATCAGCTGGGTGCCCGGGCGTGCCTCCTCGGTCTTTGACTTCACGAAGCCCACGCGCTCGTATCCGGCCAACAGCTCTTCGGCACGTTTGGTCACAACCGTCGCGCCCGGAATCCGTCAGACCCCAGAGTTATTCGGGAGGGTGGACTCGATGGAAACCGTCGGGTTCAAGGTGGTTCAGGTCTCGGCTGAAACGCGGATGCTTTTGTTAGGCCAAACGCGTGGGTAAGCACTGACAATTGTTCGAAAATTACGAACCAGAAACATTCCTTTTGACTGGCATTGTTCATGTCCCCTTTCTTCGGTGTTGCTACTGTCACCATTTTATGTTTTTACTTAACTTGGCTTTTTGGCTACTGTCGATGTATGGGGGCAAGAAAAATGTAATGCCATCTTAAGGAGTATTTTTGCAGGGTCATCGTCCGTCTGCCCGAAACGAATTCAAGCTCGTGGGAAAAGCAACTAGTCAACATCGTGCAGAAAAACGGTTCCGAACCCCTCTAGAGGCCGAACTCCTGGTTCGGTCGCAGGCAAGCAGTTCACCTTGGCGGGGCCGTGCCGCGACATCCGCCGGGCCTGCGCGACCGGGAACTGAACCACTGGGAGGAGCGGCCTAAGTGTTAGGGCAGATTACTCGGAGATGGCCGGGGCTGCTCCTCTTGTTGATTGGGGTGCTGGTAGTTGTGGGCGGAATCGTCACGCAGTTGCCTCTCATTGGCATAATTGGCTATCTGCTCATAGTTATCGGCATGTTAGCTAGCAGGCCCTCGAAGAATTCACACGCGCCAACCGCGAAACTTAGCCTGCTCTAAACTGTCAACAAATATAGTGGAAGCCATATGTCAATCAGAACCGGATTGGCAATAACTGCCTCCAGAAGAACGTGCAGACCTTTCGGGACATCTTGATAGTCGGCAGTGGTATTAGGTCATCGTCACGGGGAGAACCACCGATGGTGTCCGCTACACCTGCCAGCCCAACCTTCACATTCCCGCAATAAAAATAAGGAGCTCTATGTTGGTACCTGAAACTAAATTTGAAGCCCCGTCCCGCCGCCCACATCAGCTGCTTACAGGCAGCACGATGGAAAGGCTGACGCGCAGCGGTCATGGCAAGTCCAGAGGACTTCCGGGGACCGAGGCCTTGGAGAAGCAGTTGCACCGATGGGTGGGTGAGGGTGGGGCGTTTCTAGCCGACGCAAACTCCGACTCCGGGGGCCGCCACCGAAAGTGACCCGTAGGCGAGTGCGGCGAGGATGCTCGTGGCGCTAGCGCGACTTAGTCCTTGAGCAGCCGATTTACCGCGTCGATGTTGGCCCGCGTGTACTTGAGCCGCTTCTGGTGCCGGCCGTTTGGCCAGTGCCCTGCCGATGAAAAATACCAACAGGGCCGTGAACGCCCACTGCCAGCGGGACTCGGCGATCCAAATCGCCGCCAGCGCGCAACCGGCGGCGAGGGTCAGGATCAAATATCCGAACGTTTTCATGGTTTGCCTCCCGTTATTCGGTGAGGGCGGGATTGTCGCCGTCCCATGCACCGATTGTGCCCGCTGGGTCCGTCAGGCACCATCCGCGGCCAGATACGTGCCCGCTAGCACGGCTGGTTAAACGAAGCCCCGCAGTCCTTAATCAGGACGCGGGGCTTCGTCGTCTCGTGCGTCTGTCCACGGCGGGCGCAGTGCGGGACCATAGGCACATGAGCGAAACGGCATTCACCCATGTTGGGGGGCCGACCGCCTTGCTGGAGTATGGCGGCTGGACCTTCCTGACCGACCCCACCTTTGATGAACCGGGCGAGTTCCCGGCCCCGACCGGAACCTTGGTCAAGACCATCAGGCCAGCCATCCACGTTGAAGACCTGCCGGCGGTGGATGTCATCCTGCTTTCGCATGACCAGCATGTAGACAACTTGGATTCCTCCGGCCGGCGGCTGGTGGAATCCGGCGGCGTCAAGGTCCTCGGAACTTTGGAGGCAGCGGAAAGGATGACTGCCGTCACCGGTATGGCTCCCTGGGAGCGGTCAGTGCTTGAGGCTCCCGACCGCGCCACGATCACCATCACCGCAGTCCCGGCGCAGCACGGACCGGACGGGTGCGAACCCGTGGTCGGTACGGTGACCGGGTTCGTTCTCACGGCATCCGACCTGCCGAGCGTTTACGTCAGCGGTGACAACGCTTCGCTGGAGGTAGTAGGCGCCGTTGCCGAACGGTTCGCACCGATTGGCCTGGCGGTTCTCTTCGCTGGCGCCGCCCGGGTGGGCGTCTTCGACAACGATGCGCTCACACTGACCGCCCAAGATGCTGCCGAAGCCGCCCGGATGCTGGAAGCCACAGCCGTGGTGCCGGTCCACGCCGAGGGCTGGAGCCACTACAGCGAAGGCCACGCTCAGCTGCGTGCCGAATTCTCGGCCGGCAGCCTGGATGACCGGCTTCGGGTCCCCACTCCGGGAGAGAAGCTGTCCCTGTAAACAGAGAGGCTTTAAGCAAAGAAGCCTCCCATCGCGGCGAAAGCCAAGGCCAAGCCGCGGTTCACCACGAGAACTCCGTTCTTCCCGGCAAAGTGATTCCCTCGCCGCTATAGTGGGCTGATGCCGCACCTTGCCTTAGAGGCGTCCGCACCCGACCCGCAGCAATACCGTGCCATCATCTCGGAGATCTTCGTCGGCACGAAGGTCGAGGGCCTCGACAAGGCCGCCTGTCCGGTGCTCATCGCGGCCGGCGAAAAGGAACCGCGGCAGGCTCGGGAGTCAGCGCCTATGCTGGCCGGGCTGCTGCCGAACGCCCTTGGTGGGCTGGCGCCGAAGTCCCCGCACGAGTGGCCGATGAACCGTCCGGAGCTCTTCAACCGGACGTTAGCGGAATAGTTGCAGGATCATGCGGTGTTGCCGGGCACACTGCTTCCAGCCTGACCTCCTCGCCGGCCTCTTCCCGGCCTTCGTGCCGGTCCCAGCTGCCTCCCAGCCTCCATTCAGGATGACCGGCCTACCATGGGTAGGTATTCCGTGTGCCGCCTGCACCTGATGAGGCACTAACCGGGGACGATGGGAGCGAGGAGCGTAGTGCAGGCCCTTCTGAAGATTGCAGCCGGCGGCGTGGCAATGGCCATCATGCTGACATCATGCAGCAGCGCGGATCCGACAGAGGAACCAACGACGGCGGTGCCTGCCCCCACTGCATCGGCCGCTCCCCAACTGCAGACCGCCCCTGCGGAAGCGCCCGTGGCACCCGACCCGGCTCCTGAACCAACCGCCACGGCAACGCCCAGCCCAACACCGCCGTCGGGCTCCGCTGATGTTAAGGGACGCGGCGAACCAGGCAAAGGCGCCAAGGTGTGGGGCCGTTACGGAGACCGGGCCGACGCTTGTGCCGCGGTGGCGGGGAACGTGGCCTCACTCCTGCTGGTGCCGCTCGGCTTCATGACCGGGGTGGAGGACTCCCAACTGGAGTCCCTGCAAAAGGAACTGGACGAATTCAGCCGCGGCGTCCCGCCCGAGCTCACTGATGACCTGGACCGGGTGGAGCAGCTGCTGGAGCAGGCGGCACCCGACCACAAGATCGACGTCACAGCCTTTGCCGAAGCACTTGGGCCGGTGCAGGACTGGCTGGCCGAACACTGCGGGGAATGAGGGGTTAGGCTTGCCCTGAGAGTCAGCACAGCCGCCAGGGAGAACAGATGCACAACGAGGATCGGCCGTCCGCCCCGTCCGTAGGAGATGCTCCTGGGGAAGTCCCTGTCTCCGCACCCGCTGCACCACCGGTTGGCAGCACGGACCTGCCGACCCTGCAGGAATCCGGACAGGCCGGGACTGACCCGTCGATGCTTCCCGACCCGGCGCTGGGCATCCCCGCCGCTCCGGGGCGCACCACTATCTCAGAGACAGCCGTGGCCAAGGTCGCGGCCGTCGCGGCCCGCTCGGTTTCGGGGGTCTACGCGCTGGGCAGCGGCACCGCGCGGGCCTTGAGCGCACTGCGTGATGTGGTGGGCGGTGGTGATGCTGCCGCCCAGGGCGTGCACGTGGAGGTCGGCCAGACGCAGGTTGCCGTGGACATCAGCCTGGTGGCTGTCTACGGCAAGCCGCTGCACGAACTGGCGAGCAGCGTGCGCGCGGCGGTTTACGCCGCCGTCGAGCAATTGGTGGGGCTGGACGTGGTTGAAGTGAATGTGGAGATCAACGACGTGCACGTGCCCGGACTGGACCCAAAGGTGCCGGCGGAGAAGCCGGTCCGGTCAGTGGCCCAGTAACAGGATGCGCGGGACGGTGGGAGGAGCAAGGATGAGCTACACGGTGGTTGGCATGGCCGTCGGAGCGGTGCTGGCGTGGGCCGCGCTGGTGTTCCACTTCTGGGGATTCCTCCTGATGGCGGTGTTCCTGATCGTGGGGGCGCTGTTGGGCCGGGCCGCGGAAGGAAAACTTGACTGGCGCAGCATCCGCGATGCGTTGACCGGACGCCGCTCGTCTTCATGACGGACCGTGCCGTGGACGCCGAGAACATGCCTCCCCGCCCGGACCGGCCGGCGCCGGGCTACCGGCCGGACGGACAGCCATTGGTGCCGCACCCGGCCGAGCCGCCACACCCAGCCGGGCCGCACGCGGGGCGTTACGCCGGACACACCCGGGTCAGCACGCAGGCCTTGACCAGCACCGCCCAGGGTGCCGCGGCGCAGTTGCTGGGAATACCGCCGGGGCTGGTCCGCGCCACATGGCGTGACGACGCCGGTTCCCTCGCCCTGTCTCTGGCCCTTCCCGTCGGCATCCCCCCGCTGGACCGGGTGCTGCGCGACCCCCAGGTGGTGGCCGGTTTCGGCGGCTCGGTCTGGGACCGGGCCCATGCCGCCAAGGGGGCGATCCTGGAAGAGGTCTCGCGGATCAGCGGTTCGCGGCTGAGCCGGGTTGACATCAGGGTCACCGGCATCCGCGTGCAGGAAGGAGGCCGGGTCCGGTGAGCCACACCGAAGTTGAAAGCGACCGGCCGGCCGAAGCGCGTCCGGCCGACGAACGTCTGGAGCGTCTGGCCAACCGGGAACTGCGCAGTTCCCGAGCGACGGCGTCGGTGATTGCCGCCGTCCTTGTTGGTCTGACCGCCCTGTACCTGCTGCTTGAATCCGCGTTGAAGGCCATCGGGCAGCAGCCATGGCTGGCCATGCCGGAGGAGATAGCCGGCTGGCTGCACCAACTGCCGGGCAACGTAGCACCGGCGGTGCTGGGTGCGTCCGGGGCACTGATCCTGCTGCTGGGGCTGTTCTTCTTCCTGCAGGGGGTGCTGCCTGGGCATCTGCACCGTCACCGCATTCCCAGCCGCCGCGGCGTGGTGGTGGTGGACGATGAAGTGCTCGCTGCCTCGCTGGCACGCCGCGCCCGCATCGAGGCGGAAGTGGCGCGCGAGCAGGTGCTGGTGGTGGTGTCGCGCGGCTTGGTGGAGGTCAGGCTGAGGCCCACGTCCGGCATACCGGTGGACGCCGATGCCATCCAGCTGGCGGTGGAGGACGAAGTCCGGCGGGCGCAGATCAGCCCGGTCCCGCAGGTGCGCGTCTTCGTCTCCAGTTCAGGGGTGGTGGGACAGTGAACCGGACGCCCCGGGCCCTGAATCGCATCCTGATCACCATCCTCGGGCTGAAGCTGATGCTGGCCGGCGCCACGGCTCTGGCGCTGGCGCTGGTTCCGGCGCTGGCGGGCTGGTGGCACGCCGTCACCGAACAGGCCGGCGCCAACCTGCGGACAGTGCTGGATACCACCACTGTGCCCGGCCAGCGGGACAGCTGGCTGTGGATCGTGGTGTCCCTGCTGCTGCTCCTGCTGGTGCTGCTGATGATCGCTTGGGTGGCGCAGCAGGGCAAGGGCCGCGCCGGAACCATTGCCGCTGACTACGACGGCGACGGCGCGCCCGGCGCCGTCCAGCTCAGTTCCGGCGTGGCCGAGCAGGCCTTGCGTGCCGCGCTGCAGGAACGCCACAGCATCCTGCACGCAACCGTCACTGCCTACGACTACGACGGCGGCGGCGCCCTGCGCATCCGGGTGGTGCCCCGGCTGGGCGTGTCACCGCAAGCCGTGGCCGACGAAGTCTCCGACCTGGTGGAAGCGCTGGACCTGGCCCTCGGCATGCACTTCCCGGTGGTGATCCACTTGGTGGCCGGCGCCCGCTCGCGCCTGGTCCGCGCCGACCGCGTCCGGTGACCGGAGCGCGGGGCTAGCGTCCGGTGGTCAGCCAGGCGGCGGCGTTGGGTGCCAGCGAGCCGCTGTCAGCGGTCCGGGCCGTCGACGCCACCAACACGGAAGCGCCAGCGGGCAAGCGGATCGCCGAGCTGCCCAGGTTGGCCAGCACCTGCACCGTGCCGTTGCGATAGCTCAAGACTCCGGACGCCGGATCGTGCTCCGCCGCCCACTCCAGGCTGCCCTGGCCCAGCTTCCGCTCGGTGCGAAGGCTCAGCGCCGCCCGGTACAGTTCGTAGCTGGACTCCGGCACACCCACCTGCCGATCCACCGCATAGCGGGCGAAGCCCTCCGGTTGCGGCAGCCACGGTTCGTGCTGGGTGGAGCCCCAGCCGAAGCCGTGCGCGTTGGCCCGCCACGGAATCGGAACGCGACAGCCGTCCCGGCCGCGCTCTTCGCCGCCGGTACGGAAGAATGCCGGATCCTGGCGCACCCCGGCCGGCAGGGTGGTGTGCTCTGGCAGGCCCAACTCATCGCCCTGGTAAATGTAGGCGGAGCCGGGCAGCGCCAGCATGACCAGCGCTGCGGCACGGCCACGGGCGTAACCGAGTTCCTCGTCCGGCTGTTCGTCGTCCGGGCCAATGCCCTTGGGGAACGTGGTGGGGTCGGCCAGCCCGTAGCGGGAGCTGTGCCGGACCGTGTCGTGGTTGGACAGCACCCAGGTGCTCGGCGCGCCCACCGACGCTGCCGCCGCCAGCGAATCGTCGATGCTGCGGGACATGCGCTCCGCATCCCAACCGGCCAGCAGGAAGTCGAAGTTGAAGGCCTGGTGCATTTCGTCCGGCCGGACGTAGGCAAAGAGCCGCTCGACCGGCTCTACCCAGGCTTCCGCCACCAGCATGCGGTCGCCGTCGTACTCGGCCAAAACCTTATGCCAGTCCCGGTATATTTCATGCACGCCGTCCTGGTCGAAGTAGGGCGGGGTATCCGGATGGACGGTGGCTTCCGCCAGGCCCACAGCCGGCATGCCTGACTCGTAACCGGCCGCGACCGCCGAGCCCTGGACCCCACCGCCAGCCGGTTCCAGCACCTGCTCCTGGGCCGGGCGGGCATCCGGGGCCGGCGATGCGCCCACCGGCTTGCCGACCGGTACCCCGTCGTCGCCAAGCAAGGCGTCCTCGCCGGGCAACCGCTCGTTGCCGGCCACCATCGACGTCCTCGCCGCCCAGTCCGGCAGACCGTCCGCCTTGACCAAACCATGGGCCACATCAATGCGGAAGCCGTCGACGCCGCGGTCCAGCCAAAACCTCAGGACGGAGACCATCTCCGCCTGGACCTCCGGGTTCTCCCAGTTCAGGTCCGGCTGGGTGGAGTCGAACAGATGCAGGTACCACTGGCCCGGCTCGCCGTCGGGTCCGGTGGTCCGGGTCCACGCGTTGCCGCCAAACACTGACTGCCAGTTGTTGGGCGGCTCGGCGCCGTCCGGGCCTTTGCCGTCGCGGAAGATGTAGCGGGCGCGCTCGGGCGAACCCGGGGCGGCCGCCAGTGCGCTGACGAACCACTCGTGCCGGTCGGAGGTGTGGTTGGGGACCAGATCGACGATCACCCGCATACCGAGTTCATGCGTGCGCGCCAGCAGGGAGTCGAAGTCTTCGAGCGTGCCGAAGAGCGGATCGACGGCGCGGTAGTCGGCCACGTCGTAGCCTGCATCGTTCTGCGGGGAGACGTAGAACGGCGACAGCCAGATGGCGTCCACGCCCAGGTTCTTCAGGTAGGGGATCTTGGCGCTGATGCCGGCCAGGTCGCCCATTCCATCGCCGTTGTTGTCCGCAAATGAGCGCGGATAGATCTGGTAGATGACGGCGTCGCGCCACCACGGTACGGATGCTGCAGCCATTGACACTCCTCGGCTCGCGGGTCAGGACCACTTCCAGACTAATAATCTTCCCAGCAGAGTGGGCGGGCCCGATCGCCCGGTGAACCGTAAATGCGGCGCAGATCACGATTCGATATCGAAGGGCCGGGCCGCGAAAATGTGTCTTGCAGCACACTTAGTAAGCGTTTACGTTACCAGTTACCACATTGGTACTGGGGGTGGCTTTCTTCGTGACCTTTATCAGCGTCTGCGCGGCCACCGGACAAAGGAGTCACATCATGCACGTCGCACGCTCCAGAAAGGCCGTTCTGCCGTTGGCCGCGCTCAGCGCCATGGCACTGACACTCTCCGCCTGCGGGGGAAACACGGAAGAGCCTAGTGGGTCGGCGGCAGCCGCCGACTGTTCCGCCTACGAGTCCTACGGCACCTTTGACGGCGCCGAGGTCAGCGTCTACTCGACCATCACGGATACCGAGGAGGAGAAGCTGGTCCAGTCCTGGGCGGACTTCGAAGAGTGCACCGGAATCGACGTGGTGTACGAGGGCTCCAACGAATTCGAAACGCAGCTCCAAGTCCGCGCCCAAGGCGGCAACCCGCCCGACGTGGCGATCATCCCGCAGCCCGGCCTGCTGGCCGCGCAGGCACGCGCCGGGAACCTCAAGCCTGCGCCGAAGGAAGTTTCCGACCTGGTGGACAAGAACTGGTCCGCGGACTGGAAGGACTACGGAACGATTGACGGCACGTTCTACGCTGCTCCGATGCTGGCCAGCGTCAAGGGCTACATCTGGTATTCGCCGTCCGCTTTCAAGGACAAGGGCTGGGAAGTCCCGCAAACGTGGGACGAGATGATGGCGCTGACCAAGACCATCGCGGACGAGGGCAGCATGAAGCCGTGGTGCGCCGGGTTCGAATCCGGCGACGCGACCGGCTGGGCCGGCACCGACTGGATCGAGGACGCCTTGCTGCGCCAGGCCGGTCCGGACGTCTACGACCAGTGGGTCAACCACGAGATCCCGTTCAATGACCCGAAGGTGGCCGACGCGTTCGACGCCGTCGGAGACATCCTGAAAAACGAGGACTACGTCAACGGCGGCATCGGGGACGTCCGCTCGATCATCTCCACCTCGGTGGACGACGGCGGCCTGCCGGTGATCGACGGCAGCTGCGCCATGCACCACCAGGCCACCTTCCAGGCGGCCAACTGGCCCGAGGGCACCAACGTGGCCGAGGACGGCGATGTCTGGGCCTTCATCACTCCGGGCCAGGAAGCCGGTGCCAGCGCCATCACCGGCGGCGGCGAGTTCGTGGCTGCCTACACCGAAAGCAAAGAGGTCTCGGCCTACCTGCAGTTCATGGCCTCACCCGAGTTCGCCAACAAGCGGGTGGAGCAGGGCGCTGCGATCAGCGCCAACAAGGGCCTTGACCCGGCTCTGGCCACCAGCGACCTGGACCGCCAGTCCATCGAACTGCTGCAGTCGGAGGACACCACCTTCCGCTTCGACGGTTCGGACCTGATGCCCGGTGCGGTGGGCGCCAACTCCTTCTGGAGCGGTGTCGTGGAATGGATCAACGGCAAGTCCACCAAGGAAGTGGTGGATTCGATCGAAGCCAGTTGGCCTTCGGACTAAGCCGGATTCCGTAGCCCGACGGTGCCGCCTGTGGTGACTGCAGGCGGCGCGGCCGGGCACGACCCGTCCCTTCCACGCACCAAGGAGGAGTGCCATGGAAGACGTTGGCGAAAAGCTGGTGCAGGTAGTGATCGCGCTGGCCATCTTTGCCGCGATCATCGCCTTGATCATGCTGTTGGTGGACCGGGCCCCGAAGACGTTCCGCGATAAGGCGACGATCATCGGATTCCTGGCCCCCGCCGTCGTGCTGTTGGCTATTGGGCTGATTTGGCCTGCCCTCCAGACCACCTACCTGGCCTTCACCGACCGCAACGGAACGCCCAACGGCGTGGACAACTTCGTGTGGATGTTCACCCAGCCCGAGGCGCTGGTTACGCTGCGCAACACCCTGCTGTGGGTCGTCCTGGTGCCGTTGATGTCCACCGGCATCGGGCTGGCCTATGCCGTGTTCATCGACCGGGCGCGCGGCGAGAAGGCGCTGAAGGCGCTGGTTTTCATGCCGATGGCTATTTCCTTTGTGGGCGCCGGCGTGATCTGGAAGTTCATGTACACCTACCGCGGGACCGAACGCGAGCAGATCGGCCTGCTGAACCAGCTGCTGGTGTGGTTCGGCGGCGAACCCAAGCAGTTCCTGCTGGACGCGCCGGAGAACACCTTCTTCCTGATCGCTGTGATGGTGTGGATCCAGACCGGGTTCGCCATGGTGATCCTCTCCGCGGCGATCAAGGGCGTTCCCACCGAGATTGTGGAGGCGGCCCGGCTGGACGGGGCGAGCGCGCGGCAACAGTTCTTCTCCATCACCATCCCGTCGATCCGCGGGGCACTGATCGTGGTGGTCACCACCATCACGATCGGCACGCTGAAGGTCTTCGACATTGTGCGGACCATGACGGGCGGCAACTTTGAAACCTCGGTGGTGGCCAACGAGATGTACACCCAGGCGTTCCGCGCTGGCGAGCCGGGACGCGGCGCCGCGCTGGCGCTGATCCTGTTCCTGATGGTGCTCCCGATCGTGCTCTACAACGCCCGGCAGCTGAAGAAGCAGAGGGAAATTCGATGAGCACAACGCCTGCCATCCCGGCCGCTCCCGAGGCAGCAATGGCCAACGCCGCCGAAGTGCAGATCCCGATTGCCCGCCGGGTCAAGAAGCGCCTCACCTCACGCGGCGCCACTGCGGCGGCGATCATCATTGCCGTCATCTGGACAGTGCCGACCTTCGGACTCTTCATCTCCTCGCTGCGGCCGGAAGACAACATCCAGGCCAACGGCTGGTGGAACATCCTCGGCGACCTGGAGTTCACCACCAAGAACTACGCCGACGTGCTGGCTTCCGGGGGCGGCTCCGCGTCCAATCTGGGCCAGTACTTCATCAACTCGCTGGCGATCGTCATCCCCGCCACCATCATTCCGTTGGTGATCGCCTCCATGGCGGCCTATGTTTTCGCTTGGGGCCGGTTCCGTGGCAAGGACACGTTGTTCATTTTCATTTTCGCGCTGCAGATCGTGCCGCTGCAGATGGCGCTGATCCCGCTGCTCTCGCTGTTCATCAACCTCAAGATCGGCGAGTTCCAACTGCTGCCGTCCGGAACCTACGCCCAGCTGTGGATCGCGCACTCCATCTTCGCGCTGCCGCTGGCCATCTTCCTGCTGCACAATTTCATTTCCGAGATCCCGGGCGAAGTCATCGAGGCGGCCCGGGTGGATGGCGCGGGCCATGCAACGATCTTCTGGCGGATCGTCCTGCCCTTGTCCGTGCCGGCGATCGCCGCCTTCGGCATCTTCCAGTTCCTCTGGGTCTGGAACGACCTGCTGGTGGCGTTGGTGTTTTCCGGCGGCACCGCGGACGTCGCACCGATCACGCAGCGGCTCGCGGAGCTGACCGGTACCCGCGGCGATGAGTGGCACCGCCTGACGGCAGGGGCCTTCGTCTCCATCATCGTGCCGTTGGCGGTGTTCTTCGGCCTGCAGCGCTACTTTGTGCGCGGCCTGCTGGCGGGTGGTCTCAAGGGATGAGGATGCCGTGACCGGGATTGACGACGTCGCCCGGGCCGCCGGTGTCTCGACGGCGACGGTGTCGCGTGCCCTCCGCGGGCTGTCCGGGGTCTCCGCCGCCACCCGCGACCGGGTGCTGCAGACCGCCGACTCGCTCGGCTACGAGCCGTCGTCGTCGGCGGCCCATCTGGCCTCCGGGCGCACCATGGCGATGGGCGTGCTGCTGCCGATGATCGAACGCTGGTACTTTGCGTCCGCGCTGGAAGGGGTGGACCGGGTCTTGCGGGCAGCGGGCTACGACCTGATCGTGTTCAGCCTGGGCGGCACCGGCACCAACCGCGAACGCGTCTTCCACCGGTCCATGCTGCGCAAACGGATCGACGCGCTGTTGGTGATGTGCATGCAGCTGACGCCGGACGAGCTGGCGGCCCTGCGGGCGCTGGAATACCCCAATGTGATTGTTGGCGGCCACGTGAACGGGCTGCGCAGCGTCAGCGTGGACGACACCGCCGCTGCCACCGACGCGGTGGAATACCTCATCTCGCTCGGCCACGCCCGGATTGCGCATCTGCAGGGCGGCGGCTCCTACGGCATCGACTTCGACGTGCCGCGCCGGCGCGAGCAGGCCTTCCGGGACACCATGGCCCGGCACGGCCTGCCGGTCCGCCCGGAATGGCAGGCCATGGGGGACTTCCGGTTTGCCGGCGGCAAGGCAGCCGCCGGCCAGCTGCTGGATACACCGGGGGAGCGGCCGACGGCGATCTTCGCCTCCGCGGACGAGATGGCCTTCGGCGCGCTGCAGGCGGCCCACGAACGCGGGCTTCGGGTGCCCGAGGACATTTCCGTGGTGGGTATTGACGACCACGAGTTCGCCGAGCCGATGGGCCTGACCACCATCCGGCAGCGGCCGGACGAGCAGGGCGCCTACGCCGCGGAGCTGCTGCTGGCTGAACTGCAGGGCAAGGCACGCTTGGAGGTGCCGCGGATCCAGCCGCACGAACTGGTGGTCAGGGCGTCAACCGGCCCACCGCCGTCGTAAATCACCGCCGCCAATCAGACCGTTTCTTCGCCGTGAGGTCTTGCTCGGCGGTCGGGACACGGCATCACCGAAGACGTGCGCCGACCTCGAATCATCTGTACCCACAGCGGCTGCCCCCATGAAAGGCGAACTCATGCACCCCGAACTCCAACGCTATTCGAAGTCAGCAGACCACCTAGACAGGGTGAGCGCCAAAACATCACTGTCTCTGCGTGAGGGCATCAGCAACATCCTGTCGTGGCAACCGATCTGGCTAAAGGCGCTGTTCGTGGCTCGTGGCGGGCTGGCCCGCCTAATGCGCCTCGAACACCCATCCGGCCGGACGAACCGCGCACCTCGCCCGGCAGAGATCAGCCTCCGCCCCGGCGGCAGGCTCGCCTTCTTCACGGTTTCCGCAAGCAAGGAAGACACCTACCTGGTGCTCACCGCCGAGGACACTCATCTAATCGCCCACCTCATCGTCGAGGTCGAGCCGACCGGAACCGAGCCCAAGAACAATTTCCAAATCACTACCGTCGTGCATTACCGCCGTTGGACGGGGCCGCTCTACTTCAACTTGATTCGGCCTTTTCACAACATCATCATGCGCCGCATGATTACTGCAGCACTGGTGCATTCCCCCGGTTTTCCGCAGATCTTCCCGAGCAGATAATCGTAAGTACGTCGGGCATCCCTTGAAATGGTTGCGTAAGTGTGTCCCGTGAAAGCAGTTCAATGACCGGTGTTAATCGTTGGACTCCTGCTTGGAGGGGCAGGGAACGGTCCTGAATGAGCAGAACACGCAGCAGTCCCCTTCGAGAGGCCTCACACGTTCGCCGCAGGCCGGGCATCCCCAGAAGAACTGGCATGCATCCGTGGGCATTTGTACGGTGGCTTCCTGCCCGCACCCCGGGCAGGTCACTACGGATGTCAGTTGATTAGTCATGCCCTATTCCAATATGGCGGCGTTGATGAACTGTTCGAACTCCTCCAACGTGGAGGGGGAAATCTTTTCCCCGTCGAGGAAGAAAGTGGGGGTTCCGCTGACACCCAGCCCGAGACCGTCGTTCTTGTCCGTTTCCACCCGTGCGGTGGTGGCAGGGTCTGCCATCGCAGCGTCGTAGGCCGCCATGTCCATTCCCAGGTCTTCCGCGTAGCCGCGGAAAGTGCCGGCCTGCGACTCCTGCGAATGTCCCCACTCGGTCTGGGTCTCAAACATGCGGTGGTACATGTCCTCGAACTTCCCCTGCTGGGCGGCCGCCTCGACCGCCACAGCCGCAGTCAGCGAATTCGGGTGGCCGGGAAGGGGGAAGTATCGGCTGACGACGGTCAAGTGGTGACCGTATTTCTCTCGCATTTCCTCTACTAAGGGATACGCGGCCAAGCAGGATTCACATTCGAAGTCCAGGAACTCTACGAGAACCGCCTTCTCGTCCTTGGCGGTTGACAGGCGGTGACTCTCCTCCCGCACCACTTCAGCGGACGCGGCGGCGGCAGTCTGCACTTCCTGGTTGTTCCTGTTGATCAAGGCGGTCATGACCAGAACGGTCAGCACAAGGCCCACGACCAGGGCGATGGCAATCTTGTTGGGCGTGCTGATGGAAGTCTTCGCGGGCAAGGTCATTTGCTCCCTTCTGTCTGATCCGGCGGGCAGCAGGAGCAGGTATCGGTTTTCTGCTTGGCGGACAAGATGAGTGTCTCTCCTTGCGGTGCAGGCACCTCCGCCATCGTGGCAGCCGCTGCCATAACGGGGACTTCGTCTTCGACATGCTGATGCATACCCGGAGCGCAACAGCTGTCCCCGCGCCAGGCCTCAAGGCCTTCCTTGACGGCTACCGCCGCGATGACCAGCGCGGCGATGGGATCGGCCCACGACCACCCCAGTGTGCTGTTCAAGAGCAGGCCCACGAGCAGCACCGCCGACAGGTACGTGCAGAGCAGGGTCTGCTTGGAATCGGCGACGGCTGACCGTGACCCCAGTTCCCGTCCCGCACGGCGCTGGGCCCAGGACAGCACGGGCATGATGGCCAGGCTCAGTGCAGCTAGGACAATGCCAACTGTCGAGTGTTCTGCTTCGCGGGCTCCCAGCAGGGAGCGCACAGCATCGACGGCGACGAAGGCCGCAAGCGCGAAGAAGGAGAAGGCAATGAAGCGCAGCGCCTTCTTTTCCCGGCTTTCCGGATCGCGTCCAGCGAATTGCCAGGCGACAGCCGCAGCAGATGAGACTTCGATCAGGGAATCAAGACCGAACCCGATTAGGGCACTGGAGTCAGCGGCAGAGCCGGCGGCGAGGGCGACCACCGCCTCGATCACGTTGTAGGTGATGGTCGCTGCAACGAACAGCCGGATGCGCCGCGACAGAACCGCCCTGCGCTCCGGAGAAGTGGTCGCGACGGCGGCATGGGTATGTGTAGCCATCAGCAGCACCCCTTCTGTCCGCTGTCCGCGCAGGCTTCCGGGTCAACGGCCAGCACCACACTCAACAGATCCCCCAAGGCGTCCCCCAGCTGCGAATCTGCCAGCTCATACCTTGATCTCCGACCTTCCGGAACCGAGACAACCAGCCCGCACCCGCGAAGGCAGGCCAGATGGTTGGACAGGCTTTGCCTGCTCACCCCGATCAGGTCCGCCAAGTCGCTCGGATACGCCGGGGCCTCCCGCAGCGCCAGCAAAATCCGTGCTCGAGTCGGATCGGATAGGGCGTAGCCGAAGCGGGAGAGCACAGAAGAATGAGTCAGAGTTTCCGTTGCCATAACCCCAGGATAGTACAGCCAAAGCTGTATTCATGAATTGGTGTATTAACGGCCATCATCCCGCAACTGGAGGGCGGCCGGAATCGCCAACTCCATTGAAACAACCGGGCCGCCTTCCTTCTCAATTTAGTTGGCAAAATCCTTGGTCGTGAGTGCCAACTAAATTGAGAACGGCCACACCCCGTTGGGTCCGGTCGTCCACCTGGGTGCGGGAAAAGCCCGAAGGGTTAGGGCGGGCAACTGCCGACCTTGAGAAGGGGAGGTGTTGGTGCCTCCGGAACGATCGCCACTCACTCCCTTCAATCACCGGGTCCCGCCTCAGCGGCGGGCGGGGAGGATCGTCGTCGTGACGGCCACGGCCTGCGGCGTGCGGGGGACGGAACTGAAGCTGAAGCGCACGGGCGGATCCACCGGCGCGAGGGGCCCGAGGCCGACCCCGTTCCAGCTCGCCGCGGCGCGCTCTACGCTTCGGATGGAGCGCACGCCATAGTACTCCCGACGTCCGCCTCCGGCGGAGCCGGCGGTGGCCACCCCCGGGAGCAGGATCCCCGCAGCGCGGTTCACGGCTGTCAGCCACGCCGGGTGGACGGCGATCCAGGCGGGGACCAGTTGCAGCACCCAGCCCAGCGCTGTCACGGGGCCCAGGTCGGCGCGCAGCTCCAGCGGGCCGCCGGAAACGCGGAGGACCAGTGCGGCGGTCCCGGGTTCGTTCCCCGGTTCCGCGCTCAGTTCCCCGGCGGCGCTCAGGCTGGCGTCCAGCGGCGCCACCACCACGTCGTCGAAGCGGTAGGTCGCGGACACATAGTCGGCGACCGCCCGGTTGGGGGCCAGCAGCATCCGCAGCCCGTCGCGGTCCTCGGTCATGACGTCCGTGAAGGCGCCGAGCGGCGAGTCCAACCAGTGCCCGACCACCAGGCGACGACCCGCGCTGGTGCCCAGACCCGCGATGAACCCTGAAAAGCGTTCCATCCGGCTACCGTACGGCTCCGGCCGGCCCCGCCGCACGCCGTTGCGTAGAATCAACGTCGCCGCTGTCAAAAGGACCACCTCGGCCAAGCTATATTTCCGCTAAGGCCATGAACTCTGGGAAGTCCGCCGGCCTGCTGTAGGCGTCGTTCAACTACGAGTACCGAGACCATTTTCCATCTGAACCGTCAAGCACTGATAACCCTGAGTATGTCGACGAGACCGCCCACCTGGGCCTCCAACAAGTCACACTTTACGAAGCAACGCCAGACGGTGCCTCTATCAGCTGCGGTGAGCTGTGGCATTTCGGCCGACGCAAAATGACCATGCCGGATCGTTCGACGAAACCGAGAGGCGGGAGCACGCGGCGTTGCTGGCTGGAGTAGTCAGGAGGCGCGGGCCAGTTGGCGGATCTTGATCCAGCGGCCGGCCAGGCGCCGGTAGGCGGCAGCGGCACCGGTCATGTCTCCGTCGGCGAGCGATTCAATACCGGCGTGCACGTCCGAGGGTGATTCGTCCGGGTAGACCAGTTCGGCCACGCGGCCGTAATCCAGCTCCACGATGGCATCCGCCGTGAAGGTCTCCAGCCACTCGATCAGCTCGGTTAGTTCTTCCAGCAGATCAAGCCCAGGGGCGGCCACGGCCAGCGATGCCGCAGCGTACCGGGCCCGGTCGATGCACTGCGGAACTGGGGCGGCCAAGCGGACGGTCTGCAGCGTGTGGTCCGTCTCCACCTTTTCGGTGTGGTCGTCCTCGCGAAACAGCACGAACCAGCCGAACGGAATGCCCCAGGTGGAGCTGCGGGTGTGCAGCTTGGCGAGGGACTCCACAAAGTTGTCCGGATCCAGCCGCGACTGCTGGGCGTCGCGTGCGGCTTCGGGCACCAGCAGCCCCAGCAGCGGGTCCCGCAGACTGCTGGAGAGCGATTCGGCGGCCAAGGTACTGCGGACGGCCAGCTGGTTGGGGCAATACCGCGGGGCGGTGATGCCATCGGCCGTGGGGTAATGCAGCACCCGGATCAGGTCCTCGCTGGAATGCGGGAACGGATCGGACACCGTGCGCGTGATCCGGCGCAGCGAGTCACCGCGGTCCAGATTCTCCGTCACGTCCCGACCGCGGCCGCGCTGGCTCATAATGAGCAGCTGCTGGTCGTCGTCGAACACGTCGAGTGGTTCGAAGACCCGCAGGTAGGAGACGTACGGAAACTTCATCTCAGTCCAGCTCCGCGATGACCGGGGCGTGGTCCGAGGCGCCCTTGCCCTTGCGCTCCTCGCGGTCGATCATCGCGCCGCTGACGCGGGCGGCCAGAGCCGGCGAGGCCAGGATGAAGTCGATGCGCATGCCTTGCTTCTTGGGGAAGCGCAGCTGGGTGTAGTCCCAGTAGGTGTAGACGCCGGGACCGGGGGTGTGCGGCCGGACGACGTCCACGAATCCGGCCTCTTCGAAGGCGCGGAAAGCAGCACGCTCCGGCTCGGTGATGTGCGTGGCGTTTTGGGCGCGGAACCATTCGATGTCCCAGACGTCGTCGTCGGTGGGGGCGATGTTCCAGTCACCCATCAGGGCGAGGTTCAGGGTGGGGTCCGCCTGCACCCAGCTGGCGGCCTCCTCCTTAAGGACCTTCAGCCAGTTCAGCTTGTAGGGCATGTGGGGATCGTTGACCGCGCGGCCGTTGGGAACATAGAGGCTCCAGACCCGCACGCCGCCGCACGTTGCCCCGATGGCGCGCGCCTCGGCGGCGGTGATCTCCTCGGTCTTGCCAAAGTGCGGCTGGCCGGGGAAGGTCCGTTCAACGTCATCCAGGCCGACCCGGGAGGCGATGGCCACGCCGTTCCACTGATTCAGGCCGAAGTGCGCCACTTCGTAGCCATTGTTCTCGAACAGGTCCCACGGGAAGTTTTCATCCTTGGCTTTGGTCTCCTGGATGGCCAAGACATCCACGTCTGAGCGCTGGAGCCAAGCCTCAACACGGTCGGCGCGGGCACGGATCGAGTTCACATTCCAGGTAGCAATCTTCACAACAGCTACGTTACCCAACCGGCGCAGGGTGCGCTTCTCGTCCGGGCCAAACGGGCCCCGAGGAGGCGAAACGGGCTCGGCGGTGTTGAAACGGCGCGCTGCCCCTGCGGCTTTTTAGGGCCGAGGGTATGTTGGAGACATGTTCGCCGATAAGCCGCAGACCCTCGCAGATCCGAACGAACAACAGCAGCGGAAAGCCATGCTGCAAACCGAGCCGGCCATTCAAGAACTTGAAGAATGGCGGGAAGAATATGCCAAGACACGGGCGGAGCCCGTACCGCATTTTGACCCGGCAGACGCCGGATCCGCTGCCCGCGTGCTCTTCTTGCTCGACAGCCCCGGAAGCAGCACAGTCACCGCCGACGGGCTCGGATTCGCCTCAGTCGACAACCCGGACCAGGCCGCCGAGCGGTGCTGGAACGAACGGAACGAGGCGGATCTGCACGACGGAATCCTGCAGTGGAACACGGTGCCGTTTTTCCTGGACGGCGCCGAGCCGACACCAATTCAGACCATCGCCGGGATCAAGGCGCTCAAGTCGGTCCTGAGGCTGCTGCCTCGCCTTGAAGTGGTCGTGCTGTGCGGGACGTTCACCAAGAATCAGTGGGCCAAGCACATGGGTGCGTTCACCCGGCCTACCGTCATCAAGGCGCCCAATCCTGGCGGCAAGGCCCTGATTAGCAAGAAAAACCAGGAAGACTTCCGGAAGGCCGTGCGGCGGGCGAAGGGCCTGGTCGGCTGAGCATCAGCTCCGCCACCACTTGTCCAGGATGGACACCGGGGTGGTGCGCTTGTGCCGGGTCATCAGGTAACGCTGCTCGATCATCTCGGCGACCTCATCAGGGACCACGCCGCCCTCTAGGTATTCGTCGATGTGGTCATAGCTGATGCCCAGCTCGTCTTCATCCGTGCGGCCCGGCTTGTCGTCCAGCAGGTCCGCCGTCGGCACCTTGTGCGCCACCTGGTCGCTGGCGCCAAGGTATGCCAGGAGTTGGCGGTTCTGCCGCTTGTTCAGACCAAAGAGCGGCAGCACGTCGGCGGCACCGTCGCCGAACTTCGTGAAGAAGCCGGTCACCGACTCTGCGCCGTGGTCGGTGCCCAGCACCAGGTAATTGTGCTGTCCGGCCAGCGCGTACTGGGCCATCATCCGGGCACGGGCCTTGATGTTGCCCTTGTTGAAGTCCGTGATCGCCTCACCCGTCGTCGCCGTGAACTCGGACTGGAAACCGTCAACGGCCGACTTGATGTTGAACGTCCATGTCGACGTGGGCTTGATGAAGTCCATCGCGGCCTGCGCGTCTTCTTCGTCATGCTGGACGCCGTAGGGCAGCCGTACGGCCACGAACGTGGCTTCGAGGCCCTCAGCCTTGAGTTCGTCCACGGCCAGCTGGGCGAGCTTGCCGGCAAGGCTGGAGTCGACCCCGCCGCTGATGCCCAGCACATAGCCCTTGGTGCCGCTGGCTTTGAGGTAGTCCTTGAGGAATCCGACGCGCCGGGTGACTTCCTGCGCCGGGTCGATGGAGGGCTGGACGCCCAGTTCGTCAATGATCGTGGCCTGAAGATCGCGCATGACCACAGCCTACTGGAGGACCCCGGCCGGATGCAGGGGCGGCCGCCGGACTGCCTGTGCGAGTTTCGCTCCCACGTCTTAGCGGGGCCGCCGGCATCGCCGCAGGTCAGGGGCACGTGATGGTCTAAGACATGGGAAGTTAGTCCTATACGTGGGAGCGAACGCTCCAAACCGCCCGCGCGCAGCCCTACTGCTTGAACGCCGCGTCGAACGAGGTCTCGGGCGGGTCAAAGTCGAACCGCTTTAGGAACTCCAGCGCTTCCGGCGCTCCCTGCAGCCGGTCCATCCCGGCGTCCTCCCACTCCACCGAGATTGGCCCGTCGTACCCGATCGCAGCCAGCGCGCGGAAGCTGGCCTCCCACGGCACGTCGCCGCGCCCGGTGGAGACAAAGTCCCAGCCGCGCCGCGGATCACCCCACGGCAGGTGCGAGCCCAGCCGGGTGTTGCGCCCGGTGATCCGCAGCTTCGTGTCCTTGCAGTCCACGTGGTAGATCCGGTCCTTGAAGTCCCAGATCAGCGACACCGGGTCGATGTCTTGCCACATCATGTGGCTCGGATCCCAGTTGATCCCGAACGCCTCGCGGTGCCCCACGGCCTCCAGCGCCCGCACCGTGGACCAGTAGTCATAGGCGATTTCGGACGGATGGATCTCATGCGCGAACCGCACGCCGCATTCGTCGAACACGTCCAGGATGGGGTTCCAGCGGTCGGCGAAGTCCCGGTAGCCGGCGTCGATCACGTCTGCCGGCACCGGCGGGAACATCGCCACGTATTGCCAGATCGAGGACCCGGTGAACCCCACCACGGTCTTCACTCCGAGCCGCTGCGCCAACCGCGCGGTGTGCATCATCTCCTCGGCCGCCCGCGTCCGGACGCCTTCCGGATCGCCGTCGCCCCACACGCGCTCGCCGACGATCGCTTGGTGCCGGAAATCGATCGGATTGTCGCAGACGGCCTGGCCCTTGAGGTGGTTGGAGATGGCCCACACCTTCAGCCCGTAGCGCTCCAAAATGCCCAGCCGGTCGGCGATGTAATCGTCGTCGTCCCAGCGCCAGGCATCCAGATGGTCGCCGGACACAGCGATTTCCAAGCCGTCATAGCCCCAGCCGGCGGCCAACTCCGCCACCTTCTCGAAGGGCAGGTCCGCCCACTGGCCGGTGAACAGGGTGAAGTTACGAGGCATCGGTTGCTCCTGTCGCTGAAAGATCGTGGCGGGTGCCGGATTCGGCGAGGACGACGGCGGTGCCTTCCTGTGCGGCGCTGCGCACCATGGCGTCCAGCACCTTTTGCACCGCCAGGCCGTCCTCGAAGCTCGGATTGGGTGGCGAGCCGGCAGTTACCGCGGCCAGGAAATCCGCGGCCTGGCTGGTGAACGTGTGGTCCCAGCCGAGCACGTGCCCGGGCGGCCACCAGGCCTGCAGGTAGGGGTGCGACTGCTCGGTGACCAAAATTTTCGCCGCACCTGCCAACCCAGGCGGGGCACCGGCGTCGTAATAGTGGAGTTCATTCAGCCGCTCCAGATCAAAGCTGAGGTACCCGCCCGACCCATACACTTCGATCTGCAGCGCGTTCTTGCGGCCGGTGGCCATCCGGGTGACCTCCAGGCTGGCCACCGCACCGGAATCCAGCCGTAGAGTGGCCCACGCGGCGTCGTCCACCGTCACCGCTTCCGGCCCGTCCGGACCCTGCCGGGTGCCCACGAAGGTGTTCAGCGTTGCGGACACGGAGGTGACCCGCGCGCCGAGCAGGAAATGGATCTGGTCCACAGCGTGCGAGGCCAGGTCGCCAAGCGCGCCGGAGCCGGCGGTCTCCCGACGCAGCCGCCAGGTCATCGGCGCGGCATCGTCGGCCAGCCAATCCTGCAGGTAAGCGATCCGCACCTGCCGCACGGTGCCGATCCTGCCGTCCGCGATCAGCTGCCGGGCCAGGGCCAGCGCCGGAACCCGCCGGTAGTTGAAGCCGACCATCGCCTGCACGCCGGCCGCGCGGGCGGTGCGGGCCGCGGCCGCCATGAGTTCGGCCTCGGCCACCGAGTTGGCCAGCGGCTTCTCCACCATGACGTGCTTGCCGGCCTCCAGCGCGGCCACGGCCAGCTCGGCATGCAAGTGTCCCGGCGTGCAGATGTCCACGATCTGCACATCGTCGCGCTCCAGCACGGCCCGCCAATCCGTGGACCCCTCGGCCCAGCCGTACCGGGCGGCATCCGCGGCCACGCCGTGCGGGTCCCGGCCAGCCAGCACCCGCTGGGCCACAGCGGGCCCGCCGGGATAAAAGGCGGAGACGTTGCGCCAGGCATTGGAGTGCGCCTTGCCCATGAAGGCGTGCCCCAACACCGCCACGCCCAGCGGCGGCCCGTCCGGATTGGCGGTCATCGTCTTCTCCTTCGTGCTCGTCAGTCTGTGGTGCGGCTCTGTCTGTCGTGGTGGCGGGACCAGCGGAGGCCCAACGGGCCTGCGCCGCCACGACCGCCCCTCCACGGTCAAAGGCTCCGCAGGAACGCCAGCCCGTCCTCGGCCAACCGGTCCTGACTGGGTGCCAGCGGCCGCCAGATCGAGGCGGCCGTGGCGATGGCGGCGTTGTCTGCGGTGAAGCTCTCGATGTTCAGCGGGCCGGTATAGCCCACGTCGTCCAGCGCCTTGACCAGCGCCGGCCAGTCCGTTTGGTCGCCGCCCGGAGCTCCGCGGTCGTTGCCGCAGACCTGCAGGTGGACCAAGTGTTCGCCGGCGGCGCGGATGGCCGCGGCGCTGGAACGTTCTTCAATGTTCAGGTGGTAGCTGTCCAGCGCCAGCCCCACGCCGTGGCCGAGCAGCGGTTCCAGCGCTTCGAGCGCCTGCTCCACGGTGTTGATCAGCGATGTCTCGTACCGGTTGAGCGGCTCGATCCCCAGCACGACGCCGGCCGCTTCGGCTAGGGCGGCCAGCGGCGCCAGATTCGCGCGCAGCTGGCGGTACGCCTCGGTCCGCTCGTCGGCGTCGATCCGCCAGACCCGGCCCGTGCTCGAGTAAAACGGGCCGCACACCGCCGGGGCGCCGAGGTCGTGCGCCAGGTCGATGCAGGCTCCCAGATAATCCTGGGTATCCTGCACCGACCCGGCGTCGGCCAGGACCAATTCGCGGCCCGGCGCCATGGCGCCCACCAGGTAGGGCAACAGGTGCGTGGCCGCAAGGGCGTCCCGGGCGGTGCCGGCGGTGAAGTCGCCGGGATTCTCCAGCGGCAGTTCCACCGCGTCGAACCCCATCCCGGCGATCTTCGCCAGCAGCTGCGGCAGCACGGCATCGGTCAGGGGGGACTGCCACACCCAGGTGTTGACCCCGATCGGCCGGTCCATGATGTACCTCCCTCAACTGGCGCTGGTGCCGTGCACGGTGCCGTATGTGATCCGCCCGAACAGGGGCCCGGGCGGGAACAACGTGTCCGGCCGGGCCCCCACCTTCGGCCGGACACGCCTGCCTTAGGGAATCTGGCGCTTCTGCCAGACCTCCGGGTAGCCCGGCAGGTCCTCGCCGCCGAACTTCGCATAGTGGCCGTCCGGCATGCCTTCATTGCGTTTCAGCCAGTCGTCCAGCTCCTCGGCCGGGATCGGCTTCTGCGGCAGCACCCACTCGGCAGGAATTTCCTCGCCGGCGAAGATCTTCTGCACCGCCAGCAGCGGCGTGCGCCACTGGAAGTTGGAGTAGACCGGGGCCAGTGCATCGATGCCGGTGTCCTTCCACTTGCGCAAGAAGCTCAGCTCGTCCTCGCCGGTCATCACCGGCAGGTCCTTGCCGGCGTCCTCGAACGCCTCGATCGCGGCCACTGCGCCGTCGCCGGCGTCCATCCAGACACCCTGCACATCGCCGGTGGCCAGCTCGTCGGAGATGATCTTCTTGATCTCGGTTGGGTCGGCGCCGGTGAAGTAGTCTTTGGCCTCGATTCCCTTCTCCTTGAAAATTTTCTCCGCCGCCGCCCAGCGCTGCTCCAGCACGTCCACACCGGGCAGGATGCGCAGTGCCACCACCTTGTCGCCTTGCTTCAGCCGGTCGGTGAGGAAGTTGGCGCTGTCGATGCCCCAGGCGAACCCGCCAATGGGATGTATGAATGTGGTGGGGCAATCGGTCTCCACGCCGCGGTCGAACACGACGACCGGCTTGCCGGTCTTGCAGGCCCGTTCCACGGCCGGCGTCAGCGCCGCCGTCGCGTTCGGCGAGATCACGAACGCGTCGCACTTGCCTTCGCTGATGAAGTAGTCGATGTCGGCAATCTGGGTGTCGGAGTCGTCCTGCGCGTCGCGGGTCTCCATCTCGGAGATCACGCCCTTGTCCTGCAGCACCTTCAATTGCTGGTTCATGGTGATCCAGCCGGTCTGCCGCCATGGGTTGGAGATGGACGCGTTGGCGAAGCAGACTTTCTTGGCCCCCTTGGAGGCGAAGTCCGAGGTGTCGGTCATGTCGCCGGCGATGTACTGCAGCCAGGGTTGTTTCTCGTCGCCCTGGAAGTCGGCCGTGCGCTGCTCGAATTGCTTGTCATAAAGCTCTTGGTTGAACCACTCGGTGGAGGCCTCGCTGGTCTCTGCCGGAGCTGACGCGCCGGGGCTGCCGGTGTTTTCGGTGATCGACTGATCGGTGGTGCAGGCCGTCATGGCCAGCAACGAGCCGGCCGCTGTGAGCGCGACCGCGGTACTCAGACGTTTCCTCGTCATGTCAGTTCCCTCCCTTGTCGGTGCCCTCAGCGGGCTCTGGTGCCGCAGTGATTCGTTGTTGTTCGGATTGCGCGGCCGCAGAGCCTCCGCGGCGCTTGCGTTGCCAGGACTGCGCGGCGGCAGCCACGGCGACGATGATGATGACACCCTGCACGGTGGGCCGCCAGGTGGACGCCACGCCCATGAAGGTCAGCAGCGCGAACAGCGATTCCAAGGCGAAGGCCCCGGCCGCGGCGGAGAGCACCCAGCCGCGTCCGCCGCCCAGCACCACCCCTCCGAGGACGACGGCGGTGATCGCCGTGAACTCGTAGCCTCGCCCTACCGACGGGTGGACTCCGGCGTAGCCGACCAGCAGGATTCCTGCGACGGTGGCGGCGAGCGAGGAGAGCATGAAGGCCCGGGTGCGCACCCACCAGACGCGGGCGCCGGTCAGCGCGGCGGCGACGTCGTTGTCGCCGACGGCCAGCAGCGTGCGTCCGTAGGGGCGGCGCATCAGCCAGAAGGCAAGTACCGCCACCACGGTCAGGATGATCACCGGGTAGGGGATGATCTCAAGCACCGGGACGTCCTTGATGCCGCCGCGGCCGATCTGCCGGAAACTGTCCGCCGGGTTTCCTTGCGCGGCGCCGCCGGTCCAGTAGAGCACCAGGCCCAGCAGCGCCAGCATCATGCCGAGCGTGACGATGAAACTGGGCACCCGCAGCAACGTGGTGATCAAGCCGTTGATCAAGCCGATCACCGCGCCAAGGACAAACATCAGCAGCAGCACCGGGATGACCTTGGAGTCGTCGTCGCGGATCAAGTTGCCCGCCACGATCACCTGCATGGTGACGACCGACCCCATGGACAGGTCGAATTCGCCGGAGACGATCACGAAGTACTGCCCGATCGCGGCGATCGCAATCGGGGCGGTGCGGCCGATGAAGCGGATGAGCGATTCGGGCTCGCCGAACGATGGGTTCAGGATGATGATGGCGACCAGCAAGGCGAGGAGCAGCACGAAGACACCGCCGCCGGGTGTCCGCAGGCCGCGCAGGAAACGTTCGCCGCGGCTGGCCCGGTTCTGCTGCAGCACCGCGCGGCCGGCTGCAGGGTCCAGAATCGTGCTCATGGCTGCACCTCCTTCTGGAGACCGCTGCGCGCGCCGTGCCCGAAGCGCGGGGGCCGGGTGACGATGGTGCGGCGGGCGTAGACAGCGACGGCGACCACGATCACCACGCCCCTGACCACGTCCTTCAGGAACGGGTTAATCTGCAGCACGGACATGATGTTGTCCAGCATCGCGAAGATCAACACGCCGCCCAGCGTGCCGACCACTGAACCCTTGCCGCCGGCCAGCAAGGTTCCGCCCAGCACGACGGCGGCGATTGAGAGCAGGTCGTAGCCGCCCTGCGAGCCGACCGTTGGGCTGCCGACGCCCAGCCTGCTGGCCAGCAGCAGACCTGCCATGCCGGCAAGAACCGAGCAGATCACGTGCGCGGTGATCACGGCGCCTGGAACACGGACGCCGGACATCCGGGCGACGTCCCGGTCGCCGCCCACCGCGTAGATGTGGTGGCCGATCCGCGTGCGGTGCAGCATCACCAGCACCAGCGCGGCGCAGGCGAGCATGATCAGGGTGGAGATCGGCACCGGCCCCAGCCCGGTGGCACCGATCAGCCGGAAAGAGAGCGGAGCCTGGCCGAAACTGCCCTTGAAGTTGGTGCCCAGATAACCGCTGATCACCAGGCCCATGCCAAGCGTGGCTATGAAGCCGTGCACCTTCAGGCCGGCGACTATCAGGCCGTTGGCCAGGCCGATCACCGCCGAGACGCCCAGGGCCAGGGCCACGGCGGCCGGCACATTCCCGCTCTGGTTGGCCATGACGCCGGCGGCGATCAGGCTGGCCAGGCTGGTCACATACGATACGGAAAGATCGAGACTGCCGACCAGGATCACCAGGGTCTGGCCGATGGCGATGAAGCCCAGCACGCTGGTGCCGGTCAGGATGGCCGAGATGTTGCCGGGGCTGAAGAAGCTGCGGCCGGTGGTGGCCACCAGGATGCTGCCGGCGATCAAGACCAGCAGCGCCACCAGGTAGACGATCTGGGTTGAGCTCAGTCTGGCAAAAAACCCGCCGGCCTGCGGTGATGGCGTGGCCCGGGTTGCGGTGCGCGTTGTGGTCATGCCGTTCCTCCGGTCGTGCTGCCGTCTTCGGGCGTTGTGCCTGGAACCCGAGCGCCGGTGGCCAGCCGCAGGATTTCCTCTTCGGTGGCGCCGGCGGGGAGCTCACCGGCGAGCCGCCCGTCGCGCATCACCAGGATCCTGTCGGACATCCCGACCACCTCCGGCAGCTCGCTGGAAACCATCAGCACCCCCTTCCCCTCGGCGGCGAGTTGGCGCATCAGCCGGTAAACCGCCACTTTGGCGCCGACGTCGATGCCCCGGGTTGGTTCGTCCAGCAGCACCACGCGCGGGGAGACCGCCAGCCACTTGGCCAACACGATCTTCTGCTGGTTGCCGCCGGAGAGGTATTGCACTTCCTGGTCCAGGTCCCGCGCAACGACCTCCAAGGTGCTGAACGAGCCGGCGACCTCGCGGCGCACGGCGGCGGTGCGGCCGGGGAATACGGCGCGGACCACGCCCAGCGCGTTGTCCAGCAGCGACTGGTTCAGGCTCAGGCCCTGCGCCTTGCGGTCCTCGGTGATCAGCGCGATGCCGTGCCGCACCGCGTGCCGCGGCGAGCGGAGCCGGGCCGGACGGCCATCCAGCTGCATGATGCCACGGTTGAATGGTGCGGCGCCGAACACGGCCTGCAGTAATTCGGTGCGGCCGGAGCCCTGGAGCCCGGCGACGCCGACGATCTCGCCGGGCATCAGCCGCAGCCCGATGCCGTCCAACTGGTCGTTGCCGGCGTCGGCCAGTTCCAGCAACGGGGTGCTGGCCGCGGCTGCGCCGGGAGCGGCAGCCGCGGTTTCGGACGCCGGCACGGCGGGGAGTTTGTCCGGGAAATAGGCGGAGATGGGCCGGCCCACCATCATCCGCACCAGTGACGCGTCGTCCAGCTCGGCGGCGGGTTTGGTGTCCACAATCCGGCCGTCCTTGAGCACGGTGATGGTTTGGCAGAGGTCGAAGATCTCGCGTAGCCGGTGTGAAACGTAGAGGATTCCAGTGCCGCGCTCGGCCAGCCGTTGGACGATGCCGTACAGCAGGGAGACTTCCGGGCCGGACAACGCGGCGGTCGGCTCGTCCATGGAGATGATGCGGGCGTCGTAGCTGACCGCCTTGGCGATCTCCACAATTTGTTGCTCGGCCACGGACAGCGACCGCGCCAGCGATGTGGGTCGGATGGACCCGATGCCGAGGGACTCCAGCAGGTCCGCGGTGGCGGCATTCATCTTCGCCCGGCTAACCAGCGGGCCCTTGCGGGGTTCGCGGCCCAGATAAATGTTCTCGGCCACCGTGCGGTCCGGCAGCAGGTTGAATTCCTGGAACACCGTGGACAGGCCGGCTTCGTGAGCCTGCGTGGGATGGCCGAACTGCACGCTCTGCCCGCCCAGCAAGACGGTTCCGGAGTCGCGCTGGTAAACCCCCGCAAGGATCTTCATCAAGGTGGACTTTCCGGCGCCGTTTTCCCCCACGACGCCGTGCACCTCACCCGGGTGCAGCGTCAGCGACGCATCCTGCAGTACCGGATTCCCGAAGAAACTCTTGGTCAGCCCGCGCACTTCGAGCACAGGCTTGTCCTGGTTGGGGCCGCTCACGGCCGCATCGTTGCTGACAATGCCCTCCACGCCCCCACTGTGGCACGTGTCACATACTTTTGTCGATAGTCCAACATAAGCTGATAAAAGCGTTCTCTTAGTCTGCCTAGAGACAAACAGAAGCGGGGCATGCTCTACTGAAAGTGTGTTGAAGTCCGACGTCGCCCCGCAGCGGCTGGCAGCGCAGCCAGCCGCAGGAGCCAGCGAGGTATTCCAGCTGCTCCGAGATGGTCAGCCCCGCACCCGCGCCGAACTGGCGCAGCTGACCGGTCTGGCCCGGTCCACGGTGACCGCACGGGTGGATGCCCTGATGCGGGTGGGGCTGATCGCACCCGTCGGCGGAGCAACCTCGACCGGCGGCAGGCCGCCGTCGTTGTTTGCGCTCAACCCGGCCGCGCGGCTGGTGGTCGGAGCCGACCTGGGTGCCACGCATGCGCTGGTGGTCGTAGCCGACCTCTCCGGCACGGTGCTGGCCGAAGAACGCGCCGAACTGAGCATCGCCAGCGGCCCGGACAGCGTGCTGGGCTGGCTATGCGACGCGGTGGCGCGGCTGCTGAAGCAGGCCGACCGCAGCGCGGCCGACCTCGGCGCGATTGGCATCGGATTGCCCGGGCCGGTGGAGCATGACACTGGCCGGCCGATCAACCCGCCGATCATGCCGGGCTGGGACCGCGTGGACGTTCCGGCCCTGGTGCAAGAACACTTCAAGGTACCGGTACTGGTGGACAACGACGTCAACATCATGGCACTGGGCGAGCAGGCGATGGCCTGGCCGGACACTGCCGACCTGATGCTGATCAAGGTGGCCACCGGGATTGGCGCCGGCATTATTTCCTCCGGCCAGTTGCAGCGCGGGGCGCAAGGTACGGCCGGGGATTTGGGCCACGTGCGGGTGCCGCGCGGCGACGGCGTGGCATGCCGCTGCGGCAACACCGGCTGCTTGGAGGCACTGGCCGGCGGGCCGGCGCTGGCCGCGGCGTTGTCGGCCGAGGGGAAGAAGGCAGACAGCAGCCAGGATGTCATTGACCTGGTGCGCTCCGGCGACTTGCAGGCGATCCAGGCCGTGCGACAGGCCGGCCGGGACATCGGCGACGTGCTGGCCACCTGCGTCAACCTGGTCAATCCCTCGGTGATCGTGATCGGCGGCCGGCTGGCGCAGGCCGGTGAGCACCTGCTCGCAGGCATCCGTGAAGTCGTCTACCGGCGCTCGCTGCCGCTGGCCACCGAACACCTGCGGATCGCTCCGTCCGTGGCCGGGCAGCGAGCGGGCGTGCTGGGGGCCGTGTCGCTGGCGATCGGTCACGTGCTCTCGCCCGAAGCGATCGAGGCCGCGGCGTCGGCGTAACGGCGTTGCCGGACCGGTCGCCGTCGAAGCGAGCGCCGTCGACACGAGCGTCCGTGGGCCGCCAACTTCCCCGTTTGTGAAGTTATCGTTTCGCAACCTGTTGAACCTTTCCCGCCTGCAATTGCGCGGCTAGCGTGAGACAAACGCCCATCCATGGACGGCAGGGGAGTCATGCGCACGTTGGTCAAGATCGCAGCCGGTGCTGCTCTACTGCTGGCGGTGGCTGGCTGTGGTGGCCCGAACGCCAGTGTCGCTGCCTTGGCAAAAGCCCCTGCAGCGGGCGACGAACTTCCCGCTCAGGTAGAACTGCCGCCGGAGGCGGATCCGGACAGTGCCCGGTTGCTGGCTGAGCAGGACGATTATGCGTTCTACACTGCTCGCACGGCCCCGAACGGCTTCTGCGTTGTCATTGTTAACCAAGAGATCGAGGCAAACTGGGTGGCCGGGTGCACGACGACGCTGCCCCGTCAATTCACTCCCAGCGATCCAAGCCTCATCGAGGTCAGCGGCGCCGGTGGCGGCGTCACGGCCAAACTGGCAGTCGACGGATACAACGTGAGCAAAGATCTGGCCGATGGGTGGGAGCAGCTGCACCCCAACCTGCTGGTGCGCGGACTCTAGCCGGCTATTCGCTCAGGTAGCTCTCCAGACGGTCGGCTAATTCCTGCGGGTGGCTCAGCGCCACGCAGTGGCAGCCGGGGATCTCGTCCGGCACAACGCCCAGCCGCTCGGGCACGACCCGACGGAAGAAATCGGCGGGGAAGAAGCGGTCGTCCTTACACAGGATGAACTTCGTGGGCACGTCCGGGTGGGCCGCCAGCGGCCAGGGCTCAGTCTGGGAAGCTTCCGACTGGCCTCGCTCATAGCTCAAGGCCTCCTCGGCCAGCTCGAGCGGGACGCCGTTGTAGAAGCAGATGAAGGGGTCCGAGTTGCCGGTCAAACCGCCGTCCACGGCGGCCTGCTCCTCGGCAGCCTGGCTGTACCCGGTATTGGCCCACCAGTCCGCAGGCCGCTCACCGGGAGCCGGGACCATTCCCGCAAGGTAGACCAGCAGCTTGACCGGCAGCCGGGCAGCGATCAGCGGCGCGGTGAAACCGCCAAACGACTGGCCGACGACCACCAGGTCCTGCCGGTCGCCGATCTCCCGTACTACCGCGTCTGCCGTCGCGTCCAGCCCCATGGTTTCGTCCTCGCTGGGCAAATCCGGGGCGACCACGTCGTGCCCTCGGCTACGCAGTTCCGCCTCCACCAAATGCCAATACCAGCCAACATCCCCGGCCCCATGAATCAACACAAAGGTGGCCATCTGTGCAAACCTCCCCTAGCTCGCGTGGCCCTGATTATGGCAGGCCGGGCCTGAATGGTCACTGGTGGGCGTACGTACGATGCCCCGTGGCAAGGAAATATCGCGCTGCGCTTCCCCGCGTCACGGATTCCGAACGTCACCGAAGCAACCCCATAGACTGGGGACCATGACCCAGACTTCTGCGGCCGATCCAGCGGCCGACCGCGCCCGCCTGCTCGAACTGATCAAGGAGCTGGCCGTGGTGCGCGGCAAAGTTACGCTGTCCAGCGGTGCCGAGGCCGACTACTACATCGACTTGCGCCGGGTCACCCTGCACCATGAAGCGTCCCGCTTGGTCGGCAGGGTCATGTTGGCCATGCTCGATGAGGCCGGCATCGAGTTCCAGTCGGCCGGCGGCCTGACGATGGGTGCCGACCCGGTAGGCACCGCCCTGATGCACGCAGCCGCAGACGCCGGCCGCGCCGTGGACGCCTTCGTGGTGCGCAAGGCGCAGAAGTCCTACGGAATGGGCCGCCAAGTGGAGGGCCCCGACGTGAAGGATCGCTCCGTCGTCGTACTGGAAGACACTTCCACGACCGGCGGCTCCGCGCTGGCCGCGGTGGAGGGCGTGCGCAACGCCGGCGGCCAGATCAAGGCGGTGGCCGTCATCGTGGACCGCGACACCGGTGCCAAGGAGCGCATCGAGGCTGAAGCCGGCGTGCCGTATCTGTTCGCCTTCGGCAAGGACGAGCTGGGCCTGGACTAGCCGCGGCAGGCAGCCCACCACACTCATGGATGTACGCAGGAACAAGGCCGCCCGGCAGCTGCGCCTGGCCAGCGACCTGCACCGGGTCTCGCGGCGCTCGTTCCTGATCGGCGCGGCCTTCGGTCTGGGCACCGCCGCGGATCTGGCCGCCACCCGAGCCATCCAGGGCATGCGCAATGAAGCGCAGATCCTCACGCTGGCGGACGAAACCGCGGACCGGCGCTTCCCGCGCTCCAGCTGGGTGCTGTTCCCGGGGTACAAGACCAGCTGGGAGGAAGGGCTGTGGATCCTGAACTCGCTGCGCCCTGGCCTGACGGAGCGCGGCCGGCTGGCGGTGGCTGGCTATTCGAACCGCGGACTGGATCTGGCCGAGCTGACCGAGGTGCTGCAAAAGCACATCCAGGACAACCGCTTGGAGACGCTCTACTTCTACGGGCACAGCTTCGGCGGCATGGTTGCGGTGGAGATGACCGCGCGGCTGCGGGCCAAGGGCTTCCCGGTGGAGCTGATCCTGATGGACTCCTCCCCGTACAGCCGCTTCGACGTGCTGGACAAAACCATGTTCGAAGGCGTGGTGTTTCTGTACGAGGCCGGCTACCGGGTCCCGAGTTATGTGCGCGGAGGGTATGAGCTGGGTGAGCGGATTGTGCACAAGAACGAACGCAGCTGGCGGCAGATCGTGGAGCAGACCATGGAGCAGTTGTCCCCGCTGGCCGTCTCCAGCACGCTGATCCAGTCGCAGTCCTCGTACATTTACCACTTCGATGCGCACCGGTTCAGCCACAGCATGGGCGAGACCAAGATGGCGTGGATGGGTAATCCGGCAGACCAAACAATCAACTACACCACGGCCCGGCGCAGCTGGCTGGTGAACTACGAGGCGAACTTCCTGACCAACAATCTGGTGACCGAGGGGGCCCGGCCGGCCCACGCAAGTCCGCAGTGGAATTCGGCGATCTACGTGCCGATCATCCAGCAAGTGGAGGATGAGTTCTTCCCGCTGCCGGTGGCTGGCTCCAAGGCGCAGTTCTTCTAACGCAGCATCAAGGCACGTTGCCCTCTTCGGCAACGCACGCCTTCTGCGTCAAGGGAGCGGGCCGCTTGCGCGGCGCCGCTCCCTCAAACTGTCCGGACTTAGATCAGTGGCGCTACTTCGCGGCAGCGGCAGCTTCCTGGGCGAGCTTCCGGCCGAACTCGGTCAGCTTGTCCCGCGTGCTTTCCTCCTGGCCCAGAATCTGCTGGAGCAGTTCCACCACCTCGGTGTGTCCCTGGGCTTTGGCCGCCGTGATCAGCGTGGTGTAGCAAGCCACCTCGTGGTGCTCCGTGTCCAATGCCCCGGCCACGATGACCATGTCCACCAGGCTCTTGTCCACCTTGTCCAAGGCGACCTGTGCTTCTTCGGCCAGACCCTTGCTGGCCGGTGAGCGCTGTTCCTTGGCCTCCTGGCCCAGCGCGGCAAAGCACTTCTCCAGGTTGGTGATTTGCTCGCGGGTCTCTTCCTGATGGTGGCCGAGCATGTCCTTCAGCTCTTGGCTCTGCGCGACTTTTTCGTTCTCCTGAAGCGTCTTGAGTACGTCGTTTTCCGCCCGGAGGGCGACGCCAAGCTTGAAGGCGAGAAGTTCGTCGGGGGTGGTCAGTTCAGCCATGTACAACTCCTTTTTCGGCGGGTCGTTACTCAGTATGCTTATCATTCCCCGCCGGTGGGGCACAACCTGCGCACGGTTACCGCGCCCTGTCCATCTACGCGCGGGCCCCGTAGGCGTCTAGGTGTTGGTGTCCATCAGATCAGCGGAATCAGTTCTGCCACAGAGTCGAAAGTTTGGTTAGGCCGGAAGGGGAAGCGGGACACGTCGTCGGGCTGGGTAATGCCGGTGTAGACCAGCACCGTGTGCAGCCCGGCCTCCATGCCGGCGACGATGTCCGTGTCCATCCGGTCGCCGATCATTGCCGTGGTCTCAGAGTGGGCATCGATTTGGTTCATGGCCGAGCGGAACATCATCGGATTGGGTTTGCCCACGATGTACGGCATGCGGTTGGTGGCCTTGCTGATCAGCGCCGCGATGGCTCCGGTCGCCGGCAGCAATCCCTCGCTGGATGGGCCGGTGGCATCCGGGTTGGTGGCGATAAAGCGTGAGCCGGCCAGGATGAGCCGGATGGCCTTGGTGATGGCTTCGAAGGAGTAGGTTCGCGTTTCGCCCAGCACCACGTACTGCGGGTCCCGGTCGGTCAAGATGAAGCCGGCCTCGTGCAGAGCCGTGGTTAGTCCGGCCTCGCCGATCACGTACGCGCGGCCGTGCCCCTCCGAAGGGGGCGTCTGGTTGCGCAGGAACTGGGCGGTGGCCAGCGCCGACGTCCAGATGTTCTCCTCGGGCACCTCCAGGCCGGCCTGATGCAGCCGTGCGGCCATGTCCCGGGGAGTGAAAATGGAGTTGTTGGTCAGCACCAGGAATCGCTTGGAGGTGTCCACCCAGCGCTGGATCAGCTCAGCTGCGCCCGGGATAGCGGTGCTCTCATGTACCAGCACGCCGTCCATGTCGGTAAGCCAGCACTCGATGTCGGCCGGCGTGCGGGTCTTCTGCAGGTGCATGGTTCCCTTTCGTGCAGGTATCGGTCTCAGTGTAGGTACAGTGCCGAAATGTCCCAGGCCAGTGCCGGCGGGACGGCGCGTTCGGCCCCAGTCTGTCACCTAGGCTTGGGGGGTGGAAAAAAACGCAGGTGAAGCCGAGGCCGCGCGGCCGCTGACCGTCGGGCAGCAACCGGGGACGCCCGGTCCGGGCGCCGAGCAGCACGGTCCGGGGGCGGACCAGGTCGCTCCCGGTGCCAACCCCGACGCTCCCGAAACCGGCGCCGCGGAGGTGAGCATCGGCGTCGGGCCGTGGGAGGGGCCGTTGCCGGAGGGCGACCACTGGGACCCGCAACTGCTGGCCGACGGTGACCGCCGCAACGTGACGGACCAGTACCGCTACTGGAAGCACGACGCGATCGTGGCGGACCTTGACTCGCGCCGGCACAATTTCCACGTGGCCATCGAGAACTGGCAGCACGATCTGAACATCGGCTCCGTGGTGCGCTGCGCGAATGCCTTTATGGCCAAGGAAGTGCACATCATCGGACGACGGCGGTGGAACCGGCGTGGGGCGATGGTCACCGACCGCTACCAACACGTCAGGCACCATCCCACGGTGGAGGACTTCGTGGCCTGGGCGCAGGGCGAGGGTCTGCGGATCATCGGGATCGACAATTTCCCCGACTCCGTGCCGCTGGAAACCTACGACCTGCCCGAGAACGCCGTGCTGGTGTTCGGTCAGGAGGGCCCCGGGCTGACGCCGGAGGTCCACGCCGCCGCCGACGCAACGTTGTCGATCGCGCAGTTTGGCTCCACCCGCTCAATTAACGCCTCCGCCGCCGCGGCCATCGCGATGCACGCGTGGATCCGCCGCCACGTCTTCGCCCAGCCGGTGGGAACGCCGGCCGGGTAGGTTTGCGGGCGGGCTGGCTCCGGTAGGGCTGGCCCGCTCAGCCGGGCGGGTGCGGGCGCTGGCCGGCTTGGATTTGGTCTCGCGGAGCAGCCTGGGGGCCCGGGCCGGCAGTAACTTCCCACGTATGGCAGTAACTTCCCATGTTTGAGGCCGCCCGCAGGCCTCTGACGTGCGGAAACATTTTTAGGGCCGTCCGAAACGTGGGAGCGAACGGTGCGTCCGGCGGCCGTCGCCCGGGTGGTTGGGGTGCTGCGCGGGCGGAACTTTCCGGAGTCGCCGCGGTCAGTCGAGCAGGTCCAGCAGCGTTCCCGCGCCGATTGACCGGGCACCGAGGTCCTCCACCCGTCCGCGCAGTCCGCGGTCCGACGTCACCACGGTCACCGACGCCTCGGGGTCGTCGCCGAACTGCTTCTCCACCTGAACCACGATCGCGTCGTCGCCCGACCCGGCCGCGTGCGCCACCTCCAGTTGCACGCCGCGGCGGTGCGCTGCCGACGCTTGGCCGGCGGAGGTGGCCCCGCCGTCGTCCCTTCGGGAAGCCACAGGCGGGGCGGCGCCGTCCCGGGCGGCGGCCGCCCCGCCGTCGTTCTCATAGCGACCTTCCGCGGCGGCATCCTTCGCGGCGCCTTCCAGCACGACGACGGTCTGCGGCCAGACAGTGCCGGCGGGCACGGCCAGCAGGTCGGCCGGAAGTCCCGGTTCCAGTGCGGTGCGCAGCGAGGTCAGCAGCCGGCGGGTGGCGCCGGCGCGGTCCTTCCACCAGCCGTCCGGTCGGGAGCCCACCACGTTCGCGGCGTCGATAATCAGCAGCGGCGGGTGCTCCAGCAAGGTGCGCAGCCGTGGCCACGCGTCGCCGAAGTGCGGGTGCAGCGGCAGATCGTCCACCTCATGCAGCGGCACCCAGGCCAGGGCAAGGCTTTCGGCGTCGGTAATGGCCGGTTCGAAGGGCCGCACGGTTCTGGCGGCAGCGGTGGTGTAGGTCCAAAAGCCCAAATCCAGCACCGAGGTGAACAGCGGCGCCAGCGCATCAAGCGGGACGTCGGCTTCCTCGTTCGCCTCGCGCAGGGCGGCGTCGACAGCCAGCTCGTCCTGGTGCCGCGCGCCGCCGGGGATTCCCCACGTGCCGCCAAAATGGCTCCACTGGGCCCGGTGCTGAAGCAGGATGCCGCGCTCGCGGTCCACCGCCAGCAGCCCGGCCGAGCCGAACCGGCCCCACATCCGGGTACCGTCCGGTCCTTCCACCCAGGCGTCGCCGGGATCGCGCGGACCGTGGAACGGCGGCGGGGTTGCAGTCATAACTCCAGCTTGCCACGACCGGCCACGCCACGGGGGAGCGAGGCAGCGGAGGTAACCCGGCTTCACAGACACCTGCCCGGATCCAACCGGGGAACGGCAGCCCTGAGCGTCTCGAACGCTGGGACCGCCGGACGCAAAAGCCGCTCCCGGACCGGACTCGATAGGATGGGCGCAGAGGCAACGCCTTCGAATCCGTATCGCTAGCCAAGGAGTCAGCATGCCCGTTGCAACCCCTGAGATCTATGCCGACATGATTGACCGCGCCAAGGCGGGCGGCTTCGCCTACCCGGCGATCAACGTCACCTCCTCGCAGACGCTCAACGCAGCGCTGCAGGGCTTTGCCGACGCCGGTTCCGACGGCATCATCCAGGTTTCCACCGGCGGTGCCGCGTACTGGTCCGGTTCCGGGGTCAAGGACATGGTCGCCGGTTCGCTGGGCTTCGCGGCGTTCGCCCGCGAGGTGGCAAAGAAGTACCCGGTCAACGTGGCGCTGCACACCGACCACTGCCCGAAGGACAAGCTGGATAGCTTCGTGCTGCCGCTCCTGGCGGAGTCCGAGGCCGCCGTGAAGCGCGGCGAAGACCCGATCTTCCAGTCGCACATGTGGGACGGCTCGGCCGAGACGCTTGAAGAGAACCTCAAGGTGGCCGAGGACCTGCTGGCCCGCACCGCCGCGGCCAAGATCATCCTGGAAGTGGAGATCGGCACCGTTGGCGGCGAGGAAGACGGCGTCGAAAACGAGATCAACGAAAAGCTCTACACCACCGTGGACGACGGGCTGAAGACCATCGAGGCGCTGGGCGCAGGCGAGAAGGGCCGCTACATCACCGCGCTGACCTTCGGCAATGTGCACGGCGTCTACAAGCCCGGCGGCGTGAAGCTGCGCCCCGAGCTGCTCAAGCAGATCCAGGCCGAGGTCGGCGCGAAGATCGGCAAGGACAACCCGTTCGACTTGGTCTTCCACGGCGGCTCCGGCTCGTCCGAGCAGGAAATCGCCGACGCCGTGTCCTACGGCGTGATCAAAATGAACGTGGACACGGACACCCAGTACGCCTTCACCCGCCCGGTGGCCGGCCACATGTTCACCAATTACGACGGCGTTCTGAAGGTCGACGGCGAAGTGGGCAACAAGAAGGCCTACGATCCGCGTGTTTGGGGTGCGGCCGCCGAGAAGTCCATGGCAGCCCGCGTGGTGGAAGCCGCCCAGCGCCTTGGCTCTGCCGGAAAGTCGGTGAAGTAAATGACCGAGCCTTTCCGCACCAACCTGCTGGGGCCCGAGCCGACCTATCTGCCGGAAGAGACTGACGTCCTGGCCCGCCTGGATGCCGGCGATGAAGCGGTGGACCTGGCCGCGAAGTTCCCGTCGTCCTCGCTGGTCTGGGCGATCCTGGCCGACGAAGCCTATGCCGAGGGCCGGACCGTCGAGTCCTATGCCTTCGCCCGCGTGGGCTACCACCGCGGCCTGGACTCGCTGCGCCGTGCCGGTTGGCGCGGTGCCGGGCCCATCCCGTGGGAGCACGAACCGAACCGCGGTTTCCTGCGCGCACTGTACGCCCTGGGCCGGGCCGCCGGTGCCATCGGCGAAACCGAAGAAGTGGACCGGATCGGCAAATTCCTGGCCGATTCCGACCCGAATGCCAAGGCGGCCATCGAAGGCGCCTGACTTCGTCAATCCGCTGGGTAGAAAACGGGAGCTCGCCGCCATGGCAGCTCCCGTTTTCTGCGCCCGCTTTCACTCCTCGAAGCAATGGTTGAACGGCGCCGGGGTCTTTCGCGACGCTGCATTGTTGGGGATGATGCAGAGATGGGAGCAGACACCTGGAGTGCAGCCGCCGCAGCAGTGGACGGGGCTGAAGCGTGAGCAGAAATGAAAGTATCGAGCAGTATCTGGGCCGGCTCGGATCGAGCGATCCGACGCCGGGTGCCGGCGCTGTCGGGGCAATCCATGCCGCGCAGGCAGCGGCGCTGATTGGCATGGTTGCCAGCTTCTCCAAGCCGGCGGAAGGCAGCGGCGAAGGCGGTTCGGCAGCCGAGTCCGGGGAGGGCGAGTCCGGAACTTCGGAAACAGATTTCGAAGTCATTTTGTCCGAGGCGGACCAGCTGATACGGACCGCAATGGACGAGGCGGAATCCGACGAGGAGAAATTCCAGCGGGTGGTCGATTGCTACAAGCTGCCGTCCGGATCCGACGAGGAACGGGCCAAGCGCAGCGCGGCCATCCGCGAGGCACTCGTTGAAGCGACGCTGCCGGCGAGGGCGCAGCTGGACCTTGCCACCGCCGTCGTCCGCTTGGGTGAGGAGCTGCTGGATGTCTGCAAATCCGACCTGCTCAGCGACATCGCAGTAGCGGCCGAGGCGGCCCGCGCCGCCGCGGCCACCGCACGCATTACCGTGGAGGCCAACTTGGCGTCGATGGCGGAGGATTCCCTGCAGGAATCGCTTCGGGACCACACGCAGAAGGCAGACCGGGTGGTGCGCCGGGCGGAGGAGCTTTCCGCGCTGGTGCGGGAGCGCGTGCTCGAGTAGCCACGGTGCCGCAACGTCGACCCCGACCACGGCGCGCTGATGTCGCCCTGCTGCGGCCCTTCTGACCGTTGCGGCTATTCCTTCGTGCTGGCGATCTGGATCAGGTTGCCGCAGGTGTCGTCCAGCACGGCGGTGATGACCGGCCCCATGTCGGCAGGCTTCTGGATAAACTCCACTCCGAGCGCAACGAGCCGCTCGTACTCGGCATGCACATCCTCCACGCCGAAGCTGTTGAACGGAATGCCGTCGGCCACCAAGGCCTCCTTGAACGGCCTCACCGCCGGGTGGCTGGACGGTTCCAGCAGCACTTCCACTCCGTCCGGGGCCTCGGGCGAGACGACGGTCAGCCAGCGGTCCGCGCCGAGCGGCACGTCATTCTTCAGCTGGAAGCCCAGCTTGGCGGTGTAGAACTCGAGCGCCTTCTGCTGGTCGTCGACGAAAATACTTGTGGTGGTGACAATCATGGTTCTTCCTTCGTGGTGGGTTGCGGGAAACGCGTGAGCCATTCCCGCGCGGCGCACAGCGGCGCAGGGTCCAGGTGGTGCACCGTAGTGCGCCCCCGGCTGCTGGCGGTCACCAAACCGGCCTCGCGCAGAATGGCCAGATGCTTGGTGACAGCCTGGCGGGATATTTCCAGATGGTGCTTGTTGATCAGGTTCACGGTCAGCTGGAAAAGCGTCTGGTCGTTGTCTGCGGCCAACTCCTCCAACAGGATCCGCCGGGTCGGATGACCGAGGGCGTGAAAAACCGTGTCCATGCCTCCACAATACGCAACCTAAAGGTTGCCAGTCCAGGGTCTGCTGGTTGTTCTGAAAGCCGCGCCGGCCGACCGCCCGGCCCGCCGGTCCGCCCGCCCCGGCGGACCGCGCATTCCGCCACTCCGCAGGCCGGAGCAGGCGATACGCCCAGTCCGCCGCCGGGCCTTTCGCCGCCGCGTGGGGAAGGGCATGATGCAGGTATGGGTGCGGACACGGCGTTCACGGTCACCGAGCAGGTCTATGTGCCGCCGGCACGGGCGTGGGCACTGCTGACCGACTGGGCAGCTGCGCCGGCGTGGATGCCCGGGGTGAGCGAGATGCACGCCGAAGGCCCGTTGGTCGTGGGCCAAACCATCGACTTCCACTCCCAGGGACATGATCGAAGCTGCACGGTAAGCGAGCTCGACGTCGGCCGAAGCATCACCATTGCCTCGTCCCAAGGGGACGTGCAGGCGTACTACCGCTACGAGCTCGACGGAGATGGCGGGGCGACGCGCCTGACCCTCACGGCCGACGTCGTCATTAGCGAGGAACTGGCCGGCATGGCGGACCAGATCCGGACGGCGATGGCGGAGGCAGACTCCGGCCAACTGGCCGGTTTCAAGCGTTTCGCCGAGGCCGCGCCCTGATCCGTCGCTGCCGTGCACCCGGGCCCATGCTCAGTAGAATCGACTGCTGGGACCGCTTGAAAGGACTGTGTTGGCCAAGCTCTACTTCCGCTACGGGGCGATGAACTCCGGAAAATCCACCGGACTGCTCCAGGTTGCGTTCAACTATGAGGAGCGCGGGCAGCGCGTGCTGCTGGCCAAACCGAACCTGGACACCAAAGGAGACAGCAAGATCGTCTCCCGGCTAGGCATGGCGCGGGACGTGGACTTCATGATCCGGCCGGGCGAGGCGGTGCGCGAACACTTCGGCCGGGTGGCTGCCGGGGAAGATCCGGACGCCCTGCTGGAGCACGTGGACGTCCAGCCGGTGGCCTGTCTGCTGGTGGACGAGGCGCAGTTCCTGGAGCCGGCGCAGGTCGACGACCTGTTCCGGATTGCGGTGATGGACAACGTTCCGGTGCTGGCTTACGGCATCCGGACCGACTTCCGCACCCAGGCTTTCCCGGGCGCGCGCCGACTGCTGGAAATCGCGCACACCTTGGAGGAACTGAAGACCATCTGCCGCTGCGGACGCAAAGCCGTGTTCAACACGCGCCGGGTGGGCGGGGAGATTGTTTTCGACGGCGAGCAGGTCGCCATCGACGGCGAGGACGTCTGGTACGAGTCGCTCTGCGGCACCTGCTATCTGGAGGCCTCCGGCGGCAAGCTAGAGGTTTGACGGCGGACCATAACGACGGCGGTGCCCCCACCGAGCGTCTGACCGTCAGGGGCCGGCCGGCAGGCCCAGCCGTTCTGCCAGCCCCATGGCGTTGAACGGGGCGTGGACTTTGGCGTCGTTGTCGAAGTACAGGTACGCATCCCGGCCCGCGCCGTCGGGACAGCCGGAGCCGGACAGCCAGCCGCTGACCGCCGCGGCCAGCCGGTCCAGATCCGTGTCCGTGTAGCCGCCGACGTAAAGCTCGTCCTTGCCGTGCAGCCGGACATAGATGAAGTCTGCCGTGATCTCGTGCAGCATCGGCCATTTTCCCGCGCTGTCCGCGAGCACCAAGGCTGCGTTGTGCCGGCGCAGCTGGTCGTAGAACTCCTTGTTGATGAACGTGGTGCTGCGGATTTCGACGGCGTGGCGCAGCGGGCGGTCGGCGCCGTCGTCCGGAATCCAGGTGCGGTCCTCCATCTTGTCGGTGTGTTCGGCGGCCAGGGCGGCGGCCGCCCGCGTGCTCCGCGGCAGTTGTGCCAGGAACTTCTCCATGACTCCGGCGTCGTAGGTGGCGCGTTCGGGCAACTGCCAGAGGAACGGGCCGAGTTTCTCGCCGAACCCCAGCACGCCGCTGGCATAGAAGTTGGCCAGCGCCTCGCGGACGTCCTTCAGTCCCTTGAGGTGCGTGATGTAGCGCCCGCCCTTGACCGCGAAGACAAAGTCCGGCGGCGTTTCCGCATACCACTGACGGAAGCTGGAGGGGCGCTGCAGCGAGTAGAACGTGCCGTTGATTTCCACCGAGTTCAGGCGGCTGGAGGCGTATTCCAGTTCACGGCGCTGCGGCAGCCCCTTGGGATAGAAGGTGCCGCGCCAGCGAGGGTACCGCCAGCCGGAAATGCCGATCCGTGCCACCGGATGAGAGGCCGCCATGATCGGCAGGCTACCCCGCGGCGGTGGCTTAGGCCAGAGCAAGCTGGCCCACCGCCGTCGTCCGCCGTCGTACCCCGAAGCCGCCGCCGTACCGCCGTCGTGCTCCGAAGCCGCCGTCCTACCGCCGCCGTACCGCCGTCCTGCTCCGGGACGCCGCCGCGCCCCCGCCGGTAAACCGACCGACAGCGCCCCCATTTCATCGACTGGAGAGAAGTTACACGCCTGCACCCGGTTTTACTGCATCTTTTCGCCACTGAATGCGTCCTCCCCGGATAGGCCCGGAAACCACGCTCCCCGTTGCGGCTCTGAAATCGCGATCCCGGTTTCGGCCGTGAATCGCCATCGGAGTAAACGGATTGAGGGCGCCTAGCGGCCATCGGCTAAACTTGGTGGGTAAGAGCCCCACATACTCCGCTTGGAGTGAGGGGCGTTCTCATGCGCGGCAGCGGCTCCTTCTTGTACAGACTGTCCGGGGCTTCCGCCGCATCGAATGGGGGAGGATCCCATGCCAGCAATTGTGATCGTCGGAGCTCAGTGGGGCGACGAAGGAAAAGGCAAGGCAACCGACCTGCTTGGCGGCCGCGTGGACTACGTGGTCAAGCCGAACGGTGGCAACAACGCCGGCCACACCGTCGTCGTCGGCGGGGAGAAGTACGAGCTGAAGCTGCTGCCGGCCGGCATTCTGTCCCCCAACGCCACCCCGATTATCGGCAACGGCTGCGTGGTCAACCTTGAGGCCCTCTTCGAGGAGATCGACGGACTCAAGGCCCGGGGCGCGGACACGTCGCGGCTCCGCGTCTCCGCCAACGCCCATCTGGTGGCCCCGTTCCACCAGACCATGGACAAGGTCACCGAACGCTTCCTGGGCAAGCGGGCCATCGGCACTACCGGCCGTGGCATCGGCCCCGCCTACATGGACAAGGTGGCCCGGCTCGGCATCCGCGTGCAGGACGTCTTTGACGAATCGATCCTGCGGCAGAAGGTTGAAGGCTCGCTGCGGCAGAAGAACGAACTGCTGGTCAAGGTCTACAACCGCCGCGATGTGCACGTGGAGGAAGTGGTGGAGTACTTCCTGTCCTTCGCCGAGCGGCTGCGCCCCATGGTCATCGACTCCACTTTCGTGCTGAACCAGGCGCTGGACGAGGGCAAGGTGGTGCTGATGGAGGGCGGCCAGGCCACCTTCCTGGACGTGGACCACGGCACCTACCCGTTCGTCACCTCCTCCAACCCGACCGCCGGCGGCGCGTCCGTTGGCTCGGGCATCGGCCCCACCCGGATCAACCGCGCAGTGGGCATCATCAAGGCCTACACCACCCGCGTGGGGGCCGGCCCGTTCCCCACCGAACTGTTCGACGACATGGGCGAATACCTGCAGAAGAAGGGCGGCGAGTTCGGCGTAAACACCGGCCGTCCGCGCCGCTGCGGCTGGTACGACGCCGTGCTGGCCCGCCATGCCTCGCGCGTCAACGGATTCACCGACTACTTTGTGACCAAGCTGGACGTGCTCACCGGCATTGAGCAGATCCCGGTCTGCGTGGCCTACGACGTGGACGGCGTCCGGCACGACGAAATGCCGATGACCCAGACCGAGTTCCACCACGCCAAGCCGATCTTCGAGTACTTCGACGGCTGGACCGAGGACATCACCGGCGCCAAGACGCTGGAGGACCTGCCGACCAACGCGCGCAACTACGTGCTGGCGCTGGAGAAGATGTCCGGCACGCGGTTCTCCGCCATTGGCGTTGGTCCGGACCGTGACCAGACCATCGTGATCCGGGATCTGATTTCCGAGTAAAGAACAGCAAACAACGACGGCGGGGCGCGGTTTGGCTCCGCGTGCCGCCTGCCGCTTGGGTAACGCAGCGGCAGTCGGATGAACATGAAGGGCGCGGGCAGCGATGTCCGCGCCCTTTGCTGTCGGGGATGCTGAGTCGGACGTGGTCCTGCTCCCGCACGCGGGCCGTGCTCTACATCCTGAGGGACCCTTACCGGCCGGAGCTGCTGATTGCTCGTGTCCTGGACGAGGTTGGTTACCGCAGCCGCTGACGTTAGCGACGCCCGGGCGGGGAAGTTGTCCTCTATCGGGGCCCGGGGCTTCTCATGCGTGGCGTCGGCTCTTTGGTGGCCGGGTCTCCCGGGCTCAGCGTTCCGCTTTGCGGGCCTTTGTCGCGAGGGTTTGTGAGCGGCTGCACGGTGCGGCCTGGGGGCGGGGTGGCGGTCCCGGGTTGTGTTGGGGTGCGGTGTCGGGGGTGGCGGTTCCGTGTGGTGGCGGGGTTTTTGGGCCGCCGGGCGGGTTGCCGGGTGGGGGTGTTGGGCGGGTTGTGGGGGTGATTTGCGGGGTGGCCGGATGGGGTGTATTGTTTTCTGAGTCGCTGCTGCTGAAGCAGAGAAAACAGCGGCCAAACCCCCTTCGAACATACGCCAGGATCTGGTGCGTTTTACGCGCCTCTGGGGTGGTTGGAGGGGCCGGGATTCGGGTCTGAATCCGCCGGGAACGGCGATTTGCAAAGGCCGCGGGAACCGGGTAAGTTAGAAAAGTTGCTCCGGAGCGATGGAGGGCCTGTGAGGGTCGTCTTGGTGCCGGGTGCTCCTGTTGTTTGAGAACTCAATAGTGTGCC